>NZ_JBKJTG010000018.1:0-12995 GCF_046590535.1 Phenylobacterium sp. | reverse complement strand
CGGCAAGGAGTACTACATCGTCACCGGCCAGAAGACCTGGACGACGCTCGGCCAGTTCGCCGACTGGGGCTTCTTCCTGGTCCAGGGTCGTCCAGGTCTTCTGGCCGTTGACGATGTAGTACTCGCGGCCGTCGTCGCCCTTGATCCGCTCGGCCCGGGTCTTCAGCGAGGCGAGGTCGGAGCCCGCGCCCGGCTCGGAGTAGCCCTGGCACCACCAGACGTCGCCGTTGTAGATGCCCGGCAGGAACTCCTTCTTCTGCTCCTCGGTGCCGAAGGTGTAGATCACCGGCGCCAGCATCGCGACGCCGAACGGCAGCACCGGCATTGCGTCGGCCCGCGCCAGTTCCTCCGACCAGATGTACTTCTGCGTGGGCGTCCAGCCTGTCCCGCCGTGCTCAACCGGCCACGACGGCGCCACCCAGCCCTTCCTGGCCAGCACCTTGTGCCAGGAGAGATAGTCGTCCTTCGCCAGCGGCGCGCCACCGGCCTGCACTTCGCGGAGAGACGCCGGATAGTTCTCGGCGATGAAGGTGCGCACCTCGTCGCGGAAGGCGTTCTCTTCGGGCGTGAAGTCGAGGTTCATGGTCGTCTCCCAGGGCGCTCGGATTTACACCGTATCGGCGAGGCTGCGACCATAACTGCGCGGCCGGAGGTTGGGAAGATGACGTTGACGTAAACGTCACTCCTCTCGTCACAAGGCTGCGAATCCAACCGGCACGCCAGCCGTTGCCTTGCCTTCGCCCCAGAACCTCGGCACTCATCCCCGCCCATGCCGCGCATCCTTACCTACAACGTCCACCGCTGCGTGGGGAACGACCGGCGCCTGGACGTGGACCGGGTGGCCTCGGTGATCGCCGCCCTGAACCCCGACATCGTCGCCCTGCAGGAACTGGACGTGGGCCGGGCGCGCACCGGCGGTGTCGACCAGGCGCACCGGATCGCCGAGCAGCTTGAGATGAAGTGCCACTTCCACGCCGCCCTGAGGGTGGAGGAGGAGCTCTATGGCGATGCGATCCTCACCGCCTATCCGGAGCGGCTGATCCAGGTGGGGCCCCTGCCCGGCCACCCGCGGATCGCCCAGCTAGAGCCCCGCGGCGCCGTGTGGGTGGAGGTGTTCATCGACGGACGCACCGTGCAGATCGTCAACACCCACCTGGGGCTGGTGCCGCGCGAGCAGCAGATCCAGGCCCAGGCGCTAGCCAGCCTCTCGTGGATGGAGCATCCCCGGTGCCAGGACCCGTCGATCCTGCTGGGCGACTTCAACGCCACGGCGACGTCGGTGGTCTATCGCACCCTGACGCAGCGCCTGAAGCCCGCCCGCAGGCTCTCGCCCAGGAGCTCGCCGACCTCCACCTTTCCCTCGCAGTTGCCGGTCCTGCGCATCGACCACCTGTTCGTCAGCGAGGGCATCCGCGTGCTCGACGTGTTCGCCCCCTTCGATCCCCTGACCCGGGTGGCGTCCGACCACCTGCCCCTGGTGATGGACTTCGAGGTGGTCTGAGCGAGCCCGGAGCGGGACCGTCGCCCGGCATCGCCCTGGTTCTGCCGCTTGCAGCCAGGGATTTCGACCACCTCAGGGCGTCCGCTTGTCGCGCCGATCCGCAGGACAGACGGCGCCGAGTGGGGTCCGGAGTTCGGGACGTGGGCGCCTAGCGCCCTGCGGCTCGGCTCCGTAGGCTGTTCACCAGCCGGCGCGCCTGGGCGTAGAGGCGTTCGCGCCGCCGGCCCACGCGCCAGGAATCGCTGACGTCGGAGGGGTCGCCCAGGTGGCAGGCGGCCAGCCACTCGGCGAACTTACCCAGCTTCTCCGGCACGATGGGGACTAGGCGGCCATCGCGGTTCAGGGCGTCGATGGCGCCGGCCAGGCCGCCGTGGTCGGCGCGGGCCTTGGCGATGGCGTCGCCGGTATAGCCGATAAAGTGGCCCACCAGCCGGTCGCGGAATGCGGCGATGCTCATCCGCGACGCCTCGTCTTCGCACTCCACCGCCAACTCGACCTCGGTGTCGAAGCCACCCGAGCGGTTGTTGAGGTTGGCCGAGCCCACCCGGGCGATGCGGTCGTCAAACACCGAGGTCTTGGAGTGGACGATCACGTCCGACCCGTTGGGCGTCGTCGGGTAGTAGACCCGGAACCGACCGAAGATGTCGGCCGCCTTGAGCCGCCAGATCATCGCGCCGCGGGCCCGGTCCATGGTCGCCCGGTCAAACCAGCTCGGCGCATGGCCGGTGGTGATCAGCACCACCTCCGGTCCGTCCGGCTCGTTCAGCCGGGCCGCCAGGGCCTCGGCATAGAGCGGCGACGTGAAGTACTGGTTCTCCAGGTAGATGATGTCCTTGGCGTCGGCGATCGAGGCCAGGGTCAGCTTGCGGACCTCCTCCACCGTCGGCTGCTTGCGCCAGCGCGGCACGGTGCGGGCGATGGAGATGTCGGTATCGATCAGGGCTGCGGGCACATGCTCGGGCCAGGGGTCTCCGCCGGCGTCCGGCGGCGGCGCCAGGGTTTCCCTGGTGGCCAGCGCCCAGCGGTCACGGAACAGGTCGCCCAGCGCCTTCGCGGCGGCCCCGTCCACCATCATCATCACCTCGTGCCGCGGGGCGTGGCACTCCTGCTTGGGCATGATCCGGCGTTCGTCGTCGTCCAGATGCCCAGGGGTGTCCCAGCGGTCGACGCAGATGTCGCCGCCGCCGCTGATCGCCACGCGGTCGTCGATCACCAGCACCTTCTGGTGGTGGCAGGCGCCGAACGGCACTTGGTCGTCCAGCACGAACTTGACCGGCGTGTCCTTGAACCACTTGCGCGCCTTGTGCGGGAAGAATTCCTGGCTGGCGGCGATCGGCAGGGCCGACTTCCAGATCAAGAGCCGCACGTCCAGCTCCGGGCGCGCGCTGGCCAGCTCCACCAGGATGCGGCCTACTTCGTCCGGGTCGTCCGGCCCGTCGTAGCCGTCCGGGAACAGCCGGGTGCGCGGATCGAACCCCCAGCCCAGCAGGAGGATTGAGCGGCGGGCCTTCTGGATGGCGTCGAAGGCGGCTGAGAAATAGGCCTCGTTGTCGATCAGGAAGGCTGCGCGGTCTGCCCGCGCGGTGCGCCAACAGGTCTCGCCGGGGACTAACACCTTCATGCGCGCTCGGACGTCCTTCGCTGTCGGGCCGCGCGTGCGGCCGCGGACGGGGAAGTCCTACAGCTCAGGTGAGTTCACTCAAGGCCCGCCCCAAGAAAAACGCGCCGGCCGGTTGGGTGGCGCGCCGGGCAAGCGCCCAGGTTGCGAGAGTGTTGGAGTAGCGCTTGGCAAGGTCCACACCGCCGCCGATGTAGGCCATGCAGGGCCCGCTCAGCTCGGCGGCCAGCCGGTTGCGGCGCTCCTCGTGACGGGCTTCCCGGGCGGCCTTGGTCATCTCGGCCCGGCCGCGGTCGACCACATGGGACTGCCGCGAGCGGCCCTCGGCCTTGATGAAGGTGTCGAGGGCGGCGGTGTCCACCGAGCCCAGGGTGGTGGCGAGGCCCTTGCAGCGGTTGGCCCGCAGGTAGTCCACGCCGGTGACGCGGTCGCCGGTGACGCGGTCGCCGGCGAAGGCGGAGGTGGCGGCGAGGGCGGCGAGGGCGAGTGCAGAGAACTTCATGATGTTCTCCCTGGAAACCTGAAATTAAGCTCCTCTCGACTGCTGACGATCTCAAATGAATAGGCAGCAATAATCCGTATTTATGGATCATCTTCCTGCAATTATACATCCTTTTTACTTTCCACAACAAAAGCTTGTCAGACGTGGTCCTCGCGGCCAAAACAACGTCCATGGATCAGCCTGAACCGAAGCTCGACGCTACGGCCCGCCCGCCCCAGCCGATCCGCACACCCTGCATCAAGGTCTGCGTGGTGGATGGCGAGACCAGCCTATGCCTGGGCTGCTACCGGCTGCTGTCGGAGGTCGCCGGATGGGGTCGGCTGACGGACGCTGAGCGCGACACAATCATCGCCGAGTTGCCCGCGCGGCGCAGCCGCATACGCCCCGAGAAACTCGCCCTCTTCTGACCGTTCACGGCTTGCAAACGCCTGTTCGCTAGGCTCCACCAAGCAAGGACCGGTGGAGCGGTGAGTCGTGTCTGAGATCGCCAAGTTCGCGATGGTGGCCGTGGTGGCCGCGGTGTCGGCCTCCGCCACCGCCGGCGCGGTCGTCGCCCTGACGCCGCCGACCCTGCGCGCCGCCCGCGCTGAGGCGCCTATGCTTTTGGATGTGTCTGCGCCAGGTCCTCGCGCCGGGACCGCGGTGCCGCGGGGCGCCGACGGCCACTACTGGGCGCTGGGCCAGGTCAACGGCCAGCCGGTGAAGTTCCTGGTGGACACCGGGGCCACCGCCGTGGCGCTCACCCCCGCCGACGCCGAGCGCCTGGGCTTTCGGATCAAGGACCTGAAGTACGGATACCGGGTGGTCACCGCCGGCGGTCAGGCCCGCGCGGCCTCGGTGACGCTGTCCTCGGTGTCCGTGGCCGGCGCCCGCCTGGACGACGTCACCGCCCTGGTGATCGAGAAGGGCCTCGACACCTCTCTTCTAGGCATGAGCTACCTGGGCCGGCTGTCGCGCTTCGAGGCCACGCCGCTCGCTCTCGTCCTGCAGCCCTGAGATCGCCGCCAGCGCCTGGTCGATCACTTCCAGGCCCGCTCCCGACCTGACACCCTCCACCGTGAGGATCCGCCGCCAGGTCCGAGCACCCGGCTGCCCGTGGAACAGGCCAAGCATGTGCCGGGTCATCGCCGCTAGGTGCGTCCCGCGGGCCAGCTCGCGGCCCACGTAGTCGCGGTAGCCGCCCACTGCCTCGAAGGCATCCACCGTGGCAGCCTCGCCGAACAGCCGCGCGTCCACTTCGCCCAGCAATCCTGGGGTGTGATAGGCCGCCCGGCCCAGCATCACCCCGTCGACATGTGTCAGATGTGTCTCAGCCTCTTCCAGCGAGCCGATGCCGCCGTTGATGACGATGGTCAGATCCGGGCGCTCGCGCTTCAGCCGCCAGACCAAGGGATAGTCCAGCGGCGGCACGTCGCGGTTCTGCTTCGGCGACAGGCCCTTCAGCCAGGCCATCCGCGCATGCACCACGAAGTGGCGCACGCCGGCCTGGGCGCAGAGGTCCACCAGCTCGAACAGGCTTTCCGCAGGGTGCTGGTCGTCGACGCCAATGCGGCACTTCACCGTGGCCGGGACCTTCACCGCATCGCCGATGGCGGCCATGCAGTCGGCCACCAGGGCGGGCTCGCGCATCAGGCAGGCGCCGAACCGCCCGGACTGCACCCGATCGGAGGGACAGCCGACGTTGAGGTTGATCTCGTCGTAGCCCTCCGCCTCGCCGATCCGCGCCGCCGCCACCAGATCCGCGGGGTCAGACCCGCCGAGCTGAAGCGCCACCGGGTGCTCCGACTGATCGAACGCCAGCAGCCGGGCGCTGTCGCCATGCAGGATCGCGCCCGTGGTCAGCATCTCGGTATAGAGCATCGCCCGGCGCGTGAGCGTCCGATGCAGGACCCGGCAGTGCCGGTCCGTCCAGTCCATCATCGGGGCGACAGACAGCCGATGCGATTGAAATTGCTTCACTTTTCTCGTATCTTCAGAGGGTTAGTCCCGGCGTCTGCACTCCGGTTTACGCTATCGCACGACGTTTTTCGCGGCCTTTCGACGGTTGGGCGCACACGGAGCACGCACGAAGATGGCCACCATCACGACGCTCAGTTCGGGCTCATTGCGCGCTCAGGTTCGCCGCAGGGCCGCTTCATCAGTGAGACCTTCGTGCGGCCGGAAGACGCCCGGCCGTGGGCGAGCGACTTAGAGCGCCAAGTCGACCGCGGCGCGACGCCGCAACCCTCCAGGATCGCTCGCCGGAACACCTTCGGCGAACTGATCGACCTTCACATCGCCGGTATGAAGGAGGTCGGGAAGGCTCCTGGACGCTCCAGGTCGACTACCCTCTAGATGCTCAAGCGAGAACTGGGCAAGAAGCCGATGACCGATCTGAACCGCGATCAGCCCATCAAGTTCGGCGGGGCCGTGCCGCAGAGGGCGCCGGGCGGGTTACGCTCAGCATGGACATTGGCGCTATCAAGCTTGTGCTCTCCCCACGCAGCCGCGGTCCACGGGCTGGCAGCTACGGTGGAACCGGTCGATCTCGCGCGCAAGGATTCCAATGGCAACGCCACGATCTGACCGCCCAGCGCCGTCGGCCTCACCAATGGGCTCTCAGTTGCTAAGGCTGATGCGAATGGCGGAGTCGCCACAGGCCCTTGCAGCGGCAGTCGTTCATCCTGTGGACGCCCTTTCGTTGGGCGGGGCGGTGGCTGCGGCGGTGCAGCGGCTCATTCTGCCTATTCTGATCGGCCCCAAAGCTCGCGTCGAGGCGGCGGCCCTGGCCGCCGGGCTGGACATCGCCCCCTATCGCCTGATCGACGTGGCGCACAGTCACGAGGCGGCCGCGAAGGCCTGCGAGCTGGCGGCGAGCGGCGAGGCGCAGGCGATCATGAAGGGCGCGCTGCATACCGACGAGCTCTTGGAGGCTGTGGTGGCCGGTGATTCGGGGCTGCGGACTGAGCGGCGCATGAGCCATGTCTTCGTCCTTGATGTACCTGGCCATCCCCGGCCGCTACTGGTCAGCGACGCGGCGCTGAACATCGCCCCGGACCTGACCACCAAGCGAGACATCGTCCAGAACGCTATCGACTGCGCCCTGGCGATGGGCATAGCCGTGCCAAAGGTCGCCATCCTGTCCGCGGTCGAGACGGTCAATCCAAAGATGATCTCGACGCTCGACGCCGCTGCGCTCTGCAAGATGGCCGACCGCGGCCAGATCGTCGGCGGCGTGTTGGACGGCCCATTGGCGTTCGACAACGCGATCTCGGTCGAATCCGCGGCGGCCAAGGGGATTGTTTCGGAGGTGGCCGGCCGCGCTGACATCCTCATCGTCCCGGATATCGAGTCCGGCAACATACTCGCCAAGCAACTCTTCTACCTGTCGCACGCCCAGTCTGCTGGGATCGTGATGGGGGCTCGGGTTCCCATCATCCTCACGAGCCGCTCGGACCCTGAGGCGTCTCGCCTGGCCTCATGCGCCCTGGCGATCCTCGTGCGGCAGCATGCGCCCAGCAAGTACGTCCGGTGACGCCACCTCGTCTGCTGACCCTGAACGCCGGTTCCTCCAGCCTGAAGTTCGGCGTCTATGAGGGGACGCCCGGACTACCCCTGCTGCTCTCGGGACAAGTGGCCGGAATTGGTGGCGCCGCGCGGCTGCGGGCAGCCGCGAACGGCGCTGTCCTGGTCGACAAAGCCTGGCCCGACGCATCCGGACCGGAAGAGGCCCTGGCGGCGGTCTACACCTGGCTGGCCGACCAGGGTTGGACGGACGGAGTCATCGCCGTCGGACACCGCATCGTCCACGGCGGCCGCGACTTCCTGAGACCGACCGTGTTGACTGGAGCGGTTACGGCTCGACTGGCCGACCTCGCCTCGCTGGCGCCGCTGCACCAACCGTTCAATCTGCGGGGGGTCGAGATCGCCGTGCGCCACCTGCCAGGCGCGCTGCAGGTCGGTGTCTTCGACACCGCGTTTCACGCTCAGCAGCCCGAGGTCGCGCGCCTCTATGCCCTGCCCCGGGACCTGATCGAGCAGGGCGTCATCGCCTATGGCTTCCACGGCCTTTCCTACGACTACATCTCAGGCGTTCTTCGCGCCCAGGAAGGGCCAGAGGCTGGCGGGCGCTGCATCGTCTTGCACTTGGGAAGCGGCGTTTCGCTTTGCGCCCTGAACCGGGGCCGCAGCATTGCCACCACTATGGGATTTTCCGCCCTCGAAGGCCCACCGATGAGCACGCGCTCCGGTTCCCTGGATCCTGGCGTCGTGCTTCATCTGATCCAGGATCGGGCCATGTCCGTCACGGAGGTCACCGACATGCTCTACAATCGCTCCGGGCTGCTTGGGTTGTCCGGCCTGAGCGGCGACATGGTGACCTTACTGGCCAGCGCAGAACCTAACGCGAAGCAGGCGATCGAGGTCTATGTCTATCGGATCGCCCGTGAGATTGGCTCGCTGACGGCGGCGCTGGGCGGCTTGGACACCTTGGTGTTTACGGCCGGTGTCGGCGAAAATGCGGCGCCTATCCGCCATCGCATCGCCGAGCTTTGCGCGTGGTTGGGGGTGCGGTTGAATCCGGAGGCCAACCTCGCCGCCGACCGGCAGATCAGCCGCGCTGACAGTTCCGTCAGGGTGCTCGTGATCCCGACGGACGAACAGATGGTGATCGCCGAGGGTACGGCCGGACTGATGCGACGCTGAGCCGGTCACTGCGGGTGGGCGCCTGACCGAGGCCTGTCCCTCCCCTTTTTTACCCCGAGAGCTGACGTGAAGGCTAAGACCCTGTCTCTCCGAGCCAGTCGGCGTGCAGCTATTCGTCAGGGACAATCCCGACCGGAACCCTGGACAGTCGTCGGTAGAGCCGACGGCGCCGGACGAGAGGCCACCAGTCGTAGAGGAAAATCTCAACAGGCCGCCAGTTGGCCACCCATCCCAGGATGATCAGCCCCTCGTCAAAGAAACGGCCCACATAGCCGGCGCCCAGGAAGCCCTCAGCAGCTTTGCCGACGACGATACAGGCCGCGAGAACCGCGACGCCGATCGCCAGCGAGGCGCGGCCGGCGCGGAACAGGTCGCGCAGGTCCCAGCCGAGGACGTCGGCCCGGTAGGCAAAGTAGTTCCGAACGGCCTCCTCGATATGCCGCGCTTCGTCCCGTTGCGCCTCGGCGGCAGGCATACGGATCACAATTGAGATCGGATGATTTCTGGCGATCTCGCCCGCCCATCCCACCACATATTCTTCGACGCCCGCGTCCAGGTCCCGCTCTCGAAACGGAAGCGGATCAAGTGTGTGGAAGAGTTGCCCGATCCGCTCCACCCGGACTTCGATCGGGCCGTCAATATGTTGCTGGCCGCGGAGGCATGAGCGCCTGGCCTGCCGCTTGGAGGGCAGCCTTCCGGAGGTCATGACGGCGCGAGGCGGGTGGCTTTCGCCCAGCCGCGCCGCGACAGGCCATGCAGGCTCCTGGCCACACGAAACCAGCCTCCGCTCAGACCCGCGACGGCAAGCGCCAGACACAGCAACGGCAGGTCGGGCGGGGTCACCTTGAAGAGGTCGGCCAAAAGCGGAACCGCCAGCACCGCTATGAGCACGACGCCCGCAACTGCGGAGATGATCCAGTAGATCTTGCGATGGGGCGCAAACAGCCGCCCGCCCGTCGACGATGCATCGGCCAGAGCCAGAACCAGATTTCCAACCACCAGGGCCAGGAACGTCGCACCGCGAGCTTCCGCCTCCGGCGAGTGGCTCTGCGACCAGAGATGGAAGGAGAACACCCCGACCAAGACGCCGCCTCCATGCAGGAGAGCCAGCCCCAGTAGCGCCTGCCCGAGCAGCGCCAGCGACGGCAAAGGATCCGGCGGGAGGCTGACTGAACGCCCAAAACACGCCGGTTTCTTACCCAGCAAGATCATCCACTCCAACTCGACCTGCCAGACCAGGCCTCAGTGCTCCAAAGTGGTGCATCAGGGCCTTCTCGATTTCCAGCACCACCAGGAGGACAATGCCGATGGCAAGGACGATGGCCCCGTCGAGGAGGGAGATCGCTGCACTGCCAAACAGCACCTGCATGAACGGCGCATAGGTGAAGGTAAGCTGCCCCGCGACTACGATGCCAACGGCAGCCAGCACGGCGCGGGTGCCAAGCACGCCCCGGATGCTGAACGAGGTCATGTGCAGATAGCGCACGTTAAATAGATAGAAGATCTGCATCATCACCACGGTGTTCACCACCAGGGTCCGCGCGACAGCCTCGCCAAGACCGCGCTGCATCGCATACTCAAAGATGCCAAAGATGCCGATCATGAACAGCACCGATACGATGCCGATTCGCCGCAGCACAAAGCCAGACAGCAGCGGCGCGGCGCGCGGACGGGGCACGCGCTGCATCACGTTGGATTCCGTCGGCTCAAACGCCAGCACCAGCGCGAGCGTGACCCCGGTGATCGTGTTGATCCACAGGATCTGCACCGGCGTCATCGGCAAAGCCAGCCCCAGAAGGATCGCCAGCACGACAGAGAGCGTCTGCCCACCATTGGTAGGCAGGGTCCAGGCGATTACCTTGCGGATGTTGTCATAGACCGTGCGGCCTTCCTGCACGGCGGCGACGATCGAGGCGAAATTGTCGTCGAGCAGCACCATCTGCGCCGCCTCCTTGGCGGCCTCGGTGCCCTTGCGGCCCATCGCGATGCCGATATCGGCCTGTTTCAACGACGGCGCGTCATTGACCCCGTCACCGGTCATCGCGACGACATCGCCATTGGCCTGCAAGGCGCGCACGATGCGCAGCTTGTGCTCGGGACTGGTGCGGGCAAAAACGCTGACGCCTTGTGCCAACTTGCGCAGCCCGTCGTCCGAAACCGCGTCGAGTTCCGCCCCGGTGACCACCTGAGGATTATCGGCCAAGGCAAGCTGCCCGGCGATGGCGGCCGCTGTGTCGGCATGATCGCCTGTGATCATCTTGACCGAGACGCCGGCAGACCGGCAATCGGCAATCGCCGCGATCGCTTCGTCGCGGGGCGGGTCGATGAACCCGACGATGCCCAGAAACACCAGACCGCTGCCAAGCCCATCAAACGACAGTCGTTCCATGTCCGGGGCAGCTGTCATCGCTGCGAAGCCCAGCACCCGCTCGCCATTGCCTGCTGCACCAGCGATACGCGCGTGCCAGAAGGCCGGATCTACAGCGGTGTCCGTGCCTCCGGCCTGCACCCTGCACATTTCCAACACCCGCTCCGGGGCACCCTTCACGGCAATCCAGGCACCGCCGGCGGGAGTGGAATGCAGCGTTGACATGAAGCGGTGCTGCGCGTCGAAGGGTATCTCATCGCGCCGCGCCCAGGCTTCGCGCTCGGTCTCGGGATGCAGTCCGGCTTTCATCGCCAACGCCACCAGCGCTCCTTCCATCGGGTCGCCATGCACGCTCCAGCACCCCTCGCGATCCAGCAAGTCCGCGTCGTTGCATAGCAAGGCGGCGCGGACCAGATCGGTTTGGGCGGCGTCGGAACCGCGTGTCGCATCGCCATCTGCGGCATCAATCCTGCCGGTCGTCGCATAGCCGGCGCCTTCCATCAAATATTCGCCCTGAGCCGTGATTATGCGTCGGGCGGTCATCTCGTTACGGGTCAGCGTTCCAGTCTTGTCCGAGCAGATGACCGATGTGGCGCCCAGTGTCTCAACCGCCGGCAGACGGCGC
Organism: Phenylobacterium sp.; assembly: GCF_046590535.1. GTDB lineage: Bacteria > Pseudomonadota > Alphaproteobacteria > Caulobacterales > Caulobacteraceae > Phenylobacterium. The sequence goes on along the minus strand of NZ_JBKJTG010000018.1, from coordinate 1,698 downwards.
ACCAGCGCCTTGCGCCGCGCCATGCGTCGCACGCCGATGGCCAGCGTGATCGAGATCACGGCGGGCAGCCCCTCGGGCACCACACCCACCGCCAGCGCCACCACCACCATCAACGCGTCTGACCATGGATAATCGCGCACCAGCGTCGCAAAGCCAAAGATCAGCGCCGCCAGCCCGAGGGCGAACCAGGTGATCTGACGGCCAAAGCGGTTAATCTGCACCAACATCGGCGTCGTCAGTGTTTCCACCTGCCCGATCAGAGTCGATATCCGGCCAATCTCGGTGTGGGACCCGGTTGCCACCACAACGCCGATGCCCTGCCCGGTTGCGATCAGGGTGCCCGAGTATGCCATCGAGAACCGGTCGCCCAGCACTGCATCGGTGGCAACCGGGTCCTCGATCTTGTCCGCGGGCAGCGATTCCCCGGTCAGGATCGCCTCGTCGATCAAGAGGCTGCGCGCCCGGGTCAGGCGCAGATCGGCGGGGGTCTTGTCGCCAGCCTCCAGCACCACGATATCGCCGGTCACGATCTCGCGCGCGTCAATCTTGCGGCGGGTGCCGCTGCGCAAGACCGTGGCGTGTGGTGCGATCATGTCGCGGATCGCGTCAAGCGCGGTTTCCGCCTTGCCTTCCTGCACGAAGCCGACAATCGCGTTGATCAGAACGATTGCGACAATGACCGCCATGTCGACGTAATGACCCAAGGCACCCGCCGCAGTCGCCGCCGCCAGCAGGAAATAGATCAGCACATTGTTGAAATGCCGCAGAAGCCGCAGCACCGGGTGCGCGCGCGGCGGCGCGGGCAATTCGTTCGGGCCGTTCTCCGCCAGCCTGCGCGCGGCTTCTGCCGCTTCGAGCCCTTCGGCGCCCGTGCCCAGTGTCGTGAAAACCTCGGCCAGGTTGAAGGCGTGCCAGTCAGGCGCCCGGTCCGGCCGGGCCGCGTCCGATGTCAGCGTGGCGTGGGGGCGTTCGTTCATCGGATAACCCTCATGATTCCCAATCCAGGCTAGGCGTGTCGACACGAAGCGCATCGGCGGTGATACAATCGATCCGCACAGGCCCTACGACTTCTTGCCTATCGGATCGCCGCCATCGCCAGTCGCGGATTTCGTGCATGACGACCCCACGCGCGGATGTAGACAGGTTTGCTTTCCATCAGCGCCTTCAGCGCATCGCCTGCGGTACGCTCGGCCGGAACTGATCCCTAACGCTTTGGACGGCGCTTTCGGACCAAAATCGCCAGAAGATGTTTTTGCGCATTTTTAAAGCCCGCTGACGATCGTCAATAGCCGAGTCGACGGCATCCCAGCGTCGCTTCGAGCGCCTGTTCCAGCGACGTGCGCGTCATCAGGAGACCCGACGTAAAGCTGGCTATTGGCGGCGCCAGCACCAACCAGAAGTACGACTGAGCTTTCGCGCGATCGAACGGATTGTCGGCGATATTCTGCCGAAGGCGGCAAACGACCCGCTCTGGTGGGCTTCGGGTGGGACTATGGCGGATGAGGCGCCGCAGAAGCAGGCTTGGGCGTTCGTTCGTTTCGCGCCGGACGTCGATCTGAAAAGAGAAACCGTCAGCGTCGTCCGGACAACGTGAATATCAAGCGGCAATGCCGGAAGATCGGCGTCGTCGTGGCAACAATGAGGCCGACCTTCAGTACATCATGTGTCTCATGCCGCGGACCAGCGCCGAGCCGAGGT
>NZ_JBKJTG010000235.1:0-18679 GCF_046590535.1 Phenylobacterium sp. | reverse complement strand
CACCTTGAGCATGAGTTCCCACCTCGGCTACCTGCTCAAGGTGTCGCCGGCTGTCTCCCCAAGGGTGGTCGCCAGCACCTTGATTGTCCAGAAGCCAAGGGTGACGGCGGGAACCTTGCTCATCGCAGCGCGCACATCGTGGTTGGTCATCGAGGCGCCTTCGAGCGGTTCGGATTGCGTCGGGTCGGCCCATCACGGCGCGACAACAGTGTCGCGCGTGTGTCGCGTCTCCCAGCAGCAGAGCCCCAATCGCCGGCCGTCACTCCGCGCAAGCGGCGAGGTTGGCCAGGCTGGAACCCATACCGGGCTGGTGGTCGTCGGGAGATTCCGTGAGACAGTTTTCGCAGGTGAAGGGGACCAGGGCGCCGTCCGGGGCAGGCGCAAATTTGATGCTGACGGTCATTTCGCGGGGTCCTCCTGTCTCTCCCGCGACCAGGGAATTCGGCGCGTGATCCTGACGTCATGCACGCTTAGGTTGCACCCATAGACCAGCACCTCCACGCCGGCGTCGGCCGCCCGGTCGAGGCCGCCCGCGAACGCCGGATCGAGGTCGTGGCAGGCGGCGAAGGCGTCGCAGTCGGTGCGCTGGACGACGAACAGGACGACGGCCCGGTCGCCGCCGGCGACCATGGCTTCCAACTCGCGCAGGTGCTTGAGCGAGCGCGCGGCGACGCAATCGGGGAACTCAGCCAGCGTACCTTCGCGGCGCAGGTGGCAGTTCTTCACTTCCAGCCACGCCTGCGGGCGGCCCGGCGCGGTGAGCAGGAAGTCGACCCGGCTGTTCAGTCCATAGCGGACCTCGCGGCGGTGAACGTCGTAGCCGGCCAGCTCGGGGATGGCGTCGGCGGCCAGGGCCTCGGCCACCAGGCGGTTGGGATGCATGGTGTTGATGCCGACGAGGCCGCCGTCGGCCTCCACCAGCTCCAGGGTGTAGGCGAGCTTGCGCTTGGGGTCGTCGGACCTCGACAGCCAGCAGGTGAGGCCCGGCGCGTTCAGGCCCAGCATGGCGCCGGGATTGGGGCAGTGGGCGGTGAGCGCCGTCCCGTCGTCCAGCACCACGTCGGCCAGGAAGCGCTTGTAGCGCTGCACCAGGCGGCCGCGGGCCAGGGGGGCGGGAAAATCCATGCGGGCCTTCTAGCGGCGCCCGCCCGCCCGCGCATCCCCGGTCACGCCTTGGGCCGGGTGGCGCGGGCCGGGAGCGCCAGGGCGCTGATGACTGTGGCGGCGAGGATGAGGCGCATCTGCGGACCTCCAAGGCAGGCGGGCGTCCTTGACCCGCCACAAAGGCGTAGCTCCAATCCCGGCTTGGGTTAAAGGCATTGCGGCATTCGGCTGGAGTGCGCGGGAGAGCGTCGACGTGGCGAAGACTGAGAACAAGCGCGTCACGGCCGCCGTGCTGATCATCGGCGACGAGATCCTGTCGGGGCGGACCCAGGACACCAACCTGCGCGACATCGCCCGCTACCTGGGCGTCCACGGGGTGGACCTGGCCGAGGCGCGCACGGTGTCCGATGTGATGGAGGAGATCGTCGCCGCGCTGAACGCGCTTCGCGAACGCTACGACTATGTGATCACCACCGGCGGCATCGGCCCCACCCACGACGACATCACCGCCGACGCGGTGGCCCAGGCGTTCGGCGTGGCGCTGCACGAGCACCCGGAGATCATCGCCATGATGAGCGCCCGCTGGGGCGGGGAGCTGAACGCCGCGCGCCGACGCATGGCGCGGGTGCCGCAGGGCGGCGATCTGGTGAAGAACCCGGTGCAGGGCCCGCCCGGCTTCACCATCGGCAATGTGTTCGTGCTGGCCGGCGTGCCGGCGATCATGCGCGGGATGCTGGAGGACGTGGGGCCCCGGCTGAAGGGCGGGGCGGTGACCATCTCGCGCACCATCAGGGTGGAGGGGTCCGGCGAGGGGGTGCTGGCCGCGCCGTTGGAGGCGGTGGCCAAGGCGCACCCCGGCATGTCGCTGGGCAGCTATCCGTTCTTTGGGGCCGATGGCTATGGCTCCAACCTGGTGCTGCGCAGCCGCGATCCGGACGAGCTGGCCGCCACGGTCGTCGAGCTGATCGCGGCGCTGACGGCGGCGGGCGTCGCCCAGGTGCGTGAGGTCGAGGCGTGACCAAGCCGTTCTGATCGAACGCCGGTGAGCCTGGGGCCCTTGATTCTGAGGGTTTGTAAAGCTTCACCTTCCGCCTGTGGATGGTTTGTGCATAAATCCCGGCGCTGAGGCGGCGAAGAGCGCCGCCGCGCGGGGCGTGCAAGGTGAAGACACTCACGGTGATGTCCCGCAAAGGCGGGGCTGGCAAGACCACAGCGGCGGTCAACCTGACGCTGGCGGCGCGGGCCATGGGCGTGAAGGCGGTGCTGGCCGACGCTGATCCGCTGCGCAGCGCCTGCGAGGTGCTGCGCGAGCGTGAGGAGGCGCCCTCGATCCTGTTCGAGACCAGCGCCTCGAAGCTGTTCGCGCTCACCGAAGCCTGCCGCCGGGCCGGCGCCGAACTGTTGATCATCGACACCCCCGCAGCGCCGGAGGCCGACGTGGCCGAGGCGGTGCGGGTGGCGGACCTGTGCCTGGCGGTGGCCCGGCCCACCTATCTGGATCTCGCCGCCGCGGTGCGGTCGGTGGCGATCATCCAGCGGCTGGGCCGCGACGGGGTGATCGTGCTGAACCAGTGCGCGCCGGCCCGCAACGGGGTGGAGCCGCCGGCGGTGGTCAAGGCCTTCGAGGCCCTGCGCTTTGCGGGCCTGCCGGTGGTCCCGGTGGCGTTGCGCGCGCGGGTGATCTACCAGACCGCCTTCGCCCAGATGCGCTCGGTGCTGGAGATCGACGCCGACGGCGCGGCCGCAACCGAGGTGCGCGAGCTGTTCACCCACGTCTGGCGGCGCCTGAAGGGCGAGGGCCGCGCGTACATGCGCACCGCCAACGACGACCTAGGTCGCGGGTTCGGCGCCAGCCGCCCCGGCCTGACTTTCGTGGCGCCCGGAGCCTAGCGCGCCCCGCTGGTGTCCGGGGCCGGCTGAGACGCCAATCCATCCAGATCCTTGAGCCCGATGGAGGCGGCGGCCATGCCCAGCAGGCAGGCCACGGCGAAAGCCGCGATCACCGCCACCTGCGGGCGGTTGCGGTAGAACCAGCGGTTCACCCGATGGCCGAGCGTGCCCGACCGCCGGCCAAGCCGCTTCCTGACGATAACCTGCGGCATGCCAGCTCCCCAGCGCACGACGTTAGCGACCGATGTAGCTTGGCCGTGAGGCGGGCGCCAGACGGACGGATTGGCGCACCCCGCCGTGCCGATTGCAAAGCGCCGGGCTGCCTCTAAAAGCGGGGCGGAGTAGGGGTCATTTGATGCGCCGTCCGAACCTCGCGCCTGACACGCGAACCGCGCTGTGACGAAGCCCGCTCCGGGGGCCGAGCTGAAGGCCGAACGCGCCCGCGCCCGCGCCGCCGAAGCGGACCTGGCGCGCGCCCACGCGGTGATCCGGGCGCAGGCCGAACAGATCAGCGCCGTGCACCGCTCGACCTCGTGGCGGGTGACCCGGCCGCTTCGGGTGCTGGTGCGCCTGCTCCGCGGCCAGACCTCGCTGAGCCAGCTGATGCGCCGCATCGCCCCGGCGCTGCTGGCGCCCCTGGACCGCGCGTTGACGATGCGCCGCCAGCGCGTGGAGGCGGCGCGCCTGGCGGCGGTGACGCGACCGCAGCCCCGGGCCGTGGCCTTCCCGGGGGAGGGCGACCTGGCGACCCTGCCGGAGCTGACCGGGATCGTGCCCGAGCCGCTGGCGGCCACCGTCTCGGTGATCATCCCGACCTACAACGCCGGCCCTGAGTTCGCCTGGCTGCTGCGCAAGCTCAGCGCCCAGCAGGGGCTGGCCCGGGTGGAGATCGTGGTGGTGGACTCCGGATCCACGGACGGGACCTGGGAGCTGGCGCAAGCCAGCGGCTGCAAGGTGATCCGCATCCCCAACAGCGAGTTCAGCCACAGCCACGCGCGCAACCTGGGCGCCGACAACGCCGCCGGCGACCTCTTCCTGTTCACCGTGCAGGACGCCTATCCGATCGGCGACTTCTGGCTGCAAAGCCTGGCCCGGGCGCTGATCTCTCCGCGCAGCGAAGACCAGCGGGTGGCGGCCGTCTCCTGCTCGGAGCTGCCCCGGCGCGACAGCGAGCTGCTCTACAACGCCGGCATCGACACCCACTACCGCTTCCTGGGCTGCGACTCCCGCGACCGGATCGGCGCCTTCACCGGCGAGGACAACCAGGCCCTGCGCACCCAGGGGCAGCTCAGCGACGTAGCCTGCATGATCCCGGCCGGGACCTTCCACGTCTATCGCTACCAGGGCCGGTATGCGGAGGACCTGCTGCTGGGCGTGCGGTTGATCCGCGACGGACTGCGCACCGCCATGCTGTCGTCGGTGAAAGTGATCCATTCGCACAATCGGCCGGCCGCCTATCACCTGAAGCGCACGTTCGTGGACGTGGTGTTCCTGACCGAAGTCTTCCCCGACTTCGCCCCGCCGCTGGCCGAAAGCGTGGGGGCCGCCGTCGCCGCGGCGGCGGCGCTGGATCGGGTGACCCAGGCCTGGCGTCCGCTGCTGGGCGCCGACGCCGGGCTGAGCCTGCGCCGGCTGGTCGCTCAGGCCCGCGCCATCCCCCTGCCGCCGCTGATGCAGGGCGCGGCGCCGGACTTCGGGTTCGCGCCCCTCGCAGGCTGGCTAAAGGCGGCGTTGGCGGTTGAGGGCGCGCCCGACCGCCGGGAGGGCGAACAGGTGCGGACGATGTTCGTGGACCGGCTGGAGGGCCTGGCGGCCTTTTGCGAGCGCACCTATGGCGCCACCGACGCGCACCTGGCGGACGAGCTCTGCGCCGCGGCGCGCAAGACCCTGGCGGCGACTGTGGGGGCGCAACTGGCGTTCTTCTACCTGCACCAGTCGAGGCTCGATTCCGACCGCAACCGTCAGGTGGTGGCCGAGCTGCGCGACCTCATGCTGGCAGGCGTCTGATGCGCATCCTCTTCGTCGTCCACCAGTTCATGCCGGACTACGCCGGCGGCACCGAGAAGGTGACCTTGAACCTGGCCCGCGCCGCCCAGGCCGAGGGCCATGGGGTGGAGGTGCTCACCGTCACCCACAGTCCCGAGACGGGCTGGAAGCCCGTGGGCGCAGGCCTGTTCGGCGGCGTCGTGGAAGGGGTTCCGGTCACCGCCATCGCCGGCGCCGAGCGGCCGCTGACGGACCTGGGCTTCGCGGCCAATCCAGCGCTGACGGCCGCCACCGAGCGGTTCCTGGCCAGCCGCGCACCATTCGACGTGGCCCACGTGACACACGGTTTTCGGATGACCGAGGCGGTGGAGGTGCTGGCGGCCAGGCGCGTGCCCTACCTGGTCACGGTCACCGACTTCTTCACCCTCTGCTATCGGCTGAACCTGGTGCGGCTGACCGGGGGCATCTGCTCGGGCCCGCAGGGCGGCGAGGCCTGCAAAACCTGGTGCCGGCTACACGAGCTGGCTCAAGAGGCCCACGTTGAGCGCACCCTGCGCTACGAGCGGTTGCTGCGCCAGGCCTCGGCAGTGGTGGCGGTGTCCGACTATGTGGCCGGCGTGGTGCGCGGTGAATATCCCGGCCTGGCGGTGCGGGTGGTGAACAACGGCGTGGACCTGCTGAACTTCCAGCCCCGCGCGCAGCCCCGGGCCGCGGGGCCGCTGACCATCGGCTACCTGGGCACCGTGTCGGAGGCCAAAGGCGCGCTGATGCTGACCCGGGCGTTCGCCGCCTCGGGCGCCCCGAACGCCCGACTGCGGATTGTCGGGCCCTGCTACGACGAGGCGGTGGCCGCAGAGATCGGCCGGCTGGGCGAGGCCTGCGACATCAGCCTGGAGGGCCCGGTGGGTAGCTCTGAAATCGGCCGGATGATGGGTGAGTTCGACGTGCTGGCCGTCCCCAGCCAGGTGCCGGAAAGCTTCTGCCTGTCGCTTTACGAGGGCTTCGCCGCGGGCCTGCCGGCGCTGGTCTCCGACCTGGGCAACCCCGGGGCGGTGATCGCCGCCACCGGCGCGGGCCGGGCGCTCGCAGCGCACGATCCGGCCGCCTGGGCGCAGGCCATCACCGAGCTGGCGGCGGACCCGTCGATCCTGGCGACCTGGGCCGCGCGCGCGCCATTACCCAACCGGATGGAGGAAGAGGGCTTCCTCTACGGCCGGCTCTACCGGGCGGCGGCGACGCCTGCCGACGCCGCCCGGCCTTAAGGATCAGAGCGCCCGGATCAGAACTGGGCGGAGATCTTCGCGTAGTAGAAGCCGCCCTGCCAATCGACGATGGCGTCGGAGCGGTAGATCCGGCCGTTGGTAGCGGATTCCCCGATGCGGTCGGGGTCTGGGTAGTTGTCCAGCACATTGCGCACGCCGAATGTGATGGTGGCGTATTCGGTGGCCTCGTAGCTGGCTTCCAGGTCAAGCATCACCTCCGGCTTCCACTTCTGGATGACCCGGTTGGTGACGCTGAACATGTTCTTGTAGGGGCCGTAGACGCTGGCGCGGCTCAGCAGGGTGAATGGCCCGGCCTTGTGGGTCGCGGTAAGGACGCTGCGCCAGCGGGGCTCGGAGTGCTTGAAGTCGTAGACGTATTCGCCGTCGAAGAAGACCCGCTGCACGCCGGTGGCGTCGCGGAACGTCTTCACCGTCTTCACCACCGGCATGTTGTAGTTCATCGAGGCGCTGAAGTTGGTGCTGTGGCCGTTGGGCCAGGACTTGGCGTAGGTCGCCACCACGTCGAGGCCCTGTACCTCGGCGTCGAAGGCGTTCTGGAAGAAGCTCACCTGGCCGATGCTTTCGGCGCCGGGGATGCCGGCGGCGATCATGGCTGCGGTGATGGCCGGCGTCACGTTGATGGGGGTGATCCCATAGAACATGTCGTCGATCTGGATGAAGTAGGCGTCGGCGGTCAGCACGAGGTTGTCGAACAGGCGCGCGGTGACGCCCACCGAGTAGTTCTGCGACGTTTCCGGTTCCAGCGGCTGGGCGCCCAGGTAGACGGCCACGGGATTGACCGCCGGGAACAGCCCCTGCGCCACCGGCACGCCGTTGTTGACCACCGTGGAGGTGTAGGTGGTGAACAGCTGGCCGGTGGTGGGCGCCCGGAAGCCGGTGCCGATGGAGCCGCGGATCGCGACCGCCTCGGTGAACTCAAAGCGGGCGGCGACCTTGTAGTCGAGGGTGGAGCCGAAGTCGGAGAAGTCCTCGGCGCGGGCCGAAGCCTGGACGAAGAACCGCTCTGAGAAGTCGGTCGAGATGTCCACGTAGGCGGCCTTCGACTTTCGCGTCAGGCTGCCCGCGTAGAGCGGCGGAAAGCCGGGCGCGCCGTTCGAGCCGACGCCCAGCGCTCTGTAGACCGGATTGCTGATGGTCAGGCCGTCGAGGACGATGGTCGAGCTGTTGCAGACGATGCCGGTCGCCTGCGGCGCCGTGGGCCTGAGGGTTCGCGCGGTGACCGCGGTCTCGTTGGTGCAGAAGTCGTAGGGATCCTGCGCGGCGTAGGGACCGGCGATATAGGACGGCACGCCCCCTGTCAGGATCGAATAGCCCTCCTTGCGGTACTCGGCGCCGAAGGCGACAGCCAGGGGCTGCGGGGTGACGCCGTTGACCCACTCGTAGGTGAAGTCGGCGTTGGCGGCGGACTCGTCGGATTCCAGCGCGCCCACGTAGAACTCCGTGGGACTGGCTTCGCCTAGGGAGAAGTTGACCGTGTCGGTCATCGTGTAGGCGAGCTGGTCGTTGCCGTAGCGGACGCTGAGGTCGAAGCCGAGCCCTTCGAAGATGTCGCCGCGGAGGCCACCCACGACGCTCCAGTCCTCCACCGTTCCGAAGAACTGCGGCGTGAAGCCCAGGGGGAAGATCTGGTTGGCGCGGAACAGCCGGCCGTTGCGCATGACGATGTAGTCGTCGGCCTGGTTGGTGGTGACCCCGACGTCGATGGGGGGGCGGTAGTTGAAATCCCCCTTGGCGTGGCTGCGCGAGTAGTTGCCGAAGCCGTAGAGCTCCATCCCGTTGCCGAGGTCGAAGCCGGCGTTGATGAAGGTCCGGAAAGCTTCGGCGTCGGGCTGGCCCCATTTCTGCGCGACCTTGGTGAACAGGGTCCCGTAGTTGACCGACTGGGCATAGGCCGCGGTGAAGGCCGAACCAGGCGCCGTGGTCTCAGTGGGGAACAGCCCCACACAAAAGCCCGCCCCCTGATTGGGGATGTTGCGGTTGCAGTACTGGCGGCCGCGCGAGGTGGGCTGGTCTGTGCTGAACTCGAAGCTGGCGTTGACGAAGCCCCGGTCGCCGAGCGCGAAGCCCTTGCTGCCGGAAACGATGATCCCGTCGCCGTCGCCTTCGTAATACTGGCCGGCCTGGACCATCAACGAGCCGCCGTCGGACGCGTCCTTGAGGATGAAGTTGATGACCCCGGCGATGGCGTCCGAGCCGTACTGGGCGCCCGCGCCGTCCCGCAGGACTTCCACCGACTTGAGCGCCGCCGCCGGAATCTGGGCTGCGTCCTGCGCCTGCGTGCCGCTGCCGCCAGTGATCACCAGGGCCGAGCGGTGCCGGCGCTTGGAATTGACCAGCAGCAGGGTCTTGTCGGAGGGAAGGCCGCGCAGCGAGGCTGGCCGGATGAAAGTCGCGCCGTCGGAGATCGGCTGGCGCGTCAGGGTGTAGGAGGGCACCAGGGTCTTCAGCAGGTCCTGGGTGTCGGAGTGCGAGATCGCCTCGATCTCTTCCTGGTTGAAGGAGTCCACCGGCACCGGCGATTCGAGCGCCGTGCGCGGCTTGGCCCGCGAGCCGGTGACGATCAGCGTGTCGACTTCGGCCGCATCGGCGACCGCGGCGGCGTTGGCGCTCAGCGCCGCGCCCTGGGCCATCGCCGTGTCGTGTGCGGCCAGAACGGCCGCCGTCGAGATCCCGGCCAGCAGGATTCCCTTGATAGATACCCTCATAGTCTTACCCCCATCTCTTGTTTCATTTCATTGGTCGTCTCCCTCTCCGGGGTTTCCTCGTATCCCTAAGGCGTGACGCCGCCTCTTAAGGGCATCGCCGTGCTGAATACCTTGCGGCCGGCTGATCTTGGCGCAACAGGTTCAATCGTCACCGGACGATCATTCCATCAATGTGGTGCAGAGGCGCCCGAAACTGCGACTGATCCGGAACTTCAGTTGGTGAATATCGGGCGCCTGCAAAGTTTGCAGGCATCAAACTGCCACTTCAATATCCGTTTGCCGTACAGAGGCGACGTGATAACGCGCGCCAAAAGGGAATTGAGAACACGACGGCGCGAATTGGTGAATTTGGCGCGAGCGTCAATTCGGAACACTTGGTCGCCAACGGCTCGGATCGCCTGATCGGTGATCAGTTGCCGAAGGCCTGAACAGCCGACGCCTGTTTACTGAGCGCACCGCGCGGCGGGCCCTTTCGGTTGCCCGATCACGAGGCGGCCGAGAGGTTGCGGTGACCGTCCCGGATGCACTTTGCTGCAATGCACATGTGACGGCTCCGTGCGGCTTGAGGCGGCGGGCAGGGCCGGCCGCTATGGGGGCTGCTGTTGCGTCAGGAGGGGTCCGCCATGGGGATGAGCCGTCGTGCTTTCCTGAACCGTATCGCCGCGTCCGGAGGCTATGGCGCGGCCTATTCGGCGATGATGACCATGGGCCTCCTGCCTACCGCAGCACGGGCGGGCCCACTGGCCCTGTCGCCGCAGACGGGACGCGGCAAGAGCGTGGTGATCCTGGGCGCCGGGATCGCCGGCCTGGTGGCGGCCTACGAGATGGAGCGGGCCGGGTTCCGGGTGACCGTGCTGGAAGCCCGCGACCGGCTGGGCGGGCGCAACTGGACGGTGCGCAACGGGTCGAGGATCGAGATGAACGGGGAGGCTGACCAGACGGTCAGCTTCTCCGAGGGGGTCTATATGAACGCCGGGCCAGCGCGCATCCCCAGCCATCACGAGGGCCTGCTGGGCTATTGCCGCAAGCTGGGGGTGCCACTGGAGGTGGAGGTGAACTCCAGCCGCAGCGCCTACATCTATTCCGAGACCGGCAACGGCGGAAAACCCATCCAGATGCGCCAGGGGGTCAACGACACCCGCGGCTACATATCCGAGCTGCTGGCCAAGGCGGTCAACAAGGGCGCCCTCGACCAGGACCTGTCCGTCGACGAGAAGGCCCGGCTTGTGCCGTTCCTCCGGGGCTACGGCGACCTCTCGGAAGACTTCAAGTTCAAGGGCACGGAGCGCTCGGGCTTCGCCAAGATCCCAGGCGCCGCGTCGCAGTTCGGCGAGCGCCGGGCGCCGGTGCCGTTCGGCGATCTGCTGGCGCACCCACAGCTGGGCAGCACCCTCTTCGAAGACTCGCTCTACATGCAGGCCACCATGTTCCAGCCGGTGGGGGGCATGGACCGCATCCCGGCGGGCTTCGAGCGGGCCATCGTCAGCCCGGTGATCCGAAACGCCGAGGTCACCCAGATCCGGCAGCGCGAAGGCGCGGTGAAGGTGGTGTGGCGCGACCGCACCTCCGGCGTGTCCCAGGCGCTGGACGCCGACTATGCGGTGGTCACGGTCCCGCTGGTGGTGCTGGCCAAGATCGACACCAATTTCGCCCAGCCGGTGAAGGCGGCGATCGCCGCGGTGCCCTACGACTACTCCAACAAGATCGGCTTCGAGTCGCCCAGGTTCTGGGAGAAACAGCAGATCTACGGCGGCATCTCCTTCGTGGGCGGGGAGACCAGTCTCGTCTGGTATCCCAGCGCCGATCTGCATTCGGAGCGGGGGATGCTGCTGGCCTGTTACGGCTCGGGCCCCCGCGCCAGGGGGTTCTCCGAGCGTCCCCTTGCCGAGCAGGTGGCCATCGCCCGCGGCGTGGTGGGCCGGCTGCACCCAGGCCACGAGGGCGATCTCTCAAAGCCCGTAGTGGTCAACTGGAACAAGGTCCCCTTCAGCCTGGGGCCCTGGCCGTCGTTCGGCGGGCGGGGCGGCCAGGAGGGCCACATCGACGATCCCAACTACCGGCTGCTGAACGAACCGCACGGCCGCGTCTATTTTTCAGGCGCCCACCTCAGCCAGATGCCCGGCTGGCAGGAAGGCGCGGTATTCTCCGCCCACCGCACCATCGGCCTGATCGCCAGCCGCGTGGCCCAGACGGTAGCTGTGGAGCCGCCCCGTCGGGCGGCGCTCGCCGCCAGCTAGTCATTTACCGGAGTCCCTATGCTCAAAACTCTCCTGATCGCCGCCCTGGCCCTGGCGGCGGCGTCCGCAGCCCAGGCCCAGAACGCCCACATCGGGACGCCCACCTCGCCGATCTCCCAGGCGGTGAAGGTCCCAGCGGGATCGGAGATGCTCTACGTCAGCGGCATCACCCCGCCGGTGCTGAACGCGCCTGTGCCCGCGGGCGGGACGGCGGTGTTCGGCGACACCAAGACCCAGGTGGCCGGCATCCTGAAGCGCATCGAAGACATCATGAAACCGCAGGGCTACGGGTTTGGCGACGTGGTGATGATGCGGGTGTTCCTGGTCGGCGATCCGGCCAAGGCGGGCAAGATGGACTTCGCCGGGATGATGGAGGCCTACACCCAGGCGTTTGGAACCCCCGCCCAGCCCAACCGGCCCGCGCGGATCACCATGCAGATCAGCGGGCTGGTGCAGCCCGGGATGCTGGCCGAGATCGAGGTGCAGGCGGCGAAGGCGAAGAAGTAGCGTCAGCCGTTCTGAGGCGAACTCGACGGCCCAGGCCCGGTCGGATAAGCGTCCAGGCGGGGACATGGCGGAACCGGTAGACGCAAGCGACTTAAAATCGCTCGGAGCAATCCATCTGGGTTCGAGTCCCAGTGTCCCCACCAGTCCGCCTAGGCGCTGACGGCGCGCAACGCCTTGGGCAGGAGATCGGCCAGGAGGGCGGCGGCCCAGCGCTGGCCGGCGGGGTCGGCGATCAGGTCCTGGCGCACCTCCAGCTCCAGGTAGTCCAGGCCGCGGGGCCGGGCGTGGTGCGGGACGGTGAAGTCCACCTCGTCCATCCGGTAGGGCTGGTTGTCGCCGACCACAGCCTCGCCCTCGGTGGCGCGAAGTTCGGCCAGCACGGCCAGGGAGAAGGCCGAGTCCCCGGCGTGCAGCACCCCGAACCGCCAGGGCCGGTCGAACCCCTGCATGGAGGGCGTGAAGGAGTGCAGGGAGATCAGCGTGGTGGGCCGGCCGGCGCGGGCGTCGAGCTCGGCGGCGACGCGGGCCTGGTAGGGCGCGGCAATGGCGGCATGGCGGGCGCGGGCGTCCGCGGGCGTGAGGCGCAGGTTGCCCGGGATCGGCACCCCGTCGCTGACCTCGGGGATGGCGTCGGCGCGTTGCGGTGCGCGGTTGCAGTCGATCACCAGGCGGGAGAACCGCTGGCGGATGAAGCAGGCGTCCAGGGCCTGCGACAGCCGCTGGCCCAGGCCGGCGACGCCGATGTCCCAGGCGATGTGGCGGTGCATGGCTGCGGGCGGGACGCCGAGATCGCCCAGGCTGCGGGGGATTTCGCGCCCGGCATGGTCGCCCAGCAGCAGAAACGGCGAGGCGGCGCCTGCGTTCAGCACAATCGCCACGGGCGTTTCGTCCGGCGCCAGCAGCGGCGTGGACCCGCCTTCGGAATCGCTACCAATCTTTGGCAATGCCGATTGTCTCCATCCGCCACCGGACGACCTACCGCTACCGCAACCCGGTCGCATTCGGCGAGCACCGCGTGATGTTTCGGCCGCTGGAAGGCTATGACCAGCGGGTGTTGTCGGCGGAACTGGCGATCACCCCGGAGCCCAGCCTGCTGCGCAACGTCCACGACGTGTTCGGCAACTGCGTCAGCATCGCCAGGTTCGCCGGCCGCTCGGACGTGCTGAGCTTCGAGGGGCGCGTGGAGCTGGAGCATACGCCGCAGCCGGGGTTCGCGGGGCTGGACTGCGATGTGGACCTCTATCGGGGCGGCGGGGCCCAGACCTACGGCGCCGACGACCTGCCGGACCTGGCGCGGTCGATCGCCCGCCAGCACCCGGACCCCGACGGCGAGATCGCCGCCTGGGCGCGGCGCTTCGTGCGGCCAGTGGGCGCCACCCGCCTGCAGACCCTGCTCAGCGACATGACCCATGCGATCCGCGCCGAGTTCGCCTATGGGGTGCGCCTGCACGGTGAGCCGCAGTCGCCCACGCAGACCTTGGCGTCGCGCCGCGGCAGTTGCCGCGATTTCGCGGTCCTGATGATCGAGGCCGCCCGCAACCTCGGCCTCGCGGCGCGCTTCGCCTCCGGCTACGTCTACAGCGCCACGCGCGGCAAGGGCCGGGCCGGCGGCGGCCACACCCATGCCTGGGCAAGGGTCTATCTGCCGTCCTGCGGCTGGATCGAGTTCGACCCCACCAACGGCATCGTCGGCAACACCGACCTGGTCCGGGTGGCGATCACCCGAGACCCCCGCCAGGCCACCCCGCTGCACGGAACCTGGTCAGGCCTGCCCAATGACTATCTCGGCATGGACGTGGAGGTGGACATCGCGGTGGAAGAGGTGGTTCTGACGCAACCAGTGGCGCAGCTCCGTGTTGGGGAATCACGCTAGAGCCTTTCCCGTTCAGATGGACCCATTTAAACGGGATAAAAAAGGCTCTAAATCAAACGTTTAGAGCATCTTTCGTCCGAAAACCGCGCCACACTTTTCGGAAGATGCTCTAGGGGCCGCGGGGATCAGATGCGCATCAGGACCGGGTACGAGATCGTCTACGAACTCCCGGCGCCGACGCCGATGCTGCTGATGCTGAACGTGCATCCGACCCGCATCGCCGACCTGGAGACCCCGGACCTCATCCACACCAATCCGCTGACCCCGCTCACCCAGTATCGGGACATCTACGGCAACCTCTGCAGCCGCATCCTGGCGCCCGCCGGCCGGTTTGTGATGAATGCCGACTTCATCGTGCGCGATGACGGCCTGCCCGATCCGGTGGCGCCGCACCTGGGCCAGTTGCCGGTGGCCGACCTGCCGGACGAGGCTTTGCTGTTCCTGCTGGGCAGCCGCTATTGCGAGACCGACCAGCTCAGCAACCTGGCCTGGTCGCTGTTCGGCTCGATCCCGCCAGGCTGGGGCCGGGTGCAGGCGATCGTCGACTACGCCCATCAGCGGATCAAGTTCGGCTACGAGCACGCCCGACCGACCAAGACCGCGTACGAGGCGCACGAGGAGGGCCTGGGGGTCTGTCGCGACTACGCCCACCTGGCCTTGACCCTTTGCCGCTGCATGAACATCCCCGCGCGCTACTGCATGGGTTTCCTGGGTGATATTCGCCTGCCGCCGGTCCCCGGGCCGATGGACTTCAGCGGCTGGTTCGAGGTCTATCTCGACGACCACCAGTGGCACAGCTTCGACGCGCGCCACAACACGCCCAGGATCGGCCGCATCCTGATGGCGCACGGGCGCGACGCCACCGACACCGCCATCACCACCACCTTCGGGCCGAATTTCCTGGCCGGCTTCACGGTGATCACCAAGGAACTGCCGGACCTCTAGATTCGCGGCTGCGGCGGGCGCTAGATGTCCTTCAAGGAGCTACGCCCCCGCATGACCAAGGCGAGGACCGCCGCCGCCAGCCGAGACGGGGTCCGCCCGGCTTATCAGCAGCGCAGCCGCGACCAGCGCGACCGGCTGCTGACGGCCGGCGAGCGGGTGTTCGCCCAGGCCGGGTTCTGGGAGGCGCACGTCACCGACATCGCCCGGCTGGCTGGTTGCTCGGTGGGCGGGTTCTACCGGCGGTTCGCGGACAAGGAGGCCTTCTTCTTCGCCCTGCAGGCCGACATGGCGGCCCGGGCCGAGGCAAATGTCGGCGGCTTCTTCGAGGATCCGGCCTGCCGCACGGATCCGCTGCACCAGGTGTTCGAGCGGCTGGCGAGGCGCAGCGCGCGGACCATCAAGGCGATCGAAGGCTACTACCGGGCGCTCTTCGAGCTCAGCCTGCGCGGCCACGACGTCTGGCCGCCCATGCGCCGGCTGGAGGCGATCCAGGCAGGCCTGGTGGCGGACCTGTTGCGCGCCCGCGGCATCCCCGTCGACGTCCGGCGCCAGGCCGCGGCGCAGCTCGCCTTGCGGCTGATCAATGTGCAGATCATCTCGACCATGCTGCACGGAGCGGGACCGTTCGACATCGACGACCCCAGGCTGCACGAGGAGCTGGGGCTGATGATGGCCCGCTACCTGGAGCTGCCGGCCGGCGAGAGCTGACCATAGCGGATCTCGGTCCCGCCCGCGGGCAGGTCGATGGTCATTCCCTCGGACGCCAGGCGCCAGTCCAGCGGGCCGACGGCGGCGATGCCGCGGGTGAAGGCGTCGGGCGAGAAGAACGGCAGGCCCGCCTGGGTCAGGTGATAGAGCACCAGCGCCTTGACGCCGGCCGCCCGCGCGACCTCGGCCGCCTCCACCGGGGTCGTATGATAGGTGAGCGTGTCGGTGATCAGCGAACTCATCCGCGGGTTGCCCGTCGCGGTGAGCGCCTGGGCCATCTGACGGGTCATGGCGTCGTTCTGGGCCTCGTGGATCAGCACGTCGGCGCCCTTCGCCCCGGCCGCCAGGCCCGGCCATTTGCGGGTGTCGCCGCTGATCACGACGGAACGGCCCTTGTAGTCGAAGCGATAGGCGAAGGCCGGCGTGACCGGTTCGTGCGCCACCACGATGGCGGTTACGGTCAAGGCGCCGTCGCGCCACGCCTGCGCTGTCGGGCCGCGCGGCCGGACGACCCGCGCCTTAAGCTCGCCCGCCGGCAGCGGCAGCTTGAAGGCGCCATGCTCGTGGTGGGCGCGCCGGTACCCGTGATCCAGCGCATAGGCCAGGTTGAAGCCCGCCGCGACCTTCTCGACGCCCGCGGGACCGACCAGGGCCAGCGGAGCCGGGCGGCCGGCCACCCAACTCTGCAGGTTGAACTCGCCGACCTCGCCGATGTGGTCGGAGTGCAGGTGGGTCAGGAACACCGCGCGCGCCTTGGCGATCGGCAGGCGCCACAGCATCAGGTTCTCGGTGGCCTCCGGACCCACGTCGACGAGGTAGAGCTGGTCGCCGGCCTGCACCGCGACGCAGGGCTTGGCGCGGTCTCGCACCGGCAGCGGGCCGGAGGTGCCGCAGAAGGTGACCCGCAGACCATCGAAGGTCGCCGGGGCCTGGGCCGCCGCCGGCGCGGCGGCCACAAGGATAGCGGCCAGGGCCCCCAGCGCCGCGAAACAAACCTGCCGGATCATGCGCCGTCCCCAAAAAGCGGAATTGAAGATCGCATTTTTAGGGCATAGCTTGCGGAAGGCCAGGGATTTCCGGGCGCGGAGCTGACCATGACGCTGAGCTACGACCTCTACTGGTCCTTCCGGTCGCCCTATTCCTACATGGTGACGCCCCGGCTGCGGGTGCTGGAGCGCGACCACGACGTAGCTTGCCAGGTGCGGCTGGTCTATCCGCTGGCGGTGCGCACGCCGGAGTTCTTCGACACCCGCGACCCCCTGTGGCTCAGCTATTTCATGACCGACGTGTTCCGGGAGGCGGCCTTCCTTGGCCTGCCGTTCCGGTGGCCGCGGCCAGATCCCGTGCAGCGCGAGCCGGACGGCCGATACCCGGCCGAGCAGCCCTATATCCACCGGCTCACCCACCTGGGCGTCGCCGCCGCCCAGCGGGGCCGGGGCCTGGCGTTCCTGGAGGAGGTGAGCCGGACGATCTGGGGCGGCGAGGTGGACGACTGGCACCAGGGCGACCACCTGGCGCGGGCCAGCGAGCGGGCCGGGCTCGACTACGACGAGCTCTCAGCGGCCGTGGACGCAGAGCCTGACCGGCACCGCGCCGTTGTCGAGGAAAACCAGGTCGCCCAGCGCAAGGCCGGTCATTACGGCGTGCCGCTGATGGTGTTCGGCGCCGAGCCGTTCTTCGGCCAGGACCGGTTCGACCAGATGGTCTGGCGGATGCAGGCGCAGGGCCTGGCGGCGCGGATTTAGGACGCCTGTTCCTGGGCGTAGCCGAGCAGCTCGTTCAGCCGCTCCAGTACGGTGATGGCCGCCTCGGGGATGACGGCGCCGGGCGTAAACACCGCGGCCACGCCCATGTCTTTCAGCGCGGCGAAGTCCTCCGGCGGGATCACCCCGCCCACCACCACCAGGATGTCGGGCCGGCCCAGGCGTGCGAGCTCGGACTTCAGCTCCGGGACCAGGGTCAGGTGTCCGGCGGCCAGCGAGCTTACGCCCACCGCATGGACACCGTCGGCCACAGCCTCGGCCGCGGTCTCGGCCGGGGTCTGGAAAAGGTCGCCGATGTCCACCTCGAAGCCCAGGTCCGCGAAGCCGGAGGCGATCACCTTCTGGCCGCGGTCGTGGCCGTCCTGGCCCATCTTGGCCACCAGGATGCGGGGCTTGCGCCCATCGGCCTGGGCGAAGGCGTGGGCCATGGACCGCGCACGCTCGACCTGCGGCGTGATCCCGGACTCCAGCAGGTAGACGCCCTTGACCGCATCGGCGTGGGCCTTGTGCCGGTTGAAGACGACCTCGAGCGCATCGGAAATTTCGCCCACCGTGGCCTTGGCGCGGGCGGCGTCGACGGCGAGCGCCAGCAGGTTGCTGTTTCCGGCGGCGCCCTCGGTGAGCGCCTCTAGCGCGGCGGCCACGGCGGCGGGATCGCGCCCGGCCTTCAGGCGCTTGAGCTTGGCGAGTTGCTGCTCGCGCACCGCGCTGTTGTCGACCTTCAGGACCGGGATTTCGTCGGCGTCGGCGGACCGGTAGCGGTTCACGCCCACCACGCTCTGGGTCCCGGCGTCGATGCGCGCCTGGGTGCGGGCGGAGGCCTCCTCGATTCGCCGCTTGGGCAGGCCGTCCTCGATGGCCCTGGCCATGCCGCCCAGGGCCTCGACCTCGGCGATGTGGGTGCGCGCGCGCGCGGCGAGGTCCGCGGTCAGGCGCTCCACATAGTAGCTGCCGCCCCACGGATCGATAACCCGGGTCTGTCCGCTCTCCAGCTGCAGGAAGAGTTGCGTGTTGCGGCTGATCCGGGCGGAGAAGTCGGTGGGCAAAGCCAGGGCCTCGTCCAGGGAATTGGTGTGCAGGCTCTGGGTCTGGCCACCCACGGCGGCCATGGCCTCGACGGCGGTGCGGGCGACGTTGTTGAACACGTCCGAGGCCGCCAGGCTCCAGCCGGAGGTCTGGGTGTGGGCGCGCAGCGAGAGCGAGCGGGCGTCCTTGGGGTCGAACTCGTCCTTCATCAGCTCAGCCCAGAGCAGGCGCGCGGCCCGCTGCTTGGCGATCTCCATGAAGGTGTTCATGCCGGCGTTCCAGAAGAACGACAGGCGGGGCGCGAACTGGTCGACGGTCATGCCCGCCGCCACGCCGGCCCGCACATACTCAATGCCGTCGGCCAGGGTGTAGGCCAGCTCCAGGTCCAGCGTCGCCCCGGCTTCCTGGATGTGATAGCCGCTGATCGAGATCGAGTTGAACTTCGGCATTTCGCGCGAAGTATATGAAAAGATGTCCGAAATGATCCGCATCGAAGGCGACGGCGGGTAGATGTAGGTGTTGCGGACCAGGAACTCCTTGAGAATGTCGTTCTGGATGGTGCCCGACAGCTTGTCGTGGCTGACCCCCTGTTCCTCAGCGGCGACGATATAGAGGGCCAGGACCGGCAGCACCGCGCCGTTCATGGTCATCG
>NZ_JBKJTG010000194.1:0-6934 GCF_046590535.1 Phenylobacterium sp. | reverse complement strand
GAGCATCACCAACCCCGGAGGGCGCGGATCGATCGGTCCGCGCCCTCCGACCGTCATCAGAGTATCGTCCATGGCCATGTCCGAGGCCCTAGCCCAGACCCGTGCGCCCGCCCGCTGGCAGGACTACCTGCAGCTGATGAAGCCGCGCGTCATGTCGCTGGTGGTGTTCACCGGCCTGACCGGCCTGGTCTGCGCCGAGACGCCCATCCACCCGGTGCTGGGCGCGGTGGCCATCCTGTGTATCGCCGTGGGGGCCGGCGCGTCGGGCGCGCTGAACATGTGGTACGACGCCGACATCGACGCAAAGATGCGCCGCACCCGCGGACGCCCCGTTCCCGCGGGCCGCGTCCAGGGCGCCGACGCCCTGGCGCTGGGCGTGGTGCTGTCGCTGTTCTCGGTGATGCTGATGGGCATGGCGATGAACTGGCTCGCGGCGGGCTTGCTGGCCTTCACCATCGTCTTCTACGCCGTGGTCTACACCATGTGGCTGAAGCGCTGGACGGCGCAGAACATCGTCATCGGCGGCCTGGCCGGAGCGCTGCCGCCGGTGATCGGCTGGGCGGCGGCCAGCGGGACCGCGCCGCTGAACGCCTGGCTGCTCTGTGCGATCATCTTCATGTGGACCCCGCCGCACTTCTGGGCGCTGAGTCTCTACACCAGCGAGGACTACGCCAAGGCGGGCGTGCCGATGATGCCCGTGGTGGCCGGGGCGGCCTCCACCCGTCGCCAGATCCTGATCTACAGCCTCCTGTTCGCCCCGCTCTGCCTGGTCCCGGCCTTCACCGGCCTGGGCGGGCCGATCTATCTGGGCGTGGCGGCGGTGGGCGGCTTGGTCTTCCTGCTGCTGGCCTGGCGGCTCTACCGCAGCCGAGCGGGCGAGATGGTCAACCCGCGCAACGACGACGGCCTCTATGACGTGCGCGCCGGCGCCCGCGACGCGCGCAACCTGTTCGCCTTCTCCATCCTCTACCTCACCCTCTTGTTCGCCACCCTGCTGGGCGAGCACCTGATGGGCATCCCCGCCCTGGAGCTTGGCCGATGAGCGATCCCGCGGGTGAGACCGAGGCCGCCGCCAAGGCCCGCCGCGGCCGCAGTATCGCCCTGGCGCTGGGGCTGGTACTGTTCGTCATCCTGATCTTCCTGGTCACCATCGTCCGGCTCGGAGCCAATGTCGCGCAACGTCCCCTCTAGCCGTCCGCCCCTGGATCCCGAGACCCGCCGCAACCGCCGGGTGGCGGTGATCTGCGCCGCGGGCTTCTTCGGGATGGTTGGGGCGGCCTACGCCTCGGTGCCGCTCTACCGGGCGTTCTGCAACCTCACCGGCTTCGACGGCGCCACTCGGCGCGCAGAGGCCGCCTCCGACACGGTGCTGGACAAGACCCTGACCATCCGCTTCGACGCCAACGTGCGCGAGCTGCCCTGGACCTTCACCGCCGAACAGACCTCCCAGATCGCCCGCATCGGCGAAACCAAGCTCGCCCACTTCCGGGTCACCAACAACAGCGACAAGCCGGTCACCGGCCGGGCGGTGTTCAACGTCGTGCCGGAGCAGGCGGGACCCTATTTCCAGAAGCTCGACTGCTTCTGTTTCACCGACCAGACCATCGGCCCACGGCAGAGCGTGGACATGCCGGTGCTCTATTTCGTCGACCCGAAGTACGCCTCCGACTTCGGGACCAAGGGCAAGCCCGAGGTGACGCTCTCCTATACCTTCTATCCCTCGCTCACGGCGCCCGCGCCCGTGCAGGCCCACGCCCCCGCAGTTCTCGCCGCGGCGTCGACGCCGACCACACAATAGGCCCGAAAACCCGCCCGCCCGGGCGGCCCTTTCCCCTTGGCGGATCGACCGGCGCGGGGCTATAGCGTCACGCAAACCGGCCTGCGCGGACGCCTGATGTCCAGCACTTGCGCCGTATCGAGACTTCGCGAGGGTTGAGGACCGAAATGGCCGAAGGCGTCAAACACGACTACCACCTGGTCAACCCCAGCCCGTGGCCACTGATCGGTTCGGTCTCGGCGACGATTATGGCGATGGGCGGCGTGGCGTGGATGAAAGGCCTGTTCGGCCTGGAGCAGGGCACCTGGTGGCTGTTCGCCGCGGGCCTGGCCGGTGTCCTCTACACCATGGTTGGCTGGTGGCGCGACGTGGTCAACGAGGCCAACCAGGGTGACCACACCCCGGTGGTCTCCATCGGCCTGCGCTACGGGATGGTGCTGTTCATCGCCTCCGAGGTGATGTTCTTCGTCGCCTGGTTCTGGATCTTCTTCGAGATGGCGCTGTTCCACGAGGCGCGCACGCTGTCTTCCATCGAGGAGGTCCGCACCGCCTGGGCAAGCTGGCCGCCGCATGGCGTCGAGAGCGTCCCGGCCTGGAACCTGCCGCTGGTCAACACCCTGACCCTGCTGCTCTCCGGCACCACCGTTACCTGGGCCCACCACGCCCTGCAGCAGGGTGACCGCAAGGGCGCCAAGATCGCGCTGGGGCTCACCATCGCGCTCGGCGTGCTGTTCACTTCGATCCAGGTGTACGAGTACGCCCACATCCTGGAGCACAAGTACTTCTTCTCCGAGGAAGCGGCCAACGGCGGCCTCTATGGCTCGTCGTTCTTTATGGCCACCGGCTTCCACGGCTTCCACGTGCTGATCGGCACCATCTTCCTGGCGGTCTGCCTGATCCGACTGATTGGCGGCGGGTTCACCGCACAGAAGCACTTCGGTTTCGAGGCGGCGGCTTGGTACTGGCACTTCGTCGACGTGGTCTGGCTGTTCCTGTTCGCGTTCATCTATGTGGTCTTCGCCGGAGCGGGCGGACACTAGTTGGCCAAACCCAATCCGCTCGTCTCTGGGGTGGCCGGCCGCTGCCCCAACCGCGGAGAGGGCCGGCGGTGTTCGTGATCCAGGTGGCGGGGTTGGTGGTGGCGTTCGCGGCGCTGTTCACCGAGGTGGCGTTCAGCCCGCCGGTGTGGGTGCACTTGGTGGTCTGGCTGCCTGCCCCTGATCGTTTGCCTGCTGCTGCTGCGGCCCTTCAAGGGCGCGATGCCGACGGTTCAGTTCATGAACAAGGCCTCCGAAGTCCGCCATGACTGAGCTTGGAGCTCCGCGCCCCCGCTTCCCCATCGGCCTGACCATCGCCACGATGATCGCCTTCGCCATCCTGATCTGGCTGGGGACCTGGCAACTCCAGCGCCTCGCCTGGAAGCAGGACCTGCTCGCCCGTCTGGCGGCTCTGGAGGCGGCGCCCGCCCGGCCGGTGGCGGGTGTCCTGGCCGCCCTGGCCAGGGGCGACGACGTGGGTTTCACCCGGGTGAAGCTGGTCTGTCCTGGCCTGGGCGCCGCGCCGTTCCTGGAGCTGTACGGCCTGCGTCAGGGCCAGGCCGGCGCGCGGCTGGTCTCGGCCTGCGCGGTCGAGGGCGCGCCCTACCGCTCGATCCTGGTGGACCGCGGCTTTGTCGGCGACACCATCTCCGCGCGGCCGCCGGTGGACGCCGCCGACCGTACGCCCGTGGCGCTGGTGGGCGTGCTGCGCGAGGTCGACGCCCCAAGCATGGTCACCCCGGCGAACACGCCCAAACGCTGGTTCTCCCGTGACATCGCGGCCATGGCCAGGGCCCTGGGCGCTGCGGACCCAGCGCCGATCTTCCTGATGGCTGAGACCTCCGCCAATCCGGGCTGGCAGGCCCTGGTCCCGGAGCCGGTCCCGGCGGAAATCTCCAACCGCCACCTGGAGTACGCGCTCACCTGGTACGGCCTTGCGGGCGCCCTGCTCGCCGTCTATGCCGCCATGCTCTTCAAATGGCGGAAGTCCTGATGCGCTACGTCTCGACCCGCGGGCAGGCGCCGGCGGTGGGCTTTGTGGATGCGCTGCTGGCGGGCCTCGCCCCGGACGGCGGCCTCTATGTGCCGCAGGCCTGGCCGCAGTTCACCCACGACCAGATCGCCGCCTTCGCCGGGCGGCCCTACCACGAGGTGGCGGCCGCGGTGATCGGCGCCTTCACCGGCGACGAGATCGAGCCGGCGGTACTCCTGGAGATGTGCCAGGAGGCCTACGCCACCTTCACCCACAAGGCCGTCGTGCCCTTGGTGCAGATCGGCCCCGAGGCCTGGCTCGCCGAGCTTTTCCACGGTCCGAGCCTGGCCTTCAAGGACGTGGCCATGCAGCTGCTGGCCCGGCTCTACGACCATGTGCTGGGCGCCCAGCAGCGCAGCCAGACGATCCTTGTGGCTACCTCCGGCGACACCGGCGGCGCCGCCGTCGAGGCCTTCCGCGGCCGCCGCAACGTGCGCGTGGTGACCCTTTTCCCGGAAGGCCGCATCTCCGAGGTGCAGCGTCGGTTCATGACCACGGCGGACGACGCCAACATCGCCTGCGTCGCCGTCTCCGGCACCTTCGACGACTGCCAGGCGATCGTGAAACAGGCCTTCCAGGACCCGGCCCTGCGCCAGGCGGTGGATCTGTCGGGGGTCAACTCCATCAACTTCGCCCGCATCGCCGCCCAGGCGGTCTACTACTTCACCACCGCCGTGGCCCTGGGGGCGCCGGCCCGGCGGGTGAGCTTCTGCGTCCCCTCCGGCAACTTCGGCGACGCCTTCGCGGGCTATGTGGCCCTGCGCATGGGCCTGCCCATCGCGACCATCGTGGTGGCGACCAATTCCAACGACATCCTGGCGCGGGCCTTCGAGGAGGGGCGCTATGTGCGCGGCGTGGTCCAGCCGACCCTGTCGCCGGCCATGGACATCCAGTCCGCCTCCAATTTCGAGCGGCTCTATTTCGAGGGCGTCAGCCGCGAGCCGGTGGAGACCGCCCGCGCCCTCCAGGCTTTCGCCGAGGCCGGGGTCATCGACATCCCGCCGCAGGCCTTCGCCGCCATGCGCGCCGTCTTCCGCGGTGTCTGCGTCAGCGAGGACGAGACCCTGCGCACCATCGTCGCCACCCTCAACGAGACCGGCGAGCTGATCGACCCGCACACCGCCGTGGGCGTCGCGGCGCTGCGCCACGTCGCCGACCTGGAGGGCCCGGTGGTGGTGCTCTCCACCGCCCACCCTGCCAAGTTCCCCGACGACGTGGCCCGGGCCTGCGGGGTCACGCCCCTGCCGCCCCGCGGCGCCGCCAACCTCGCCGACCGGCCGGAGCGGTTCGACCGCCTGCCGCCCGAGGTGGAGGCCATCAAGGCCTACGTTCGCGCCTTTGCGGAGGCCTAGGCCGATGCCGCCCGCTGTCCACACCCTGGCCAACGGCGTGCGCGTGGTCTGCGATCCGATCCCCGGCCTGCAGACCGTGGCGCTGTCGGTGGTCGCCGGCCGTGGCGCGCGCTGGGAGGACGCGGCCCGCTCCGGCTGGTCCCACCTCCTGGAGCACATGGTCTTCAAGGGCGCCGGCGGGCGGTCTGCCCGCGACATCGTCGAGGTGATTGAGGCCCAGGGCGGCAACATCAACGCCGCCACTGGTTACGAGCGGACCAGCTTCCAGGTCCGGGCGCTGAAGGGGGGCCTCGACCTCGGCTCCGCCGTCATCGCCGACCTGGTGCAGCGCCCTGCCATGGATGGCGGCGACCTGGCCCGCGAGAAGCAGGTGGTCGGCCAGGAGATCGCCGAGGCCGCGGACGCCCCCGACGACCTGGTGTTCGAACTGGCCCAGGCCGCGGCCTTCGAGGGCCAGCCCCTGGGCCGCCCGATCCTCGGCACCCCGGCCTCCATCGGCACGTCGACCGCCGAGACCCTGGGCGCCTGGCGCGCAGCCCTCTACGCCCCCCAGACCCTGGTGGTTAGCGCCGCCGGGGCGGTGGACGAGGACGACCTCCTGCGGCTCGCCGAGCGCGACTTCGGCCAGGTCCGCGGCGACAGCCTGGAGCCGCCGGAGCGGGCCCAGTTCGCCGGCGGCATGCGGCCGGTGGCCAAGACCCTGGAACAGGCCACCCTGGTGCTGCTGCTGCCCGCCGTGGGCGTGCGCGACCGGGACTACTTCGCGCTTCGGCTGCTGGCCGAGATTCTCGGCGGCGGCATGGCCTCGCGGCTCTTCCAGGAAGCCCGCGAGGTGCGCGGCCTGGCCTACGCCATCGACGCCTATTCGGAGACCTACGCCGACACTGGCGTCCTGGGCGTCTTCGCCGGCTGCGCGGCCAAGGACGCCGAGGAACTGGCCAAGGTGGCGGCGGGCGAGATCGCCGGCATGCTGACGCCCGTAGCCGAGGCGGAGCTTTCCCGCGCCAAGGCCCAGCTCAAGGGCTCCATGTTCATGGGCCGCGAGTCCGCCCTGGCGCGGGCCGAACAGGCCGCCGGCCAAGTGCTGCTGTTCGGAGCCACCCTCGATCCCGAGGCGGTGGCCGCCGAGATCGACGCGGTCACCCCCGCCGACCTCGTCCGCCTCACCGGCCGCATCCTGGCGTCGCGCAAGGCCGCCGTGGCGGTGCTGGGCCCCAAGGCCGCCCTGAAGGCTGCCCCAGCCTTCGAGAAAGCCCTGTTCGGCTAGGTCACGGCGCCGACCTCCGCAAGGTCGAAATAGGTGGAGAGCAGCCCCTATGCGAGAGGTTGCTCTCTCTGTTCTACGAAGCGTCGAAGGCAGGATGGAAGCTCACCTCGCCGCTTGGTCAGGAGCCGTTGAGGGTCAAGCGCTGGAAAGCTCCCGGCGGCGCGTCGACGTCGTATAGGTCGGGATCACTCTCAAACCCAAACCGACAGTAGTACGCCGGGTCGCCGAGCAGAACGCACCCGTCTGCGCTGATGGATTGGAGCCGTTGCAGTCCTTCTCGGATCAGCGCTTGACCTATGCCTGCTCGCTGATGATCCGGCCACACGGATACGGGTCCGAGGCCGTACCAATCGCCGGCCTCGCCGTTGATCGTGACGGGTGAAAGGCGACGTGGCCGAGGATTTCGCCACCCTCCGTCGCCACGAGCGAAAGGGTCAACGCCCCTGCCGCTCTCAACGCATCGATGAC
>NZ_JBKJTG010000192.1:0-9000 GCF_046590535.1 Phenylobacterium sp. | reverse complement strand
GGCTGGCCTAGTTGCGGGCCTGGTCCACCAGCTGGTTCTTGGTGATCCAGGGCATCATCGCCCGAAGCCGGGCGCCGACCTCTTCGATCTGGTGCTCGGAGCCGCGGCGGCGGGTGGCCTTGAAGCTGGGCTGCCCGGCCTGGTTCTCCGCCATGAAGTCGCGCACGAAGCGGCCGGACTGGATGTCCTCCAGCACCCGCTTCATCTCTGCCTTGGTGTCCGGCGTGATGATCCGCGGCCCGGTCACGTACTCCCCATACTCCGCGGTGTTGGAGATCGAGTAGTTCATGTTGGCGATGCCGCCCTCGTAGATCAGATCGACGATCAGCTTCACCTCGTGCAGGCACTCGAAATAGGCCATCTCCGGCGCGTAGCCGGCTTCCACCAGGGTCTCGAAGCCGGCGCGGATCAGCTCCACCAGCCCGCCGCAGAGCACCGCCTGCTCGCCGAACAGGTCGGTCTCGCATTCCTCGCGGAAGGTGGTCTCGATCACCCCCGAGCGGCCGCCGCCGATGGCCGAGGCATAGGCCAGGCCGAAGTCCATGGCGTTGCCGGTGGCGTCCTGGTGGATGGCGATCAGGCACGGCACGCCGCCACCCTTCTGGTACTCGCCGCGCACCGTGTGGCCGGGCCCCTTGGGCGCCACCATCAGCACGTCGATGGAGGCCTTGGGCTCGATCAGGCTGAAGTGGACGTTCAGGCCGTGGGCGAACAGCAGCGCCGCGCCGTCGCGGATGTTGGGGGCGATCTCGTCATTGTAAATCCCGCGCTGCAGCTCGTCGGGGGCCAGCACCATCATCGCGTCGGCCCACTTGGCCGCTTCGGCGACGCTCATCACCTTCAGGCCGTCAGCCTCGACCTTCTTGGCGGTGGCCGAGCCGGCCCGCAGGGCGACCACGACGTTCTTCGCCCCGGAGTCCACCAGGTTCAGCGCATGGGCGCGGCCCTGGCTGCCATAGCCTACGATGGCGATCTTCTTGTCCAGGATGCGGGAAAGGTCGGCGTCGCGGTCGTAGTAGACGCGCATGATTGTTCTCCTGAACGGGATAAGAAGGCCTTCGCGGCGCAACGCAGGTGCAGCAAAGCGCCGGCTTTCCAGCGTTTTTTTGCGCAAAGGTCAAGAGAAGCCAGGCCCTCCGGCGCCGGCCAGGGCGTCGCATCGGCCGCCAAACCGTGGCAAGCACGCCCGATGATCCCCGTCACCGACGCCATTTCCATCGACGAGGACGAGCTTGGCGAGAAGTTCGTGCGCGCCAGTGGCCCAGGCGGCCAGCACGTCAACACCTCCAGTTCGGCGGTCGAGCTGCGTTTCGACGCCCGCAATTCCCCGAACCTGCCCGACGACGTGAAGCACCGGCTGGAGCGGGTGGCCGGCAGCCGGATGAACCTGGAGGGGGTCATCGTGATCTTCGCCCAGAGTCACCGCAGCCAGGAGATGAACCGCCAGGACGCCCGCGCGCGGCTGCTGGACCTGATCGAACAGGCCACCCACAAGCCAAAGCCGCGCAAGAAGACGCGGCCCACCCTGGCGTCCAAGCTGCGCCGGCTGGAAGGCAAGACCAAGCGCTCCGGGGTCAAGGCCATGCGGGGCCGCCCGAAGGGAGACGACTAAGAGCCTGACAGCTTCAAGTGGATGCCGGTTGAAGCGCCCGTCAGGCTCTAAACTTTGGAGATAGACCCTTTTTATCCGGTTCAAGTGAATCCACTTGAACCGGAAAGGGTCTAAGCGAAGCGCTGGCATGGTTTGGCCTCATTGGCCTATATGCTGGGGCTCATGCTCCGCATCCGCCTCCTCGCCGCCGCCACCCTCCTGATGCTCGCCGCCGGTTGCGCGCCGAGCCTGGGTCCTCCCGCGCCCGGGCGCATCAGCCCGGTGGCGGACGGCGCCTTCTCCGCCGCCGACTTCGCCTGGTCGCAGGCGCCCGGCCGCAACACCATCACCGGCCGGCTGGCCTATCATCAGGGCCCGATGCGCTTCACCTGCGCCGGCGCCTCGGTGATCCTGACGCCGGAAACCCCCTGGTCGCGGCGCCGCATGGCGATCCTCTACGGCTCGGCCGACCGCGCGGCCCAGCCAACTGACGCCGTGCGCGCCCGCACCCCCCAGGCGCCTCCGGGCGACTCATCGGCCTTCATCAAGCGCACCACCTGCGATCCCGCCGACCGGTTCAGCTTCTCAGGCCTGCCCAACGGGGCCTGGTTCGTGATCACCATCGCCAGGCCGGCGGACGGCGGCAAGGCCGCCAGCGTCGCCCTGATGCGCCGGGTGGTCACCCGCGGCGGCCGCGCCACCACCCTGGAGCTCTAGGACCGTTTTCACGGGCGCAAGTCCGGCGCCTGAGCCGCGCAAGCTTCACTTTTGGAACCCGGCGGCCACCGACCCGCGTTACGGCGCCCTGAGGGATGCACCGAACGGAGGTTCGAATGCGCAAGATGATCACCGCGGCCCTGGCCGGCGCCACCCTGGCTGGCGGCCTGGCCCTTGGCGGGGCTGTCCAGGCCCAGCCCTACGGCTACTACCAGCCCGCGCCGAGCTACAATTACAGCCCCTATGCCGGCGGCTACGCCCAGCCGAACTACAATGGCGGGTACTATTCGCAGCCCGGCTACAGCGGCTACGCGCAGCCTGGTTACGCGCAACCCCGCGATAACGGCTACTATACCCAGCCTGGCTATGGCGCGAGCGGCTCCGGGATCAGCGCCGGCCTGGCCATCCTCGGCTCGGTCCTCGGCCTGGGAAGGTCGAACGGCTATACCAACAACGGTTACGCGAACGGCTACGGCAACGCCTACGGCAACGCCTACGGCAACGGCTACGGCTACGTGCCCTACGACCAGTACGGCGCCGATCCGAACGGCATGATCGCCGCCGACGGCCACCGCATCAAATGCAAGCTGCGCAGGTCATACGACAGCGACTACCGCCAGACGGTCACCCGTCGCGAGTGCCGCTAAAGCGCGCGATGGTTTAGCCGACGCGCGCCGCCGGCCCCCTCCGTCACGGCGCTGTGCGCCGCGACACCTCCCCCGCTGCGCTGCGCTTGCAGGTGAGGAGCGGCCCGCTCCTCCCCCGTGAAACGGGGGAGGGGGACCACGAAGTGGTGGAGGGGGCGCGCCAGCTCAACCGTCTCCCCGCGCCTAGTGAACCTTCGCCCGGCCGATCTCCAGGCCGTCGGCTCCGGCGTGGACGGCGATCACCGCGCCGTCCTCCAGGTCGCCGGCCAGCAGCTTGCGGGCGATGGGGTCGATCAGCGCCTTCTGGATCACCCGCTTCAGCGGGCGTGCGCCATAGACCGGGTCGTAGCCCTTGTCGCCCAGCCAGTGCAGCGCCCCCGGATCCACGGTGATGGCCATGCGGCGGTCGGCCAGCAGCTTCTCCACCCGCTGCAGCTGGATCTTGACGATCCCGTCCATCTCCGGGCGGCCCAGCCGCTTGAACAGGATGATCTCGTCGATCCGGTTGAGGAACTCCGGCCGGAAGTGGCGGCGGACCACGTCCATCACCTGCGGCCGGGCGGCGTCCACATCCTCGCCGTCGGCGAGGTTGGCCAGGTGCTCGGAGCCCAGGTTCGAGGTCATGATGATCACGGTGTTGCGGAAGTCGACCGTGCGGCCCTGCCCGTCGGTCAGCCGCCCGTCGTCCAGCACCTGCAGCAGCACGTTGAAGACGTCCGGGTGGGCCTTCTCCACCTCGTCGAACAGCAGCACCTGATAGGGCCGGCGGCGCACCGTCTCGGTGAGCGCCCCGCCTTCCTCGTAGCCCACGTAGCCCGGGGGCGCGCCGATCATCCGGCTTACCGAATGCTTTTCCATGTACTCGCTCATGTCGAGGCGGGTGATGGCGCGCTCATCGGCGAACATGAACTCGGCCAGGGCCTTGGTGAGCTCGGTCTTGCCGACCCCCGTCGGGCCCAGGAACAGGAACGAGCCGATCGGGCGGTTGGGGTCCTGCAATCCAGCCCGCGCCCGACGCACCGCTTCCGAAACCGCCAGCAGCGCCTCCTCCTGGCCGACCACCCGTCCGCGCAGGGCGTCCTCCATCTTCAGCAGCTTCTCGCGGTCGCCCTCCAGCATCTTTTCCACCGGCACCCCGGTCCAGCGTGAGACCACCGCGGCGATCTGTTCGGCGTCCACCACCTCTGGGCTGACCGTGTCCTGGGAGGCCGCGTCGTCGGCGGCGGCCAGGCGCTTCTCCAGCTGTGGGATCTCGCCATAGGCGATCTCCGAGGCGCGCTGCAGGTCGCCGCGGCGCTGGGCGGAAACCAGCTCGGCGCGCAGCCGGTCCAGGGCCTCGCGGGCCTGGGCGGCGGAGGAGACCTTGTCCTTCTCCGACCGCCAGCGGCCGGTCAGGCCGGCGGACTGGGCTTCCAGCTCGACCAGCTCCTCCTCAAGCTTCTCCAGCCGGGCCTTGGACGCTTGGTCGGTCTCCCGCGACAGGGCCTCGCGCTCGATCTTGAGCTGCACCACCCGCCGGTCGATCTCGTCCAGCTCCTCGGGCTTTGAGTCCACCGCCATGCGCACCCGGCTGCCGGCCTCGTCCACCAGGTCGATGGCCTTGTCGGGCAGGAAACGGTCGGTGATGTAGCGGTTGGACAGGGTGGCGGCCGCGACGATCGCCGAGTCGGAGATCCGCACCCCGTGGTGCACCTCGTACTTCTCCTTCAGGCCCCGCAGGATGGAGATGGTGTCTTCCACCGTGGGCTCGCTGACGAACACCGGCTGAAAACGGCGGGCCAGCGCGGCGTCCTTCTCCACGTGCTTGCGGTACTCGTCGAGGGTGGTGGCGCCCACGCAGTGCAGCTCCCCACGGGCCAGGGCGGGCTTGAGCAGGTTGGAGGCGTCCATGGCCCCCTCGCTCTTCCCGGCGCCCACCAGGGTGTGCATTTCGTCGATAAACAGGACGATCGAGCCCTCCGCGGCGGTGACCTCGTTCAGCACGGCCTTGAGCCGCTCCTCGAACTCGCCGCGATACTTCGCCCCGGCGATCAGCGAGCCCATGTCCAGCGACATCAGCTGCTTGTCCTTCAGGCTCTCGGGCACATCGCCGTTGACCATGCGCAGCGCCAGGCCCTCGACGATGGCGGTCTTGCCGACCCCGGGCTCGCCGATCAGCACGGGGTTGTTCTTGGTCCGGCGCGACAGCACCTGGATCGTGCGGCGAATCTCCTCGTCCCGGCCGATCACCGGGTCCAGCTTGCCGTCCCGGGCGGCCTGGGTCAGGTCGCGGGCGTAGCGCTTGAGGGCGTCATAGCCTTCCTCGGCCGAGGCGCTGTCAGCGGTCTTGCCCTTGCGGATCGCCTGGGCGGCGTCCTCCAGGGCCTTGGTGCTGGCGCCGGCGGCCTTCAGCGCCTCGGCGGCCTCGCCACCTTCCTTGGCGATGGCGATCAGCAGCCGCTCGGTGGTGACGAAGGCGTCCCCCGCGGCCTTGGCGCCGGCCTCGGCCTCGGCGAACACCCGCGCGGTCTCGGGCTTCATATAGAGCTGGCCGGAGCCGCCCTCGACCTTGGGCAGCTTGCTTAAGGCTTGGTCCATGGCCTTGTCGGCCTCGTCGGGACGACCGCCGGCGCTCTCGATCAGCGCCCGCGAGAGGCCGTCTTTCTCCTCGAGCAGCACCTTCAGGATGTGCTCCGGCGCGAGTTGCTGGTGGCGCCTGGCCAGCGCCAGGCTCTGCGCGGACGACACCGCCTGCTTGGCGCGGTCGGAATAGACGTCGATGTTCATCAGGTCCCCTCGGTAGGCGGATGGGCGGCCGGCGCCTCAGAAAGCACGCCGTCGCCTACCCCGATGTAGTGTGGCCCAAAGGCCACACAAGGGATGGCCTACCTGGCGTTCGCGTACAGCTTGACCACCCGGTAGAGGTATTCCCGGCCATCATAGAGCGAGCGCACGCGGATGCGCTCGTTCAGGCCGTGGGTCCCGCCCCCGTCGGCCTCGCCGAACATGCCGGAAAGACCATAGGTGGGCACCCCGGCGGCCAGCAGGAAGCGCCCGTCAGTGGCGCCCGTGGACATGGCCGGCGCCAGCGGAACATCCCCCCAGAGCTCCCGCGCCACGGCCGCGGCCGGCCCGGTGATGGCGGGCGTCAGCGGTGGGGCCGGCGAGACCGGACTTGGCTCGCCCTTGGCGGTGAAGGTGACCGCGGGATCGTCGGCCACCTGCTTCAGGGTCTGCATCACCACGGCGATGTCCTCGCCCGGCAGAATCCGGCAGTTGACGTTGGCGGTGGCCCGCTGCGGCAGGGCGTTCAGCGCGTGGCCGGCGTCGACCATCGTGGCCACGCAGGTGGTCCGCATCATCGAATTGTAGCCGGCGTCGCGGGCCAGGGCGGCCACCGAGGCGGACGGGGTCGGGTTGGCGAGCACCGCCTTCATCTCGGCGCCCACCGGGCCGCCGCGAATCGCCGACATGCGCTCGAAATGCAGGCGTGTCGCCTCGTTCAGCCGGGCGGGGAAATCGTAGGCGCCGATCCTCACCAGCGCCGCCGAAAGCCGGGTGATGGCGTTGTCCTTGGACGGCCGCGAGGAGTGGCCGCCGGGGTTGGTGATCTCCAGCCCGAAGTCCTGATAGACCTTCTCGCCGGCCTGGATGCCCAGGAACAGCCGCCTATCCCCGTCCAGACGCCCGGCCGCTCCCTCGTTCAGCGCGAACTGGGCGTCCAGGGCGCCGCGGTGGTTGGCCAGCAGCCAGCGCACCCCGTTGAACGTGTCCGGCGTCTCCTCGCCGCAGGTCAGCGCCAGCTTCAGGCCCCGGCGGGGTTTGAAGCCTTCGCGCTTGTAGCGGATCATCGCGTCGGTGAAGGCCGCGGCCATGGATTTGTCGTCACTGGCGCCGCGGGCATAGAAGTAGCCGTTCTCCTCCACCAGCTTGAACGGATCGCGCGCCCAGTCCTCGCGGCGGGCTTCGACCACGTCGATGTGGGCCAGCAGCAGGATCGGCTTCAGGCCGGCGTCGCTCCCTGCCAGGGTGGCGATCAGGTTGCCGTCCTTCGGCCGCCCGGCCGGGACCAGGACCTGGATGTCCTTGTCGGGATAGCCCGCCGCTTTCAGCCGCGCGCCCATGGCCTGGGCGGCCTGGGTGCAGGAACCCACCGAGAGCGTCGTGTTGATCTCGATAAGCTCCTTGTAGAGCCCGCGGAACTCCGCCTCGCCGGGATAGGGCTGAGCCCCCGCCGGCGCGGCGGCGCAGACGGCCAGAACGAACGCGGCCGAGCCGGCCAGTCTGCGGATCATCACGAACTCTCCCGAGGTACAGAGCCTGACGTTAGGAGGGCGCGATGGGGCGGGCAAGACGCCATCCCGGTCTGAGGTGTCGAGGATCTGCCCGGTCCAATCTGTCGAGCATCTACCCGGTTCATACCGCCGAGCCACCCCTCACCCTACCCTCTCCCCCCGCACTTCGTGTCGGGGGAGAGGAGGCGGTTGCGCGGTTAGCACTCCTCGCCCCCCGCGAAGCGAGAGGGGAGAGGGTAGGGTGAGGGGCGGCGCAGGACGCTGCGCCGCCACAGAGGTTCAGCCAGCAAGCCCAAGGTCCGGCCCTGAGGGTCGTGGCGGCGGCGGTCCCGCGCGCAGGGATGACGGGCTCAGTTCACCTGCGTCTTCTTGGGGGGCTCCGGGGGCAGGGGCGAGACGGGGACGCCGTCCTCCGCCAGGTCGCGGACTTCCTTCGCGGTGGCCTGGCCGTAGATGCCGCGTTCCTCGGCGCGGCCTTCGTGGATGGCGCGAGCTTCCCGGGCGAAGGTGTCGCCCACGTCGTCGAAGTTCTCCTCCACGTGCCGGCGGACCTGGCCCAAGGCCTCCATCATCATCGCCTGCGCCTGCGCCTGCGCCTGCGCCTGGGCGGGGCGGGACTCGGCGGCGGCCTTCTTCTTCGTGCCGGCCACCGACGGGCTCATGATCTGCTTGCGGACCGCGGTGGAGCCGCACATCGGGCAGGCCACCAGCCCCCGCGCGCCCTGGTCGTCGAAGGCGGTGGACGAGGCGAACCAGCCTTCGAATTCGTGTTCGCGGTCGCAGGTCAGCGCGTAGCGGATCATGGTCCCTGGAAGTCGCGGGCGTTGGCGAGCGCGGGGATCGCGGCTCTCGCACGGCTTACGCCGGAAAGGTCAAGCTCGGCGACAAGCACGCCCGGCTCGTCGTGGTCAAGCAGGCCGATCACCTCGCCCCACGGACCCACCACGATGGAACGGCCCCAGGTGCCGCGGCCGTCCTCGTGTTTTCCGCCCTGGGCCGGGGCCAGGACGAAGCTGCCGGTCTCGATGGCCCGGGCGCGCATCAGCACCTCCCAGTGGGCCTGGCCGGTGGGCCGGGTGAACGCCGCGGGAATGGTCATCACCTGGGCCCCCGCCAGCGCCAGCGCCCGGTACAGCGCCGGGAAGCGCAGGTCGTAGCAGACGGTCATGCCCAGCATCGCGCCGGCGGCGTCAGCCACCACGGCCCGGTCGCCGGGCTCATAGGTCTCCGATTCCCGCGACCGCTCGCCGGTGGGCAGATCCACGTCGAACATGTGCAGCTTGTCGTAGGTGGCCGCGATCTCGCCGCGCGGCGTCACCAGCATCGAGCGGTTGGCGGCCTTGCCGTCGCGGCGCTTCACCAGCGCCGAGCCGATCAGGATGGTCACCCCCAGCGTCCGCGCGGCCTCGCACAGGCCCTGAACCACCGGGTCGTCGTCGGGCGTCCGCAGCAGCGGCAGCAGCGTAGCCTTGTCCTTCTGCAGCAGGTTGGTCCCCTCCGGCGTGGCGATCAGCACCGCGCCCTGGCCCGCCGCCTCCCGCACCAGCGGCAGCACATGGGCCAGCCCGGCCTCCTGCGTGGCCGGCGTGCGCGTCTGGATCAGGGCGACCTTCATGGGGGAAGCCTACAATGATTTTGCCGGCCCCGTGGACGGGGGAGGAAAAAGGCCCGCTCAGGCGGCTTCGAGCAGCGGGTCGAGCTTGCCGGCGCGCTCCAGGGCGATCATCTCGTCTGCCTTCTTTTCTCAGTGCGGATCGAGCAACTGCTTTTT
>NZ_JBKJTG010000107.1:0-2946 GCF_046590535.1 Phenylobacterium sp. | reverse complement strand
GCTGATTCCGAGGGCTGCGCCCATTGTATAAGGCCAAGCAGACTGGCGCGTGAAACTTGCCGTCTGCAATCTTGCGCATCTTCACCGTGTTTGGCTCTGCGAGCAGCGTATCCGGGGGGGGCGGGTGGCCACCTGTTGAATGTCGCATTCGGGAGAGCAAGCCAATGTCCGCTCCTGGCGGATACCGTTGAAAAAGTCGCCTGACTGGTCGGCTTGAAGAGCGGCGCGGTCAGGCTGTGACGCGGTTCGCGACGCTTCAGGCCTTCAGGCGGGTGCCGGGGCGGTCTGTAGCGGGATCAGGCGGGCCATTTTGCGCAGGTTTTGGGCGGTAGCTGCGAGGAGGAACTCGTCGCGGGCGCCGCAGGGGCCGCGAAGGCGCAGGCGGTCCAGCCTGAGGATGCGCTTGAGGTGGGCGAACAGCATCTCGACCTTCTTCCGCTCGCGCCGAGAGGTGACGTAGGCGTCGGTCCTGGCGATGTTGCGGGCGACGTCCCTGGCGTCTTCGTGGATGGAACGAGTCACCTTCCGGGCCGGGCCGTTGGGGCAGCAGTTGGGCTTCAGCGCGCAGGTGTCGCAATCGATCTTGGAGGCGCGATAGCGGTAGGTGGCATCCGGCGGGGTCTCCGGGTGATCGGCGCGGAAGGCTCGCCGATATTGCTTCAGTTCCCTGCCGCCCGGACAGCGATAGAGGTCGGCGGCACGGTCGTAGGTGAAGTCGGCCCGGGAGAAGGTCCCGTCCGTGCGGCCAGACTTGTCGATGATCGGGATGTGCGGGGCGATCTCCTGGTCGTTGACCAGCCATCCCAGCATCTCGGCCGAGCCATAGGCGGTGTCGGCGGCAAGGCGATCGGGGTGGAGATCATGCCGCTCCCGGACCCGCTCGATCATGGTGCGGGCCGCAGTCAGCTCGGCCGGCCGCACGGCGGTGGAGGCTTCGACATCGACGATGACGGCGTGTTCCAGATCGATCAGGTAGTTGGTGGCATAGGCGAAGAAGGCCGGCCCCTTGTTGGCGGCGGTCCAGCGCGCGGCCGGATCCACCGGCGAGATAAACTTGGGCGTCACCGGCGTGGCCGCGCCGAACGCCGCGTCGTCCAGCACCGCCAGATACTCGTCGATGGCCCGGCTGGACGCCTCGGGCGGCAGACCGGGATAGCCGGGCACGCTGCGCTCGCGGTTCGCCTCGGCCTTGATCAGGCTGGCGTCCACGGCGAAGCCCTCGCCGCCGACCAGGCCTTCGGACATGCACCGCCGAAGGACCGTGTCGAACAACTGACGCAGCAGGTCGCTGTCCCGGAAGCGGCCGTGGCGGTTCTTGGAGAAGGTCGAGTGGTCCGGCACGACGCCTTCCAGACCCAGCCGGCAGAACCAGCGATAGGCCAGGTTCAGGTGGACCTCTTCGCACAGCCGACGCTCTGACCGGATGCCGAAGCAGTAGCCGACCAGCAGCATCCGGATCAGCAGTTCGGGATCGATCGAGGGGCGACCCATGGCGCTGTATAACGGAGCCAGATGCGCGCGCAGGCCCTCCAACTCGACAAACCGGTCAATCGACCTCAGCAGGTGGTTCGCCGGGACGTGGTCCTCCAGCGAGAAAGTATAGAACAGGGCCGCTTGATCGACCCGCCGCTCGCCCATCATCACGCTGCCTCCGGTCTCAATGACCAGAGTGAATCAGCCCCTGAAGCCCGTGGCAATTGCCGACTTTTTCAACGGTATCGGTCGATAGCGGACCTTCCCGGCTCCGCTACGGTTGAGAGATGAGAGCCGCCTACGACAAGCTGTTGGAAGAAGTCTGCGTCCGCCTCGGGTTCTGCGGTTCCGTTGTCGATGGCCAACCCCTGCACGTTGACCAGTTCCTCCCTCAGTCCGGCGTCCTGACCAATGAGGAGTTCGCCGACGCCCTATTCAAGGCGGAGGGCTGGGACCCGGATGGCTTAGAGGCCGGACCGTCCGGGGAATCCCTAAAAGGTCACCAGAACCTAGAAGCTGAGACCGCCTGGCACCCTTGGTGGCTACGGCTTGGTCTGCTGTAGGGCCGACCTCTCAAGGGTTTCTTTTCGGCTCGCAGAGATTGTCTACCTCCGATGCCTGGTAGGCGTCCGACGCTGCCCGCGCCGCTTGTTCGGAACGTCGCGCTACGCCGTTCGTTCGGCCTTCATGGAGCCTCAAACCGTCATCGTCGTCGGAGCTTCCGCTGGCGGTGTCGATGCCCTAGGGACTATCGTCAGCGCCCTGCCAGCCGACTTCGCGGCAGCGATTTTGGTGGTCCTGCATATCGGCGCGCACAAGAGCAACCTGCCCTGGCTGTTGAACCGGCAGGGGCCGATCGAGGCGGTCCATCCCGCCGACGGCGATCCAGTCGAGGGCGGTCGGGTCTATGTAGCGCCTCCGGATCATCACCTGACGGTGGAAGACGGCGTTATGCGGTTGACCAAAGGCCCGCGCGAGAATTTCGCCCGACCGGCCATCGACCCGTTATTCCGCAGCGCCGCCCAAGTCTACGGCTCGAACCTGATCGGGGTCATGCTGACCGGCGGGCTCAACGACGGCACGGCGGGCATGTACGAACTGAAACAGCATGGCGGCTTGGCCATCGTTCAAGACCCCGAAGAAGCGCTGAACGCCGGCATGCCCCGCAGCGTCATGGCGCATATGGCCGTCGATCACTGTGTGCCCGTGGAGGAGATCGCACCGCTTCTGGTACAGTTGGTCTCCGAACGGTCACAAACCGCCACCGCAGGCCAAACCACAGACACCAATATCAACCTACAGGTCCCGGAGATGACCGCAGAGTTCACGCAGCACCGACCGATCGCGGTCACCTGTCCGGATTGCGGCGGAGCCCTGCGACGGCGTGATCTGGGCACCATCACCCTGTTCGAGTGTCATATCGGCCATCGCTACACCGCCGAGGTTATGCTGGCGGCGCAGTTCCTGGCGCTT
>NZ_JBKJTG010000100.1:0-9327 GCF_046590535.1 Phenylobacterium sp. | reverse complement strand
TTGGGGATCTTGGCCCCGATCGCCTGGAACTTCGCGGGCGACTCGAGGAACTCCTTGATCTCCTGGAGCTCTTCGATGGCCTCGTCCACGCCGGCCACGTCGTCGAAGGTGACGCGGTTCTTGTTCTCGGTGAGCAGGCGCGCCTTGGACTTGCCGAAGCCCATGGCCCCGCGGGCGCCGCCCTGCATCTGGCGCATGAAGAAGATCCACACGCCGATCAAGAGCAGGATCGGCAGGCTGTTGAGGATGAAGCCCAGGAGGGTGAAGCCGCCGGCGGCCTTCACGGAGATGTCCGCGCCCTGGCTTTCCAGCCGCTTGACCAGGTCATCCTGGTTGTTGGGGGTGATCGCGGTGAAGGCCTTGTTGGATTGGTCGGTGACGATCACCTGGGCGCCGCGGATCTCGGCCTTCTTGACCTCGCCGGAGTTCACCTTGGCAAGCAGCTGCGAATAGGTGACCTCGCCTGCGGCGGCGCCGCGACTGCCGCCGGTCACCATGCTGTAGAGGCCGATCAGGACGACGACAATGACGCCCCAGATGACGAGATTTCGCAGGTTCATCGATTAAGACCGTCTCGGAAAGGGTTGCCGGGCTGGTTCTAGAGATAGGGGTGCAAGCGCCGTTCCACCAGCGACCGCACGCGAAGGCGGATAAGCGAAAGGCCGCGCTTTGCAGCGCGGCCCTTCAGAACTAGCGAGCAATCACGCCCGATATGAGGCTCTAGCGGCCCGGCGGCTTCTTCGGCGCCGCGATCAGGCCTTCGCGCTGGGCCCGCTTGCGGGCCAGCTTGCGGGCCCGGCGAACGGCCTCGGCCTTTTGGCGAGCGCGCTTCTCGGAGGGCTTCTCGTAGTGGACGTGCCGCTTCATTTCGCGGAACGAGCCTTCGCGCTGCATCTTCTTCTTCAGCGCCTTGAGGGCTTGGTCGACGTTGTTGTCGCGGACAAAAATCTGAACCAGGGTTCTATCTCCTGTTGAACGCTTACCGCCCGGCCCCCTTGGTCCCTACGAAGGGGCGGCGGCGAGCGAACAAAAGTCACATGGGCAAAAAACTTGAGGCCCGGAGGTTCTAAGGCCTTCGGGTTCGAGCGCGGCGGGATATCAGAAGCCCGCGGCGATGTCCACGGCGAGACGCGCAGTGGCGCAGGATATAGACTGGCTTTCATGACCGAAATCGCCGCCGGCTGGGCCGAAACCACCGAACAGCAGGTGCTGGACCAAGCGCTGCGGCTGGTTCCTCAGGCGGGCTGGACCCGGCGAATGGCGGTGATGGCCGGACGCGCGGCGGGGCTCAGCGAAGGCGAGACCGAGCTTCTGCTGCCCCACGGCCCCGCAGACCTGGCCGCCCTGCTCACCCGCCGCCACGACGCCCGCGCGCTGGCCGAGCTGGCGGACGTGGACCCGGCCAGCCTGAAGATCCGCGAGCGCATCCGCCGGGCCTGCGAGGCCAGGCTGGACGCGGCGGCGGCGGACGAAGCCGTGGTGCGCAGGCTCAGCGGCTATCTGGCGCTGCCGATAAACCTGGGGCTGGCCGGGCGGCTGACCTGGGAGAGCGCCGACGGCCTGTGGCGCTGGGCCGGGGACGTGGCCACCGACGAGAACCACTATTCCAAGCGCGCCATCCTGGCCGGCATCCTGTCGGGGGCCCTGGCCATCCGCCTGTCATCCGGCCGCCAGGCGGCGCTGGCGTTCGTCGACCGCCGGATCGAGAACGTCATGGCCTACGAGAAGTGGAAAGCCACCACGAAATTCCGACCTGAGAGCCTGCTATCGGGGTGGGCCGAAGCGCTGGGCAAGATGCGCTATGGCCGCGCGCCGCCGACCTAGAGCGGCCTGACCTTGTTCACATGGCCCATCTTGCGGCCGGGCTTGGCGGCGCGTTTGCCGTAGAGGTGCAGGCGGGTCTCCGGCTCCGCGGCGAGCTTGCTCCAGGTGTCGGCCTCGTCGCCCAGGAGGTTGAGCATCTCCACCTGGGCGATGGCCCGGGTGGGACCCAGCGGCCAGCCGGCGACGGCGCGGATGTGCTGCTCGAACTGGTCGACCTCGCAGCCGTCCTGGGTCCAGTGGCCGGTGTTGTGCACCCGAGGCGCGATCTCGTTGACCAGCAGGCGGCCGTCGCTGAGCTCGAAGAGTTCGATGCCGATCACCCCCACATAGTCGAGCCCGGCCAGGATACGCGCAGCGATCCGCTCGGCCTGTTCGGTGAGCGCCGGCGCAGCCCGGGCAGGCGCCAGGCTTCGCCGCAGGATGCCGTGCTCGTGGTGGTTCTCGGCCAGGGGATAGACGGCGGTGGCCCCGTCGCGGCCGCGTGCGGCGATCACCGACAGCTCGCGGACGAAATCGGCCGGCGCCTCGACGATCACCGGCACGGACCCCAACTCGGCGAAAACGCGGGCGGCGTCGGCGGCGTGCTCAACCCAACGCTGACCCTTGCCGTCGTAACCGTCGCGGCGGGTCTTCATCAGCGCCGGCGCGCCGATACGGGCCACGGCGTCCACGGCGGCTTCGGGGCTATCTGCCGCGGCGAAGGCCACGGTGGGGGCGCCGTTGGCGTTGAGGAAGGTCTTCTCCTCGAACCGATCCTGGGCCACGGCCAGCGCCAGGGGTCCCGGCGCCACATCGACGCCCATGCCCACCAGGCTGGCGACGGCGGCGGCGGGGACGTTCTCGAACTCGTAGGTGACCACGTCGGCGACGGCCGCCAGCGCGGCCAGGGCGGCGGCGTCATCGTAGGCGGCGACGATGGTGTGGGCGCAGACCCGTCCGGCGGGAGAATCGGCCTCCCGCTCCAGCACCACCACGTCGAATCCCAGCCTGCCGGCGGCGAGCGCCAGCATGCGGCCGAGCTGG
The DNA here is from genome assembly GCF_046590535.1 of Phenylobacterium sp. Lineage (GTDB taxonomy): Bacteria > Pseudomonadota > Alphaproteobacteria > Caulobacterales > Caulobacteraceae > Phenylobacterium. Next base: position 6,480 of record NZ_JBKJTG010000100.1, on the reverse strand, counting down.
CCGCCGCCCAGAATGCCGATCATCGAGCCCGGCTGGAGCGGGAGGTCGGCCATGGCGCGTCAGGCGTCCTCGACCGTCTCGGGGATGCTGGCGGTCTGGCGCGCGGTGAACTCGGCCATCCGCTGAGCCAGGCCGGCGTCCGACAGCGCCAGGATCCTGGCGGCCAGCAAACCAGCGTTCTTCGCGCCCGGCTCGCCGATGGCCAGGGTGGCCACCGGAATCCCGGCGGGCATCTGGACGATGGAGAGCAGGCTATCCATGCCCTTCAGCGCCTTGGATTCGATTGGCACGCCCAGCACCGGCAGGTCGGTAAGCGAGGCGGTCATGCCGGGCAGGTGAGCCGCCCCGCCGGCCGCGGCGATGATCACCTTGAAGCCCTGGGCCTTGGCGCCCTTGGCGAAAGCGTACATGCGCTCTGGCGTGCGGTGGGCGGACACCACCTTGGCTTCGTAGGCGACGCCGAGGCTGTCCAGCATCTGCGCGGCATGACGCAGGACCGGCCAGTCGGAGCGGCTGCCCATGATGATGGCGACGGGCGCGGATGCGGCGCTCATGTCTTTACGCGGTCCTGACAGCCTGGCCGGAAGGCGGCGGAGTATAGGCGCCGCCTTTGCGTGGGCAACCAAGGAAGGATAGATTTCTCGCCAGTTATCGCGGGCGTTGAGTCGCAACACCCTTTTGGGGGTCCGGCATGAAGATTACCGGCGCGCGCAACCAGCCTTTCTCGGCGATCCGCAAACGCGCCCTCACCGAGGCGGGCGCGGTCACCCCCTCGCCGCCGGCGCGCGCCGACACCGCCGCGTTCCTGGGCCTGACGGAACCCGAACTGACCCCTGCCGTGCGCGGTGCGGTGCGGACCCTGCTGGGCGAGATCGACGAACTGCGCGGCGAGGTGGCGCGGCTGCGGGCGCGGTTGCTCGAGATGGAGGGCCTGGCCGACCGCGATCCCCTGACCCCGCTGCTAAACCGGCGCGCCTTCATGCGCGAGCTGGCCCGGGTGCGCACCTTCGCCCAGCGCTACGGCTCGCCGGCCAGCCTGGTCTATTTCGACCTGGACGGGTTCAAGCGGGTCAACGACCGGTTCGGCCACGCGGCGGGCGACGCGGCGCTGAAGGCGGTGGCCGAGCGGCTGGCCGCCAATGTGCGTGACAGCGACGTGGTGGGGCGCATGGGCGGCGATGAGTTCGCGGTGATCCTGGTGCAGGCCGACCACATCGTGGCGGAGGCCAAGGCCGAGGCCCTGGCCCGCGCCATCGAGGCCGAGCCCATGGCGTTCGGCGACTGGTCGGCCCCCCTGCACATCTCCTACGGGGTGCGCGAGATCAGCCAGGATTCCGAGCCGGAAATGCTGGTCGCCGAGGCCGACGCGGCCATGTACCTGCGCAAGCGCGCCCGGCGGATCGCCTAGACCTTTGGCGATGGAGCCTTCAGGCGATGATGTCGGGGTTCAACAGATCCTCGATGCGGGCGATCTCGTCCTTGAGCGTCAATTTCTTGCGCTTCAGGCGGCTGATCACCAGCATGTCGGGCAGGGGCGAGAGCGCCAGGGCCTGGATGGCCGCATCGAAGTCGGCGTGATCCTGGCGAAGCTCGGTGAGCTTCAGCTCCAGGGCATCGTCGGAGAGGCTGGAGATGTCCATCATCGCGGGCTCGATCCTAGCCCAGAGCCGCGGCCAGCGCAGCCAGATCTGCGTCCGGTGCGGGCTTTCCCCAGGCCAGGCTGGCGGCGGTGAGCGCGGTAAGCGCCGCGGCGCCGCCGGCCTGGCCGCCGGCCAGGCCGGCCAGAGTCTCCATCAGCACCCGTTCGGCCCGCAGTTCCGCCGCCTTGACGTCCTCGCGCAGGCCCTCGCGGGCGGCGTCGGAAACCGGGGCCAGCGGCGACTTCAGGGCCCGGCGGACCTCGCGCAGGCGATCCAGCGCCGTGCGCTCCCAAGCCTTGGCGGCCTGCGCGCCGGCCGCCAGTTGTGCGGGGTCGGCGAGTTCGGCCCAGACCGCCCACAGGAGGTAGGAGGTGTTCTGGCCGTGGACGTCCTGCAGGGCCAGGCAGGCTTGCGGCACGCCCGGGCGGGCGTAGGCGGCCAAGGCCCAGTTCCAGACGCCCAAGCTCAGGCCTCGCCCTGCAACGGGCCAACGTCGCGCCCCCAGCGCTTCACCGGCGCCCAGGCCAGGCCGAAGAGATCCAGCGCGCGGCCCACGGACTGGTCGACCATCGCCTCCAGGCTGGCGGGGCGGGCGTAGAATGCCGGCATCGGCGGGGCGATCACCGCGCCCATCTCGGCCAGCCGCACCATGGTGCGCAGGTGGCCCAGGTGCAGCGGGGTCTCGCGCACCATCAGCACCAGCATGCGGCGTTCCTTGAGCACCACATCGGCGGCGCGGGTGAGCAGGGACGAAGTCACGCCGGTGGCGATCTCGCTCATGGTGCGCACCGAACAGGGCGCGACGATCATGCCGAGCGTCGGGAAGGAGCCGGAGGCCACCGCCGCGCCCACATCGGCGGCCTTGTGGACCACGTCGGCGCGGGCCTGGACGTCGGCGACGGAAAGATCGGTCTCCTGGGACAGCGTCAGGGCGGCGGCGCGGCTCATCACCAGGTGGGTCTCGACGGCCAAGTCGCGGCAGGCGTCCAGCACCCGCAGGCCATAGACCATCCCGGAAGCCCCGGAGATACCCACCACCAGCCGCGGGCGATCAGGGCCAGTTTGCTCAGGTTTCGACATCTGGGAGATCTCCAACGCCTGAACAGCAGGCGCCGCTCCAGCTACACCGACTGCAAACATATGTGATCTGACAGCGACGCAAAGCGGGTGTTCACTTCGCGACTGTCCAACTGCGAGGAGACATACCGTCATGGCCGTAGAAGCCAGGATCCGTGAACTCGGGTCCCGCCACCAGTCTCTCGACCAAGCCATCCAGGACGAACTGCGCAGGCCCTACGCCGACGATATCCGCCTCAAGGAACTCAAGCGCCAGAAGCTTCGGCTGAAGGAAGAGATGGAAGCCCTGCGCGGCCAGATGCACTAGGCCCTTCGATCCCTCCCCTTGGCGGGGAGGGACGCCACATCAGTCTTCGGCGTGCTCCGCCTCGTCTTCCCGGGACGCGGCCTCAGGCGCGTCATGCTCAACCGCGCCGGCCTCGGACGCCGGACGCAGCGTCGGACCCGCGGGCTCGACGATGCCCTTGCGCGCGTCGTCCTTGGCCTTCTTGTCGGCGGCCTTGCGCACCACCGCGTCCAGCTCGAGCTGGGTGGAGAGGCCCAGCGTCACCGGATCGACCGGCTTGATGTTGGCCGAGTTCCAGTGGGTGCGGTTGCGCACCTGGTCGATGGTCGCCTTGGTGGTGCCGAGAATCCGGGCGATCTGGGCGTCGGTCACCTCCGGGTGGTTGCGGACGAACCAGGCGATGGCGTCGGGACGATCCTGGCGGCGCGACACTGGCGTGTAGCGCGGCGCCTTCTTCACCGGCTTGAGAAGCTCCGCGTGGCGGCTCTTCTGGGCGATCATCCGATACTTGGAGTCCTGCTGGGCGGCGTCGAGCTCCTCGCGGGAGAGCTGGCCGTTGGCGATGGGGTCGGCGCCGCGGATATCGCGCGCCACTTCGCCGTCGGCGATGCCCTTGACCTCCAGCGGGTGCAGACCCGCGAAGTCGGCGATCTGGTCGAAGGTCAGCGAGGTGTTGTCCACCAGCCAGACGGCGGTCGCCTTCGGCATCAGGATGTCGGTCATGGAGCGTTCCGTTCGGTCGGTTTCCGATTGCCGGAAATGAAGCCGCCCGGCCTTTCGGCCGGGCGGTGAGAGTGGGTCCTATAGGCCGGATGGGGCCGCATGAAAACGGGTATTGTGGCGCAGGCGACCGGCCGCCTAGCCGCCGAATATCCAGCCTTCATTGAGGGCTGAGTACTGCACCCCAACCAGGATGACCTGGTCGGCGGACGAGCCCAGGGTGACGACGGTGTCGGCCCCCACCTGGGCCACGGTGTAGGTGGTTCCGGCGTAGAGGTTTATGCGGTCGCCCTCAGCCTGGCTGAAGTCGAGGATCCGGTCGATGCCCGAGCCGGTGAAGGCGTGGAACAGGTCCGCGCCCGCGCCCCCGGTAAGAGTGTCGTTCCCCCGGTCGCCGGCGATGAAGTCGTCACCGGCCCCGCCGCGCACGATGTCGTCGCCCTGTCCCCCGCGGACCACGTCATTGCCGTCCGAGCCGTCGATGGTGTCGGCGCCCAGGTTGCCCAGGACGATGTCGTTGCCGGCGTCGCCGTTGAGCACGTCGTCGTTCTGGCCGCCCACCACCCAGTCGTCGCCCAGACCGCCTGAGGCGGTGTCGTTGCCGATGTTGCCGTTGATGTCGTCGAAATCCGCCCCGCCGCTCAGCGAGTCGTTGCCGTCGTCGCCGCGCAGATAGTCCGCGCCCTCCGCGCCGATCACCGTGTCGTTCCCCGCGCCGCCGGCGATGTTGTTGGCCAGGGGGTTGCCGGTGATCGCGTCCGACCCCGAGCCGCCGCGGGCATTCTCGATCTTGGCGCCCTTGGCGATGGCCACATTGCCGGTCAGGCCGGCGACGTTGGAGAAGAAGCCCTCACGAAGCTCGATCTGCTGGGCGGGCGCGTACCCGGAGAAGTCGAGGGTATCGACGCCGCCGGCGTCCCAGACGGCGAACACGAGGCGGTTGGAGTTGCTCGCGGAGATGAACCAGGGCCGGTCGGCGTTGGAGTTGAAGCCATAGACCGTGTCGCCCGTGCGGGTGGCGAAGTTGATCCCGTACTCCAGCTGGGCCGCGGCGATGTCGTCCAGCAACGGGGCGGCGGAATAGGCCCCGCCAAAATAGGCGCCGGTGTTGGCCTCGTTGAAGTAGCTCATCACTGTGTACTGGCGGCTATCCTCGAAGTAGCCAGCGTTGGCGTCATAGGTGATCGCGCCGCCGCCGGTCGAGTCGTACACCGCCGGGTGGGCCAGGCCGATGGCGTGGCCGATCTCGTGCACCAGCACCATGCCGCCATAGTTGCCCACGGTAGGCGTCACGTTGGACGCGATGGTCGACCTGACCCAGACATCGCCGGCCCGCGAACTGGCGCTGGTGGAGCCGGGATAGTAGGCGAACGCCGAGGCCCCAGTGACTCCGGCTGTATAGTTGCTGAAGAGGATCGTGGCGTTGTCCGAATAGGCTTCCTCGCCGCTCGCGCCGAAGCCCGCGCGCACAAAGCGGATGTTCGCCACATCGGCCCAGCCGTTCAGCGCCAGCTCGGCTTGGACGATCTGATTGGCGTTGAACCGTTCGAAACCAGAGGAATCGTCCGGCATGGTCGCAGGCGCGTTGGCCCGGAAGCCGTAGGAGACCGTGAAGCCGACGCCCAGGGCCGACGACCAGCCCGGATCGCCGCGCACGATCTGGAAGGCGGCCTGATCGATGGTGAGGTGGCTCTTGCCGTTGGCGGCGGCGCCGGTGCGCTCGTCCGCATTGGCGTAGGCCTGCGGCCGGAAGCCGCCATCGCCGGCGTCGTCCACGACCACGGCGGCGCGCGAACAGACCGGGCAGGCGCAGCGAAGGGTGGAGCCGGTGTCGGCGACGTGGTCATAGCTGAGGCCGTCAGAGCCGAGCGAGGGGAAGGCTTCGATTGGCATTCTAGCACTCTAGCTTGCCCATCCCCTTCATTTATTAAGGGAAAAGCTTAATTCCCGCAACGGGCGAGTCCGCGGCGCAAGCGCACACATCCGAAGGAGGAGTACGCAGACGGGCTTCATCCGGACGCGGAATGCGACAAGCTGACGCAGGCGTCAGAGCGGGACGCGGCCGACGATCTGCAGCCCGTAGCCGCCGGAGCCCGGCAGCACCGTCTGGGACGAGGTCAGGAGCAGCATCTCGCGCACCCCCAGGTCGAGCAGGATCTGCGCGCCGATTCCGTAGTCGCGCAGGATGTTCTCGCTCTGGCTGGCGTCGGGCTGGCCATAGCGTTCCGAGAGCCAGGCGGGGTTTGAGTCCCGGATGAACACCGCGACGCCGGCCCCGTCGTGATCGGCGATGGCCTGCAGGGCGCGCGGGACATAGTCGCGGCGGGCCTCCACGTGGCCGAGCATGTCGGCGGCGAAGTCCACCCGGTGCATGCGCACCAGGGTCGGCTTGTCGGCCTCGATGCGGCCCTTGGTGAGCACCACGTGCTCGGTGGAATCCAGCACGTTGCGGTAGATCACCATCCGGAAGCGGCCGCCGTAGGCGCTGTCGAACGGCGTCTCCAGGACGCGCTCCACCTGCCGCTCGGTGCGGCGGCGGTAGGCGATCAGGTCGGCGATCGTGCCGATCTTCAGGCCGTGGAGCTGGGCGAAGGCCACCAGGTCCGGCAGCCGCGCCATGGTCCCGTCGTCCTTCATGATCTCGCAGATCACGCCCGCGGGATTCAGGCCCGCCAACCGGGAAATATCGACGGCGGCCTCGGTGTGGCCGGCGCGGACCAGCACCCCACCGTCGCGGGCGACCAGCGGGAAGACGTG
>NZ_JBKJTG010000077.1:0-9376 GCF_046590535.1 Phenylobacterium sp. | reverse complement strand
GTTTGTGCGAGAGCTCAGGCAGCGTTGTGACGTGCGCCTGAGGGGCGTCTCGGCTGAAACCCCCTCCGTCACCTCGCCGCCACCTCACCCAAACCGCGCTTCGCCGGGGGAGGACTGAGGCGGCGCTCACTTAAGGAAACACTCCCATGGACGACATCAACGATCCGGCGCTTGCGCCGGCGCGGGCCGGGGCTGTGCGGTTTTCCGCGGCGCTGGGGCGGGCGATCTGTGCGCGGCTGGCGTCGGGGGAGAGCCAGGTCTCGATCTGCGCCGACCCCGCAATGCCGGTGCGCGGGTCCCTGTTCAGGTGGGTGCGGGATTTGCCGGGGTTCGCCAGGGACGTGGGGCGGGCGCGGGCGGCGGGCGGGCGGGTGGCGGCGAACGGGCGGCCCCCGACCTTCTGCGCCGCGACGGCGGCGGAGATCTTCGACCGGCTGTGCGAGGGCGAGGGGATCGCGCGGATCTGCCGCGACCCGGCCATGCCGGCGTTCTCCACCGTCTATTACTGGCGCCGGCATTTCCCCGAGTTCGCCGAGCAGGTGAAGGTGGCGCGGGAAATCCAGGCGGAGCGGTTCTGCGACCTGGCCTGGGAGATCGCCGAGGGGGTGACGCCGCAGACCGCCTCCGCCACCCGGGTGAAGCTGGAGCAACTGCGCTGGCAGGCGGCCAAGCTGGCGCCGCGCCAGTACGGGGCGCTGAAGGCGGTGGAGCCGCAGGGCGAGGCGGCCGCCAGCGAGCCGAGGCGGGTGATCTTCGAAGTGCGCCGCTTCGAGACGGTGAAGCGGCCGGACGGGTCGGTCTATGTGCGCGAGATCGAGAAGCACTACCTGGACGGGTCGATCAAGCCGGCGACCGGCGATCCGCGGGTAGACCCTGGCGGCCTGAGCGAGACCTGGTGACGGGGCCGCCGCCAGCGCAACAGGGCGCCGAGACCAAGTCCAAGTCCGGCAAGGGCGACCGCGGCGACCGCTAGGCGCCGCGCCGGTACCTGAGCTGAACGATCCCGTCGCCGAGCTCGGCCACGGCGGTGAGTTCCAGGTGGAGCGGCATGGGCGACGGCGTGGCGATGGTCAGGCCGGCGCCGTCCATGGCCGGCGTCAGGTTCAGGCAAAGCTCGTCGATCAGCCCCTGGGCCAGGAAGGCGCTGTAGATCTCCGGCCCGCCGCCGACGATGGCCGCGCTCAGGCCCTGGTCGGCCAGGTGGCTGAGCGCCTCGTCCGGCGATCGCTTGACGGTGACCCCCGGCTGCGACGCGGGCAGGGCGTGGGAGAGCACCACCACCTGGCCCGGGATGGCGCCGATCGCCCCCATGGCGTGAAACAGGTCGTAGGTGCGCCGCCCCAGGACCAGGGCGCCGGCTTCGGCCACCCTTCCCATGAAGTCGGCCAGGATCACCGGCGGGATGCCGCCGGACGAGGCCGCCTGGACCACGTGGCCGTCGGCCGTCAGGCTCATGTAGTGGACGATCTTCACCGGGAGGCCCCTCTAGCGCGGACCCGAGACTAGGCGCGCCGCGGAAGTTTGGGCAAGCGCCGATGGATCGGGCGACGCTGTCGGTGGACAATCTGTTCAACCAGCGGCTGGACGTGCGCACCGTCGGCGGCGTGACCCCGATCAGCTACCAGCCCGACCTGCTCGACCCGGTGGGCCGCACGGTGCGGGTGAGCGTCCGCAAGCTGTCCTTCTGAGCCGCCCGCGGCGGTCGAAGAGCTCGTCCAGGGTCATGTGAGCACGCAGCTGGCCAGGCCGTCGCGGCGGACCGTGCCGGCGGCGGCGCCGATCTTGCCGGAGCGGCGCTTCACATAGGGGCCGGGTTTGGCGGCGCGCCAGGCGAGCGGCTTGGGCACGATGGCCGCCAGGCGCGCGGCCTGGGCCGGGGTCAGCCGGTCGGCGCTGACGTTGAAGTTGGCCCTGGCCGCCGCCTGCGCCCCATAGACGCCCGGACCCCATTCGATGGAGTTGAGATAGACCTCCATGATCCTGGGCTTGCCCCAGGCGACCTCGATGAGGACGGTGAAATAGGCCTCCAGGCCCTTGCGAACCCAGTCGCGGCGCGGCCACAGGAAGACGTTCTTGGCGGTCTGCTGGCTGATGGTGGAGCCGCCGCGCACCTTGCCGCCGGCCTGGTTGGCGGCCATGGCCTTGCGGATCGCCGCGAAGTCGAAGCCGGCGTGCTCGCAGAACCGGGCATCCTCGGCGGCGATCACCGCGCGGACCAGCGCCGGGGAGATCGCTTGCAGCGGCACCCAGGTGCGGGTGAAGCCGCGGCCCTCCACCGTGCGCTGGACCATCAGCCAGGTGATCGGCGGCGGCACGAAGCGGTAGAGGGCCACCGTCAGCACCGGGCCGATGAAGCCCACCACCAGCACCATGACCACCAGCGCACGGAAGGCCCGCCCAAGGAAACCGCCACCGGCGGGGGGCCGGGCGCGGGGAGCAGGCGGTCGTCTGGCCAAGCGGCGGGTCCTTGCGTTGACGTGGGGCGCAGATGCTAGCTGGGGTCGCAGGCGATGGGAACGGAGCGGGCATGGACGTGAGCGAAGCGGTGGCCGGGCGGGTGTCGATCCGCGCCTTCCGCCCCGACCCGGTGGCGGGCGCGGTGGTGCGCGAGATCCTCGAGCGGGCGGCCCAGGCGCCCTCGGGCGGCAACCTGCAGCCCTGGCGGGTCTATGGGCTGGCCGGCGAGCCGCTGGCGCAGCTCAAGGCGGACGTGGCGGCCAATCCGTTCGGCGAGGACCCGGAGTACGAGGTCTATCCGCCAAACCTGTGGGAGCCGTTCCGCACACGGAGGTTCCAGAACGGCGAGGACCTCTATGCGACGATCGGCATCCCGCGGGAGGACAAGCCGGCCCGCCTGCGGCAACTGGCCAGGAACGGGGCGTTCTTCGGAGCGCCGGTGGGCCTGTTCTTCTGCCTGGACCGCAAGCTGGGGCCGCCGCAGTGGGCGGACCTGGGGATGTATATGCAGAACGTCATGCTGCTGGCCCGGGCGCAGGGGCTGGACAGCTGCCCGCAGGAATACTGGGCGCGCTATCCGCAGACGGTGGCGCGGGCCGTGGACCTGCCCGACGACCACATGGCGTTCAGCGGCATGGCCCTGGGGTTCCGCGACGACGCGGCGCCCATCAACACCCTGAAGGCCCGCCGCGACCCGTTCGACACCTGGGGCGAACTGCGCGGGTTCGAGTAGGCAACGCCGCGCGCGCGGGGGGTAGTAATCGCGGGATCGTTGCTGACCTTCGTCGAAGTCCCTGGGCTGATTTCCGCTTGCGACCCTTGGCGGACGTTGCGAAGGTCTGCTCAGCGGAGATGGAGTGGGCCGCTAGGCAAGGTGTCAAGATACGCCTTGAGGTTAAGGACAGTCTCTTCCGACGCCTCGCGTGAAGCAGCATTTGGCGCTCCGAGACCCATGGTCACGCTCCCGACGTGTTCCAAATAGTCCACCACCTGCGGCACGGGTTCGCCACGCCATAGGCGGCTGACCGCCTGGAGCAGGTAGGTGTCATATTCATCTCGCGGACCATCGTAATCGCAGAGGCCGATGGGGTCCCAATCCCGCCACCCAATCTCCCTCAATTTGGAAAGCTCTGCGACTGGATGTTGTGACATGAAGGCAAAGCTATCAGTCGCAATGTCCGCTTCCCACCCTTAGGCGACCTTCCCAGTGTCCGGTGGCGGCGACCCATGGCCCCCCCGCCCGCGGGGGCGCGTTCAGACCTGCGCCACGCCTGCCCCGCCGGCCTCGTCGCCCCAGGCGACGCGCTGGGCGTCGGGGGTCATGGCCAGGGCGGTGATCGGCGGGCCCTTTTCGGCCTTCAGGGGGACGATCTGCTGGCCGGTGAGGTCGCAGGCCCAGACCCGGCCGTCATCGAGGCCGGCGCAGATCCAGGGGGTGGCGGGGGCCGCGGCCACCCGCACCACCAGGGCGGCGGCGTCATAGCCCACCTCGGCGGCCTGTTTGCCCATGGGCCCGGTGGAGCCGGCGAAGGGCCAGATCACCGCGCCGCTGGCGCCGGCGGTGGCCATCAGGGCGCCCTTGGCCAGGAACACCAGGGCCTTCACCTTGGCCGGGTAGCCGCCCATGCGCATGTTCTTCTCGTCGGCGACCCGCCAGCCGTGCAGCTGGTTCTCCTGCATGGCGGAGATCAGGAACTTGCCGTCGGGGCTCCAGGCCAGGCCCACGTGGCTGCCGGCCCATTTCAGGATGGCGGGCTTCTGGTCGGCGATGCGGGCGTACCAGAGCCAGCAGCCGCCATAGGTCGCGGCCGCCAGGCGGCGACCCTTGGGGTCGAAGGCCAGGTCCGAGACCGCCTTCTGATGGGCGAAGGTTCGGGTGAAGGCCGGGTCGGCGTTGTCGCGAACGTGAACCTCGCGGCCGGCGGCGAAGGCGATCAGGCCGGAGAGCGACGAGGTCGCGATCGCCTCGATCCAGCGGCCGGGGACCGCGGCCAGTTCCCGGGCGCCGGAAACCGTGGACCAGACCAGGCGGCCATCATCGCCGCCGGTGAGCATGCCCTCGCCGCAGGGGTGCGGGGCCCCGGCCAGGACCGCGCCGCGGTGGGCCTCGACGCTGTGGCCGCTCTCGAAGCGGACCGTGCCGTCCCCCAGGGCGAACAGCGCCTGGCCCGCGGAATCGAACATCGCTGTGGTGACATAGGCGTCGAAGGACTGGTGCATGGCCCCCTTTACAAGCCCCCGCCGGCTTGCCAAAGGTCAGCGACCTAAAGACGGGCGCGGACGACGCCGCAGCCCAAGGGAAGGAATTGCGTATGGCGGCGAAGCTCAGCAGCGGAAGCGGCGGCTCCAAGTTCGACCTCGGCCAGAACAGCGACATGAACGTGACGCCGTTCGTCGACGTGATGCTGGTGCTGCTGATCATCTTCATGGTGTCGATCCCGGCCGCCACCGTCTCCATCAAGCTCGACCTGCCGCCGGCCATCCCGCCGCCGCCCGGCACGGTGGTGAAGGAGCCGATCCTGATCAACATCCAGCAGAACGGCGGCCTGTTCATCGGTGAGCAGGTGACCCGGCTGGAGAACCTGCCGGGCGACCTGTCCGGCGTGCTGGCCCGCGACGAGCCGGGCATCCCGCCCACCGAGCAGCGGGTCTATATCCGCGCCGACCGCGGCGTCCGCTACGGCGACTTCATGGCGGTGATGAACACCCTGCAGGGCAACGGCTTTTATCAGGTCGCCCTGATCAACGAAGACATCTAGCGCCCACGAGCTGACCTGATCGAGGCCCGTCCGGGGACACCCGGGCGGGCCTTTTTCTTTAGGCGGCGCAGGCTTCGAAGCCGGCCTTGAGGGCGGCTTCGTCGAGGTTGCGGCCGATGAACACCAGGCGGGAATAGCGGTTGTCGCCGTCGCGCCAGGGGCCCTGGAAGTCGCCCTCCAGGATCATGTGCACGGCCTGGAAGACCAGGCGACGGTCCTCGCCGGCCACGTCGATGATGCCCTTGGCGCGCAGGATGTCGGGGCCCTGTTTTTCCAGGACGCCGTTCAGCCAGGCGGTGACCGCGGCGCCGTTGAGCGGCGTCTGCGACGACAGCGACACCCCGCGGATGCCGGAGGCGGCGACATGGTCGTGCACCGGGTCATGGTGGTGATCGTGCCCGTGGTCGTGGCCGCAGTCGTCGTCGTGGACGTGGCCGGCCTCCCCATGGGCGGGGTTGAGAAATTCGGGCGTCAGGTCGGTAATGCGGGCCAGGTCGAAGGCGCCGCGGCCCAGCACCAGGTCCAGGTCGACGTCGGCGCGCTCCGTGCGATGGATCGGCGCCAGCGGGTTCAGGCGGCGGATGGCGGCCTCCACCTGGGCCAGCTCGGCCGGGGTGACCAGGTCGGTCTTGTTGAGGATGATCTGGTCGGCGAAGGCGATCTGCTCGGCGGCCTCCCGGGAATCCGCCAGGCGGAGCGGCAGGTGCTTGGCGTCCACCACGGTGGTGACGCTGTCGAGCACGGTCTTGGCGCGGACGTCCTCGTCGACGAAGAAGGTCTGGGCCACCGGGCCGGGATCGGCGAGGCCCGTGGTCTCCACGATGATCGCGTCGAAGCCGCGCCCCGTCTTTTGACTTTGGCGCTTCATCAGGCCGGAGACCACCCGGATCAGGTCGCCGCGCACCGTGCAGCAGACACAGCCGTTGTTCATCTCGAAGACCTCTTCGTCGGCCCCGACGATCAGGTCGTTGTCGATGCCGATCTCGCCGAACTCATTGACGATCACGGCGTAGCGCTTGCCGTGGTTCTCGGAGAGGATGCGGTTCAATAGGGTTGTCTTGCCGGCGCCGAGGTAGCCGGTGAGCACGGTGACGGGAGTCTTGTCGGTCATGGGCGACCATGTAGTCGCGGCGGGCGCGTTTATGAAGTGGCGTTCTCCGGCGTCGCTGTTATATCGTAACACTTGATGACCGCCGCCGATCCCATCCGACAGCCCGCCGAGTTGGACGCCTTTCGCGAGGACCGCACCTATCTGGGCGCCGACCACCGCCGCAACGAGCGGCGCACCTGGGTGGTGACGGCGATCTGCGCGGTGACGCTCACCGTGCTGGTGGCCGGCGGCCTGGCGTTCCGCTCCATGGCGCTGACCGCGGCCGGCCTGCACATGGGCGCCCATGTGGCGGCGCTCCTGGTGGCGTCCGGCGCCTATGCCCTGGCCCGGCGCCATGCGGAGAACCCGGCGTTCAGCTTCGGCACCGGCAAGATCGGCTACCTGGCGAGCTTCGCCAACGCCGTGGTGCTGGGCGTCACCGCCGCGCTGATCGCGTGGGAGAGCGTCGGCCGGCTGATGGCGCCGGAGGCCGTGGACTATGCCGGCGCCTTCCCCCTGGCGGGGGCCGGGCTGGCGGTGAACCTGATCTGCATCTGGCTGCTTCGCCCGACCGGGGCGCAGGCGATGCGCAACGACCCGGACGGCGACCTGAACCTTTCGGCCGCCCACCTGCACCTGACCGCGGACGCCGCGGTCTCCGTGCTGGCGCTGGGCGCCATGCTGGCGGGCCAGGCGTTTGGCTGGGGCTTCGCCGATCCGCTGGCCGGACTGGTTGGCGCGGCCCTGGTAGGGCACTTCGCCGTGCAGCTGATGCGCCGGTCCGCCGCGACCCTGCTGGACATCAACCCCAGCGCCGAACTCACCGCCGAGGTCCGCGCCAGGCTGTCGGCGCAGGGCGAGCGGGTGGTGGACCTGCACCTTTGGCGGCTGGGTCCCGGACACCATGCGGCGATCGCCGTGCTGGCCGCCCCGCACCCGCAGCCGGCGGCGGCCTACCACGCCCGGCTGAAGGGCCTGGCCGGCCTGAGCCACGTCACCGTGGAGGTGCGCGAGGGCGGCGATTCACCCCACCCTCACGGCCATAGCCACGATTGAGACTTCAGCGCGTTAGGTGGTGATGATCGGTTTCCTGCAGAGGCTCTGGGCGCAGACCCACGGACAGCGCCGCCCGCTGATCGTGGGCCTGGCCTTGCTGGTCACCGCGACCGGCGCCAGCGGCCTGGTGGCGGTGAACCAGACCACCGACGCGCCGGTGCTGCAGAGCATCGCCGACACCCTGCCGGCGCGGGCCCCGCCCCAGGCGCCCGAGGCGCTGCAGGCCAAGCTGGAGGGCCTGGCCCAGGGCTTCGCCGAGCCGGTGGGGATCGCGGTCACCGAGGTGGAGCGCGGCTGGACCGCCGGGGTGGACGCCGAGGGCTTCTATCCGCAGCAGAGCGTCTCCAAGCTGTGGGTGGCCATCGCCGTGCTGCGCGCCGTGGACGCGGGGCGCATCACCCTGGAGCAATTGGCGGTGCTCACCCAGGAGGACCGCTCGGTGTTCTCCCAGCCGGTGGCCTACAAGATCGGCCAGACCGGGTTCGTCACGCCGATTTCCGACCTGCTGCGGCGCGCCATCGTGGAGAGCGACAACGCCGCCAACGACAAGCTGATGCGCGAGCTGGGCGGGTCAGACGCAGTGACCCAGGCGCTCACCGAGATGCAGCTCAGCGGCATCGTCGTGGGCGCCTATGAGCGCGACCTGCAGTCGCTGATCGCCGGCCTGAGCTGGCGGCCGGAGTATGGGATCGGCTGGAATTTCCAGGCCGCCCGCGAACAACTTCCCGACGACTGGCGCGACCAGGCGCTGGCCAGCTACCTGGCCGACCCGCTGGACGGCGCCCAGCCGGCGGCGATCACCCGAACCCTGGCGCAGCTCCGCCGCGGCGAGCTGTTGTCGGCGAATTCCACCAATGTGCTGCTGGGGCTGATGAATGAAGTGCGCACGGGGCCCCGGCGGCTGAAGGGCGGCCTGCCGGTGGGCTGGGCGATCGCCCACAAGACCGGCACCGGCCAGGACTGGCGCGGCCACAGCATCGGCATCAACGACGTGGGGCTGCTGACCGCCCCGGACGGGCGGGTTTACGCCGTGGCGGTGATGATGCGCCGGACCCGCAAGGCGGTGCCCGAGCGGCTGGCCTTCATGCAGGCGGTGACCCGCGCGGTGGCCGAGAGCTGGGAAGCCGACCAGCCCCGGCCCTGGCCCGCGGACGTGAGCGTGGCCGCGGCGGTCCCAGCGGCGCCGGCGACGGCGGCAGGGAACTAGGGAGGTAGCTTTCCTCCCCTGCGAAGCGGGGGAGGAAAGGGTGCATCCTAGGGCTTCTGGATGCCCTTGATGAGAGTGATGTTGATGGGCACGCCGGTGATGTCCTTGGACAACCACTGCGCCCCGAGGGCGCCGTCGGTGGGGAAGTCCGTGCAGTAGCTCATGGGCGCGGCGAAGGGCTTCACCTGCTTGAGGCAGACCTTCTCGCCCTTCTGGGTCCACTTGCCGGAAGAGGGTTTGCCGCGGCGGCCGATGGCGTCCCAGCTGCCGTCCGGCTTCAGCCACAGGCGCTGCTGGCGACCGTCGGGATAGAGCGAGCGGACCGTGTTGCCAAAGGCGGCGGCGACACCCTTGCCGTCGGCGGCGAGGGCGGCCGGAGCGCTGAGGGCGAGCACGAGCACGAGGGCGGCGGCGGCGGCGGCGGCGATGACGTTGAACTGTGTACGCATGGAGGCCTTGAACGCAGGGGGGGCGGCTGCGTGCCACGAGATGTGATCACGAGGCGGGTGGCTGGACAACTGCCCGTGTTTACGTGAACTGGACCTGACCGGATCACAGGACCCTCGCGCGCATGGACGAAGAGCAGCAGATTTCGCCCGAGGCCGAGCGGGCCGGCATGCTGGCGGCGCTGCACGCCCTCGTGGTGGGCGTGCTCTCCACCCTCAAGCGCAAGGGCGTGCTGGCGCCGCAGGAGATCGACCAGCTGTTCGAGGCGGGCCTGGCGACCTTTGAGCAGGGCGAGCAGGACGAGACCCGACAGGCCGCGCGGCTGACTCTGGAGATCCTGGCGCGGAGCCTGCGGGACTA
>NZ_JBKJTG010000048.1:0-17502 GCF_046590535.1 Phenylobacterium sp. | reverse complement strand
GTGGCGGCGATCGACGGCAGCAAGTTCAAGGCGGTGAACACCCGCGACAAGAACTTCACCCGCGCCTCGATCCAGCGGCGGATGGAGCAGGTGGAGGCCAGCATCGCCAGGTACATGGCCGCCCTTGAGACGGCTGATCGCCACGATGGCGAACAGGCCCAGACCAAGTCGGTGCGGCTGACGGAAAAGATCGCCGCATTGCGCGAGCAGATGAAGGACTTCCAGGCCCTCGAAGTCCAGGTGCATGCCGCGCCGGACCAGCAGATCTCGCTGACCGATCCGGACGCGCGCGCCATGGCGACCAACGGCAAGGGGACGGGGATGGTGGGCTACAACGTCCAGACCGCCGTCGACGCCAAGCATCACCTGATCGTCGCCCACGAGGTGACGAACGTGGGCAACGACCGCGCTCAGCTCGCGAACATGGGTGCCCAGGCCAGAGAGGCGATGGGCGTTGAGAGCCTCGATGTACTGGCCGACCGCGGCTACTTCTCCGGCGAGGAGGTGCTGGCCTGCGAGACCTTGGGCGTCATCCCCTACGTGCCCAAGCCGCTCACCTCAGGCGCCAAGGCCGACGGGCGCTTCGGCAAGCAGGACTTCGTCTACATCCCCGAACAGGACGTCTACCGCTGCCCGGCCGGGAGCCTGCTCCCGCACCACATGACGACGGTGGAAAAGGGCCTGACCCTGCACCGCTACTGGGACAGGGCGAGCTGCCAGGCCTGTCCGCTGAAGGCCCAATGCACACCGAGCGTCGAGCGCCGCGTTACCCGCTGGGAGCATGAGGCGGTGATCGAGGCAATGCAGGCCAGGCTCGAGCAACATCCCAAGGCTATGCGCATCCGCCGGGCCACCGTCGAACACCCCTTCGGCACGCTGAAGGCCTGGATGGGGGCGACGCACTTCAAGACCAAGAGGCTCCAGAACGTGCGAACGGAGATGAGCCTCCACGTCCTGGCCTACAATCTGAAGCGGGCGATCGCGATCCTGGGCGTCCAGCCCCTCATGGCGGCGATTAGGGCCTGAGGGGGACGCTCAACTCTTCGTCTCCAGACGTCTCATCCGATCGCTCGCCGAGATCAGCCGCAATTCCTCAATCCACCAAACAGCCCGGCCGGCGCGTTTCCACACAGCCTCCACCCAGGGCGGACATCCGCTGGGTCTGCTTAGCGAGCGCGCGTCAATGTCGACTGTTGGCGCCCGGCCGACTGCCTCAAGTCGCGGCGGCCGAAAGTCCTTTCTCAATCCGCTTTCTCAATCCTGGACAATGGGAAAGCGCCTGACTGATTTGGCTGCCGAATCCCAATTGAAATGTCGCGGATATTGGGAAGGCAGCCCTTGGTCGCGAAAGCAGCCTCTCCCTCGGCAATCAGTACGGCTTGCGACAATTCCTAAAGACGGCGACTGACAAATCCTAAGGGCGGTCCCACCAGCTGGGAGGAACCGCTTGCCATTTTTCAAACGCTTGTTAGTCACGGGCCATGTCCGATCAAGCTACCGGCGCGCCCGGCGGGGCCGCGAAAGAAACCTACGACGACCGCCCCTTCCATTCCGATCCCGCCGACCTGCCGCCGGAGGTGCGCGCCCCCCTGGCCGCCTTCAAGGGCGCCGAGCCCCCCGCGCCGCAGTGGTTCAAGGACGCCATCGCCCAGGCGCCGGAGCGGACCTTCGTGGAGTCCCTGGGGGCCAAGCTCGAACTGCTGACCTGGGGCGAGGTGGGCAAGCCGGGCCTGCTCCTGGTGCACGGCAACAGCGCCCACGCTGACTGGTGGAGCTTCATCGCGCCCTTCCTGGCCCAGGACTACCGGGTGGCCTCCATGTCCCTGGCCGGCATGGGCGCCTCGGACTGGCGCGAGACCTATTCCTTCCTCGACTTCGCCGAGGACGCCGAGGCCTGCGCGCGGGCCGCCGGGCTCTATGAGGGCGGCCGCAAGCCGGTCTACATCGGCCACTCCTTTGGCGGCGGCCAGGTGTTCTTCGCCGCCGCCCGCCACCCGGAGCGGATGCACGCCGCCATCCTGGTGGATACCGGCTTCGGCGGCCCGCCGCCGGAGGTGATCGCCGAGCGCGCGAAGCGGATGGCCGAGATCCGCAACATCCCCACCACCGACCGGCCCAGCCGGGTCTATCCGACCCTGGAGGCGGCGCTGGCCCGTTTCCGGCTGATGCCGCCGCAGCCGGCCGGCCACCCCTTCATCGCCGACTACATCGCCCGCCGCTCGCTCAAGCGGGCGCCCATGGAGGACGGCTCGGGCGAGGGCTGGACCTGGCGCTTCGACCCCAACATGTGGACCAAGCTCGACCGCGCCGGGATGATGCCGCCGCCGGATGGCGGGGCGAAGGTGACCACCCCCCTGGTGCATATCTTCGGCGCCCGGAGCCGGATCATGGACCGCAAGCGCAAGGGCATGCCCTCGCCCTTCCCGGCGGACATCATCGAGGTGGAGATCCCCGACGCCCACCACCACATCATGATCGACCAGCCCCTGGCCCTGGTGGCGGCGCTCCGCGCCTTGCTGGCCGCCTGGCCCGCTTGAGTGGCCCGCGCGCTTCGTGTAGCACCCGCTCCAGACCCGTATCCTTCGAGAGAGCGCTTCCGATGGCCGACCCGGCTTCCGACTACCACCGCGGCGCCATGGATATCCGCGAGCAGCAGGCCACCTTCCATCTGGTGATGGGCCTCACCAAGTGGGGCTCGCTCTACCTGGCCGCCGCGCTCTTCTGGCTGACCATTTGGTTCTGCACCGACATCGGCTTCCTGGGCGGCGCGGCCGCGGCGGTGGTGCTGGTCGTGCTGGGCACCCTCCTGCTGCGCGACCGCAAGACGGACCACTAAGGATTCAGCGCCGCGCCAGCGTCCGCCACAGCCGCCTGACCTGCGCCGTCGGCGGATCGACCGCCAGGTAGATGAGGCCGGTCATGGCGCTGAGATCCAGGAAATAGAGATAGCGGTAGTCGCAGGAGATCGCGATCGCCAGGAAGCTGGCCGCGAACGCCACCCCCGCCGCCAGCATCGCCACCATCACCAGGTCCGCGGGCTCGCGTCGGGTCAGCAGCAGCCCCGCCACCGCCAGCGCCACCACCAGATAGGCCAGGTGCGAATAGACCGGCGTCGGGAAGAATCGCTGCGCATAGGCGTAGGCGCGGGTGTCGCGCACATCCATCCGCCGCTGCATGCCCAGGGCCTGCAGCCGTTCCGGCGGGCCGTCGACGCCGACGTGCAGTGGCAGGCAGACGCTTAGGTTCGGCGGCATGAAGGCCCAGCCGAATACGCTCAGGCGGTGCCGCAGGTAGGCCTCCGGCTCGCTCATCACCAGCCCCGCCCAGGTCCGCTGCACCGCGGCGTCGTCCAGGCCCCACAGGTTGATGGTCAGGAGCTTGTCCACCCGCTCGGGGGAGTACTCCAGGGGCGCCTGACGGCGTACCAGGGCGGCCAGTTTCGGGTCGACGCGCTCGATCTCCGGCAGGGCGGCGTCGGGCTCCGCGGCCACCATCCCGGCGATGTCGTAGTGCTCCAGCACCCGCAGGCCCACCCGGGTGGCGTCGTCTGGGACGTCGTGGGCCCGCTCGATGGCCTTGGTGGCGAGCACGCCGGAGCCCAGCACCGCCACGAAGGCCACCGCCGCCCAACCGCTTCGCGCCGCCAGCCGCCCCCGGCCGTGGGTCACCACCACCATCGCGATCGCGGCCATCGCCACCGCCAGGGCGCCGTTCTGCCGGGTCAGCGCTGCGATGGCCAAGGCCACCAATGCCGCCGCCAGCGGGACCACGGCCCGCCGCGGCTCGTCGCGCCACTTGGCCGCGAAGGCCAGCGCCACGAAGCCCGCCACGGCCAGGTTGGCGAACGCCACGTCCTTCAGGACGCTGCCCTGGTAGATGAGCAGCAGGGGTGAGGCGGCCAGCGCCGCGGCTACAGGAACCGCCCACCAGCTCACCCGCCCGCGCAGCCGGCCGAGCGAAAGCAGTGATCCGTAGATCAGCCCGGCGCTCACCGTGACGAACAGGGCCGTCCCGGCCAGCACGGCGTCGAACCGGCCGAGCATCCACGACATGATCCGCGGATTGAACGAGGCGTAGATCCCCGAGCGGCCTTCCAGCAGCTGGATAACCGAATCGGTCTGCAGGTGGCCGGGCAGGCCGATGGCCAGCACCATCAGGTAGCCGGCGATGAGGATCAGGCCAAACGCCCGCTCGGCCTTCAAGCGCGACCGCCCGCGCCAGGTGTCTCAGTCCGCATGCCAGCCCCCGTCTCCGCCGTGCCGCCCGGCTGCGATGATGGCGCCGCTGGCGACGGAAGCGAAGGACCGGATTCGCCTTGCCGCGCCACCCCCGAGCGCGGCTTCTGGACAGACTCTCAAGGGCGCCCGTAAGGTCGCGCCACTTGCGCCAGCTCTGGGGGACTTCGCGGCATGGCCGTCATCGCCGTCACCAAGGAACGCCGCGCCGGAGAGACGCGCGTCGGCGCGGTCCCGGAGACGGTGAAAAAGCTGATCGGCCAGGGCTTCGCCGTCACCATCGAGGCGGGCGCGGGGCTGGCCGCCTCCTATCCCGACGCCGACTACGCCGCGGCCGGCGCCACGGTGGCCAGGACCCTCAAGGACACCCTGGCCAAGGCCGACATCCTCTTGAAGGTTCGCGGTCCCGAGGCCGACGAGATCGCCGCCCTGAAGGCCGGGACCATCGTGGTGGCCCTGCTCAACGCCTACAACGAGCGCCCCGCCCTGGACGCGCTCGCCAAGGCCGGCGCCGTGGCCTTCGCCATGGAGTTCGTGCCCCGGATCACCCGGGCCCAGGTGATGGACGCCCTGTCGTCGCAGGCCAATCTCGCCGGCTACCGCGCGGTGATCGAGGGCGCGGAGGCCTTCGGCAAGGCCATGCCGATGATGATGACCGCCGCCGGCACCGTGGCCGCGGCCAAGGTGTTCATCATGGGCGTCGGCGTCGCCGGCCTGCAGGCCATCGCCACGGCCCGGCGCCTGGGCGCGGTGGTCACCGCCACCGACGTGCGCCCGGCCACCAAGGAGCAGGTGGAGAGCCTCGGCGCCAAGTTCCTCGCCGTCGAGGACGAGGAGTTCAAGAACGCCCAGACCGCCGGCGGCTACGCCAAGGAGATGAGCCCGGAGTACCAGGCCAAGCAGGCCGAACTGGTCTCCAGCCACATCGCCAAGCAGGACATGGTGATCACCACCGCCCTGATCCCCGGACGGCCGGCCCCCAAGCTGGTGTCCGCCAGCCAGGTCGCCTCCATGCGCCCCGGCTCGGTGATCGTCGACCTGGCCATCGAGCAGGGCGGCAATGTGGAGGGCGCGAAGCTGGGCGAGGTGGCGGTCACCGCCAACGGCGTGAAGATCCTCGGCGTGCCGAACCTGCCGGGCCGCATCCCTGCCGACGCCTCGGCGCTCTATGCCCGCAACCTGATGGCCTTCGCGGGCCTCCTGCTCGACAAGGACGGCCAGTTCGCGCCGGACTACGAGGACGAGATCCTCAAGGCCGCCCTGGTCGCCCGGAGCGGCGCGGTCGTGCATCCGCAACTGAAAGCCTGATCATGGAAGCCGTCGACCCAACCGTCTTCCGCCTGGCGATCTTCGTCCTGGCGATCTTCGTGGGCTACTACGTGGTCTGGAGCGTCACTCCGGCCCTGCACACGCCGCTGATGGCGGTGACCAACGCCATCTCCTCGGTGATCATCGTCGGCGCCCTGCTGGCCGCCGCGGCCCATGGCGCCGACGGGGAGCTCACCCGCAACGTGCTGATCTCCAAGGGCGCCGGCGGGGTGGCCGCGGCCTTCGCCGCGGTGAACATCTTCGGCGGTTTCCTGGTCACCCAGCGGATGCTGGCCATGTACAAGAAGAAGGACCGCCCCGCGAAGGCGGAGGGGTCCACGTGAGCTCCGGCCACAGCCGCAACGCCGAGCTCTCCCGCGCCGCCTTGCTGGTGGCCGCCGGCGGCGTGCTGGTGGGCATGACCCAGCGGGTCCCCGGCCTGGCCGACGGCGTCTGGGGCCAGGTGCTGCTGGTGGCCGGCGCGGTGGTGATCATCTTCGGCCTGGTCGGCGCGATCCGCACCCTGATGAAGCGCCAGGGGGGCGCCGACCAATGAACGCCAATCTCGCGGCCATCGCCTACCTGATCTCCGGCGTCCTGTTCATCCTGGCCCTGCGCGGCCTGTCCTCGCCCACCTCCAGCCAGGCGGGCAACCGCAACGGCATGATCGGCATGGCCATCGCGGTCGCCACCACCCTGCTGACCCTCTGGGGCCAGGGCGTGCTCGACGCCCTGACGCTCGGCCTGATCGCCGGCGGCGTGGCCATCGGCGGGACCATCGGGGCGATCATCGCCCGGCGCGTGGCCATGACCTCCATGCCGCAGCTGGTGGCCGCCTTCCACAGCCTGGTGGGCATGGCCGCCTGCCTGGTGGCGGTGGCCGCCATCCACACGCCCCAGGCCTATGGCATCGCCGATGCGGCCGGCGTGGTGCACCTCAGTTCGCTGATCGAGCTGTCCCTGGGCCTGGCCATCGGCGCCGTCACCTTCACCGGCTCGGTGATCGCCTTCGCCAAGCTCAACGGCAACATGAGCGGCGCGCCCATCCTGCTGCCCGCCCGCCACCTGCTGAATATTGCCCTCGCCGTTGGCATCGTCGCCCTGGCGGTGGTGCTGGTGATGAGCGGCGGCGCCGCGCTCTGGGCCTTCTGGGGAATCTTCGCCCTGGCCCTGGTGATCGGCGTCACCCTGATCATCCCCATCGGCGGCGCCGACATGCCGGTGGTGGTCTCCATGCTGAACAGCTACTCGGGATGGGCGGCGGCAGCCCTGGGCTTCACGCTCGAGAACACCACCCTGATCATCACCGGGGCGCTCGTGGGCTCCTCCGGCGCGATCCTCAGCTACATCATGTGCCGGGCGATGAACCGCAGCTTCATATCGGTGATCCTGGGGGGCTTCGGGGCCGACGACAGCGCCGCCGGCGCGGCCGGCCAGATCGAGACCCGGCCGGTGAAGCAGGGCTCGGCGGAAGACGCGGCCTTCATCTTGAAGAACGCGAGCAAGGTGATCATCGTCCCCGGCTATGGCATGGCGGTGAGCCAGGCCCAGCATGCCCTGCGGGAGATGGCCGACCGCCTGAAGGCAGAAGGCGTGGAGGTGAAGTACGCCATCCACCCGGTGGCCGGCCGCATGCCCGGCCACATGAACGTGCTGCTGGCCGAGGCCAACGTCCCCTACGACGAGGTGTTTGAGCTGGAGGACATCAACGCGGAGTTCTCCACCGCCGACGTGGCCTTCGTCATCGGGGCCAACGACGTGACCAACCCGGCGGCCAAGACCGACAAGACCTCGGCCATCTACGGCATGCCGATTCTGGACGTCGAGAAGGCCCGCACCGTGCTGTTCGTGAAGCGCGGCATGAGCTCGGGCTATGCGGGCGTGGAGAACGAGCTGTTCTTCCGCGACAACACCATGATGCTGTTCGCCGACGCCAAGAAGATGGTCGAGGGCATCATCAAAGGCCTGTGATCAGCCGCCGGCGGGGGCGGGCTCGGCGGTGAACAAGATCCGCCGCGATTCCCCTGCAGTTCTGGCCCCCGCCAGCCTTACAGTAGAGCTCACCTGAATATGCGCCAGAAGAGCGCTGGGCGAACAATGGTGGCCACTCGCCTAGTTTTCGCCTAGAAGGCCCGGCAATTAACCGTCCGGTGATGGGCGGAGTTCGCCGAAGCGCGGTCGTCTCACCCACGACGAACCGTAGTTAAGCTCGGCAGTGCTGGGAGATATCTTGCTTTGATGGAACTGAACCTGGCCCGCAGCGGGCGCGCCCCGCATTGGATCATGGACGCTGTCCTCGGCGGCTTCGTCGCCCTGGGCGCCATCACCATGGCGCACGCCGCCCTGCCGGACAAAATCGCCGTGGTCAGCGCCCCTGCGCCGGCGGTCAGCCTCGCCCTGGCGGCGTTCCCGGCCGCTCCCCAGGAACCCGCTGCCCTGATCAGCTTCCAGCAGCCCGTGCCGGGCCGCGACATCGTCTCGCCCTTCGGCCTGCGGCAGATGCCCTGGGAAGCCCACGGTCGCCTGCACGCCGGCGTCGACATCTCCGCCCACGCGGGCGAGCTGATCCTGGCGGTGGCCGACGGGGTGGTGGTCGAGACCGGCCAGAATTCCTCCTACGGCCGCTTTGTGGAGGTCCGTCACGCGGAAGGCCTCTCCAGCTTCTACGCCCACATGGGCGCGGTGGGCGCCGGCGTCGCGCTTGGCGCGGCCCTTAAGGCGGGCGACAGCATAGGCCGCATCGGCTCCACCGGCACGTCCACCGGCCCGCACCTGCACCTGGAAATCCGCGACCAGCGCGACCGGCCGCTGAACCCCAGCCTGTTCCTCGGCCGCGCCTTCGCCGAGGCCGACGACCTGCCCCTCCAGGCCGCCTCGCGGGTGCCCCGGCGGGTGCGTGTGGCCCACGTCTCGAGCATCCCGGAAAGCAAGCGCGCGCTGATGGAGGCGAAGCTGCAACTCAAGACCGGAAAAGCGATCCTCGCGGACTCCGCGCCGGTGCTCGGCGCCCAGGCCCGCGCCGAGGAAGCCGCCCAGCAGATCGACGGCCTCGACACCGTCAGCGTCACCCCCGACGGCCGCGCCCGGGCCCGGCTGACGCTTTAGGTCGTGTCCTCATAAGGCCTCGCTGGAATCCGCTTCCTGTCGCCACGTAAATGACTGTTCCCGACCCGTATCGGACGTTGGGAAAGTCCGCTTCGGAGCCACGTTCCAGAGTGTGGTTATCAACTCACTTGCCTGAAGTTCCAGGTGAGAGATGCCCTGCAGCACAGCCGTCTCGACGTGTTAGACCAGCGCGTGCGGTCCTCCGCGCTCTCTATGAGGCCGGTCGTGGCTGCGCTTGATGGTACGGAATCCCGAGCCGCGCTCAGTCATCCGCGAAGGATGCGAGACGTCTTCGCGTTCTTTGGATTGACCCTTCTGCTGACGACGCCGTTTTACGCAATCAGCGCGGCCAGCGGGATACAACTCATGCCGGGCCTGCCGGTAGCCGCCCTAGCCGTGACCTGTCCTGCCGCGGCCGCGCTCTTCCTATCGTGGCGGCGTGGCGGCATGGCTGCCGCGTTGATGTTGCTGAAGCAGACTCTCGATTTCGGCCGGATCAAGCCAAGGGCCTGGTGGCTGCCGATCCTCTTTTTCTTACCCGCCGTTAGCGCAGCCTCTTTCCTAATCTTGCGATGCAATGGATCCGGCATCCCCGATCCAAGGATCAACATCTTCACCGTCATGGCGTTGTTCGCAGTCTTCCTGGTCGCTGCATTGAGCGAGGAACTAGGCTGGACAGGGTTCGCTCTCGATCCGCTTCAGGAACGCCTGGGCGCGCTTCCCGCGGCGTTGCTGATCGGCGGGGTCTCGGCAGTCTGGCACTACCCTGCGCTCCTGGACGCTCATCGATCAGTGGGCTGGATCGCTTGGTGGACGCTCGGCACGCTGGCCCTGCGACTGCTTATGGTCTGGCTGTTCAACAAGACTGGCGGCAGCGTATTCGCGGTCGCGATGGTACATGCCGTCAGTAATCTTTGCTGGCAGCTTTTCCCTATCCAGGGCTCCTGGTTTGACCCCCGGCTCAACGGTCTGATCATGGGCGCCGTGGCCCTGGTCGTGATCCTGCCGTTGAGCCATCAGAGGGGCAGGCGCCTGCCGCGCGCCAAGGCATCTAATTGACTGCCCGTCGTGCGCCACCTCACCAGGATAGGTCAGCCTTGATCGCGACGCTGCACGGGAGCCAACGTCCGGTCCCCACCCAATTCAGACCTTGCGGAGGTCGCCTCGGCGACCTCGTCCGCACCGCGGCTCTTTATGAGGCCACGACCTAGACCAACTCCCGCGTCACCAGGCCACAGGCGGCGCGCAGGCGCTTGGCGACCAGGGATTTCACCTTGACGCCGGCCATCGGCGCCAGGACGGGGCAGCTCACCGTCCCCTCCGCGTCGATGATCGCCGGCAGGGCGCCGCGGGCCCGGGCCGGCACGGCGTTCAGCGCCTGCCGCTGGTCGCCGGGCAGGCGCGCCGCGCAGCCCGCCAGCCGGCGGACCACCAGGCCCGCTTGGCGGGCCTTCAGCCGATAGCGCCCGTCCCAGATCACCGGCTCACCCACCGGCAGCACCACCTGCGCCAGCCCGCCGCGGCGCGCCTCGCCGGGCTCGCGGCTGATGCGGATGGTCATGGGGTCGGCCTCGACCCGGGCGCCCGCCAGGGAGGCGGCGACGGCCTCTCCACCGCGGATCTGCGCGGCCAGACGCGCCACCCGGGCGCCGGCCGGGCGCCGCTCGCCGCCGCCGGCGCAGACGCAGGCGATCGCCAGGACACGGTCGGCCTCGCCGCCGGGCGCATCCCGGAAAGCCTGGCGCGACAGGCTCAGCACGCCCGCGTCCTCGGTGATCGTCTCGCCTAGGCCGAGGACGGCCGGCTCGTCCGGGGTGACGCGACCGGGCGCGCCGCTGGTGACCGCGCGCGCCCTCACCCGGGCGTAGCGGGGGTCGGCGTTGGCGGGGTCCTCGATCCAGCTCTCGCCGCGCATCCGCAGCCAGCGGCGCAGGTCCTCCCGGCGCAGTCCCAGCAGCGGGCGCAGCACGAACAGGCCGCGGCCCTGCGGCCACACCGGCGAGGGCGCCCAGTCCCGGGGCTCCGGCGTGGTCGCGCCGGCTGCGCGCATGGCGCGGGCCTCCAACACGTCGTCAGCGGTGTGGCCCATCAGGATGACCCGGGCGCCCAGGCTGCGCGCCGCCTCGGCGATCAGCCGATGGCGGGCGGCGCGGGCGGCGGCGGGCAGGCCGGTGGCGGGCTTGGGCCCCAGCCAGGCCAGGCGCTCGAACCCCACGTCCAGCCGCGCGGCCGTGGCCGCGCAGGCCGCGGTCCAGGCCGGGCTCTGCGGGTTCAGCCCATGATCGACGGTGACCGCCACCACCTCGCGGCCGGCGCGGCGCGCCCAGCCCTGGGCGATCAGCAGCAGGGCCAGGGAATCCCCGCCGCCGGAGAAAGCCACCATCACAGGGCGCTTGCCGGAGCTCAGCAGACGGCGGTCCAGGGCCTCGCGGGCGCAATCGCCGGCGTCCCGCAGGACGGGTGTGGCGGCGTCGTCGGCTGCGTCTAGGCGCATTTGGCCTGGGTGCGGGCGGCTGCCGCACGGCTGGCGACGGTGGCCGGCGGCTTGGGATAGCGGCGGCCGAGTTCGGCGAGGGTCTGGCAGGCGTCGGCGGGCTTCTTCAGCGCCACCAGGGACCGGGCCAGTTCGACCACGGCGTCGGGCGCCCAGGTGGTCTGCGGCCAGCCGCGGATCGCGCCGATATAGGCGGTGGCGGCGCTGGCGTGGGCGCCGCGCACCGTCAGGGTCTTGCCCCACCAGTAGCGGGCCTCCGGGGTGCGGGCGGCGTCGGGATAGGCCTCCACGAAGCCGGCGAAGGCGTTCTCCGCGGCGTCGTAGTCCCCCGAAAGCATCAGCTTGCGCGCCGTGCCGAAGGCGTCCGCGGCGCTGGCTGCTGGCGCGGCCTCCACCGGCGGTTCGGGCGGCGGTGGCGGCTCGGCCAGCTTCACCTCCGCGGCGGCCAGCCGGTCGGCCATGGCCTTCACCTGGGCTTGCAGGGCGGTGCTCTCCCGCTTGGCTACGTCCAGCTCGTGGGTGGCGGTCTCCAGCGAGCCGTTCAGCCGGCGTAGCGTCTGCTCCAGGTCGCCGATACGGCTGGCCAGGTCCTGCATCCGCGCGTCGGTGTCGGCGGGCTGGACCACCACCGGGACGCCCTTGTCGCGCCCCTGGAAGACGATGGCGCGCAGCTCGCGGACCACCTTCTCCATGCGCTCCACCCGGCGCCCATCGCGGGCGTCCAGCGGATCGTCCATGGGCGTCTGCGACGCCGCCGGGGCGGCGGCGAGCAGGACGGCCAGGGCCAGCGCGGGCAGGGCGAAACGGGACATCCGGGCTGCGGCCTAGCGGGCGCCGCCGACGATGGCGGTCCGCGCATTGCGGTTGCGGGCGTGGGCCTCGTCGCTGGCGCCCGTGTCGATGGGCTGTTCCTTGCCGAAAGAGACGGTGGAGATGCGGTCGCCGGTCACCCCGCGGCCGGCCAGGTAGTCGCGCACCGCATTGGCGCGGCGGGCGCCCAGCGCCAGGTTGTACTCCCGGGTGCCGAGCTCATCGGCGTTGCCCTCGATGCGCAGGCTGACGGCCGGATAGCGGCGCAGCCAGGCGGCCTGGGCGTCCAGCAGCGGGGTGGCGTCGGCGCGGACCTCGTACTGGTCGAAGTCGAAGAAGACCCGGTCGCCCACATTGACCACGAAGTCCTGCTGCGAGCCGGGCAGGGCGCCCAGGGCTGCGCCGCTCACCGGCGGTGGGGCCTGGCCGCGGGTGTTCGGCGCGACCGGCGCGGTGGATCCCGCCCCCGCCCCCGGCGCGGTCGGGAAGCTGGGCTTCGGTCGCGACGAGCAGGCGGCCATCGACACGGCCGCCGTCGCCACCAGGGCGAGGCGAAGGGCGGTGCGGCTATTGCGGCTGGCGGCCATGAAAGAGGTCTCCTCGGGTGTTTCGGCGCGTCTCGGCGCAGTTGGGCAGGGTCTATCGGGCGGCAATGCGGCGCAAGCCTAGTTCAGCAGCGGCGACCAGGCGGGGTCGGAGCCGGCGCCGGGGTAGGGCATCGGCTGCAGGACCCGGCCGGTGACGTCGACGCTCCACAGCTTCGGCGTGCCGCCGGAGGCCTCGCGGGAGAACATCAGCACCCGGCCGTTGGGCGCCCAGGTGGGACCCTCGTCCAGGTAACTGGAGGTGAGGATCCGCTCGTCGGTGCCGTCAGGCTTCATGACGCCGATGTGGAACTGGCCGCCGGACTGCTTGGTGAAGGCGATGAACTCGCCGGTGGGGCTCCACACCGGGGTGGTGTAGCGGCCGCCGCCGAAAGTGATCCGCCGCGGGCTCGCCCCGTCGGCGCCCATCACATATAGCTGCGGCGAGCCGGACCGGTCGGAGTTGAACACGATCCGGTTCCCGTCCGGCGAGAACGAGGCCGAGGTGTCGATGGAGGGGTCGGCGGTGAGCCGGGCCGAGGTGCGGTTCTTCAGGTCCATGACGAAGATGTCGCTGTTCCCCCCGCGCTCCACGGAAAACGCCACACGCCCGCCATCGGGGGAGAAGCGCGGGGCGAACACCATGCCCTTGAAGTCGCCCAGGCTCTCCCGGCGACCGGTCTCCAGGTTGAACAGGTAGATCGACGAGCCCTCGGGCCGCAGCGCCATGTAGGTGATCTCCTGGCTGGTGGAGGAGAACCGGGGCGTCATGACGATGTAGGAGCCGTCGGTCAGGTAGCTGGGGTTGGCGCCATCCTGGTCCATGATCGCCAGGCGTTTGGTCCGCTTGGCGCGGCTGCCGCTCTCGGCGACAAACACCACGCGGGTGTCGAAATAACCCTTCTCGCCGGTCAGCCGCTCATAGACCGCGTCAGAGATCTTGTGCGCCACGCGCCGCCAGTTTTCCGGGCTGGAGGTGAACTGCAGGCCCAGCAGCTGCTGTTCGGCGAACACGTCCCACAGGCGGAAATCCACCCGCAGGCGCCCGGCCTCCACGGTCACCTGGCCGTTGACCAGGGCCTGGGCGTTGATCTGCTTCCAGTCGGCGAAACGCGGCTGCACCGCGGCGTTCAGGTCGCGCTCGATGAAGCTGGCGGGGTCCAGGGGCCGAAACAGGCCCGAGCGCTGCAGGTTGGCGGCGATGACGTTGGCGATCTCCGCGCCCACCGCGGCGCCGCCCATGGCCGGAGTGGCGATCGGCAGGGGCTGGACGTCGCCTCTGTTGACGTTGACCTCAATCTCCGCGCGGGCGGGCGCTGCGGCCAGGCTCGCGCCCGCCATCAGCGCCAGGGCGAGCAGCAGGGACTTCAGCGGCATGGACGGGCTCCAGACTTTGGTCGTGATCATGTGGCGCAGGCCTCCCGCGCGTTGAAGTTTACGCCGATGCGGTCGCCGTAGAACTCTTTGGGCAGGGTGCGGAACGGCGAGGCGGCATAGACGGCGCGCACGGCCCGCTCGGCCGCCGCCTGGCTGACCGAGGTCTGGGCGCCGCGGATCTGCGAGGTGACGTCGCCGACCACCTGCCCGCCGGCGCCCAGGGTGAAGCTGACGCGGACAGCCACGTCGCGACCGCCCTCCACTTCGCAGTTGGGGTTCCAGCGGCGTTGCAACTCTTCGGCGAGGCCTGACAGCGCCAGGCCGGAGAGCCCCGCGCCGGTGGTGTTGCGGGCCACCGTGGCGGTCTCCGGCCGGGCCGGGCCCTTGGCGGCGGACGACGGCCGCGCGCTGGCCGGGCGGGCGGCTTTCGACAGGCTGGCGGCCAGGGCGTCGAGGTCCAGGCCCTTCTCGGCGGCCTTCGGCGCAGGCTTGGCGGGGGCGGCCTTGGCCAGGGGGGTGGCGGCTTTGGGGACTGGCGTCGGCGTGGGCTTGGGCGGCGCGGCCTTGGCGGCCGGGGGCGTTGGCGCGGGGGGCTGGGGGGTCGGTTCCGGCGCCGGCGGGGCGGACTTAGGGGCTGCGTCGGGGACCGGCTGCTCGGTGAGGGCGGGCGCCTCTTGCTCCGCCTGGACGGCGGGGCGGACGTCGGTGTCGGGGGCGTTGGCGACGATGGTCACCGGCACCACCGAGCCCACCTTCAGGTCGCGGGTCTCCCAGGAGACGGCCAGGATGGCGATGACCCCGGCGTGCAGCGCCAGCGAGCCCAGCATGGCCGGGGTGACATCGGCGCGTCTCACGGCCCGGCGGCCTCCGGCTTGCCGCCCGAGGACGGACCGCCCGTATCGGTGATCAGGTTGATGGCGGTGAAGCCTGAGGTCGACAGGGACGCCATCACCCTTGCCACCACCTCATAGGAGGCGCGGCCGTCGGCGCGCACATAGATCGGCTTGGGCTCGCCGTCGGCCATGGCCTGCAGGCGCGGCGCCAGGCTGGAAAAGGCGATCGGGTCTTCCTGGACGTAGATCGACCCGTCCGCGCGGATCGAGACGGTCAGCGGCTCCGGCTGGTCCTGCATGGCGCCGGCCTCGGTCTTGGGCAGTTCCACCGGCACGCCGGCGGTGAGCAGCGGCGCGGAGATCATGAACACGATGAGCAGCACCAGCATGACGTCCACCAGCGGGGTGACGTTGATCTCCGACAGCGCGCCGCGCCGGCCACGGCCATAGCGGCGCCGCCTGCGCGACCCGCCGCCCGCGGCGAAGGCGTCGTTGGCGGACAGCGCCACGGCCTAACCCCGCTCCGCCAGGCGGCGCTGGATGGCGGTGGAGAGGTCGTCGGCGAAGCCTTCCAGCCGGCCGGTGTACTTGCCCGCCGCGGTGGAGAAGGCGTTGAAGGCGATATAGGCCGGGATCGCGGCCACCAGGCCGATGGCGGTGGCGAACAGCGCCTCGGCGATCGACGGCGCGACGATGGCCAGCGAGGTGTTCTTCTGGATGGCGATCGCCTGGAAGGCCTGCATGATCCCCCAGACGGTGCCGAACAGGCCGACGAACGGCGAGGCGGTGGCGACGATGGCCAGCGCCCCCAGGCCCTCTTCGACGCGGGCGCTCTCGCGGGCGATGGTGGTGTCCAGCACCCGGTCGATCCGCTGGATCAGGAAGGCGGCCTGGCTGTCGGTGGCCTGGCCCTTGGCGCGGGCCTCGCGCCATTCGCGCAATGCGCCCTGCAGCATCCGCGGCAGGGCATGGCGGGGGCGCTCGCCGGCGTCGGCGGCGACGTCCTCCAGGCTGCGGCCGGAGGCCACAGCGTCCTCGAAGCGGTCGGCCTGGCGGTTCAGGGCGGCGAAGCGGAAGGTCTTGTCGAGAATGATCGCCCAGGAGGCCAGGGAGGCGACGCCCAGGCCGACCATGACCAGCTTCACCACCCAGTCGGCGCGCAGGAACAGGGTCAGGAAGTTGAAGCTCTCGGGCGTGATGGCGGCGGCCGGGTCCATGGGTGTCGCGCGAGCTCCGTAGTCTTGCGGTCGTGCTTGGGGCGGGGTGGTGGCGATCTTATGGCGGCGGGGCGAACAGCGGCGCCAGTGCGGCGACCAGTCCCGGCGGTGGTTTCTTCGGTCGGCCCTTCAGGTCGATGCAGGCGGCCTCGACCTCGGCGGTGGCGATCAGGTCCTCGCCGCGAAGGATGCGCTGGGTGATGTAGAGGCGCGGGCCCCTCACCCGGTCATAGGTGGTCCTGACCATGAGTGCGTCGTCGATCCGCGCGGCGCGGCGGAAGTCCACGCAGATGCGGGTGATGGTGAAGGCGGCCGGCTCCGGCAGCTCCAGGAGCGCTGCGTGGCTGACGCCGGCCAGCCTCAGGAAATCGCTCCGCCCCCGCTCGAAATAGCGCAGGTAGTTGCCGTGATAGACCACCCCGGTGAAGTCCGTGTCCTCATAGTAGATGCGCACCGGTAGCAGGTGCTCGCGGCCTTCCAGCCAGCCGGCGGAGGGCTCGGCGGTCATTTATCGAACAGATCTGAGGGCGGTAGGACGGAGGCCTTCGGCGCCGCCAGCCCCAGGTGCTCATAGGCCTTGGAACAGGCCATCCGGCCGCGCGGCGTGCGCTGGATGAAGCCCTGCTGCAGCAGGAACGGCTCGATGACGTCCTCCACCGCGTCGCGGGCCTCGGCGATGGCGTAGGCCAGGGTCTCCACCCCGGCGGGGCCGCCGGCGTAGTTGTCGATCAGGGCGCGGAGATATCGGCGGTCGAGGGCGTCGAGGCCCTTCTCGTCCACATCCAGGCGGGCGAGCGCCGAGGCCGCGGCCTTCTGGTCGATGATCGTGTGGCCGTCGGCGGCGGCGAAGTCGCGCACCCGGCGCAGCAGGCGTCCGGCCACCCTGGGCGTGCCCCGGGCGCGGGCGGCGATCTCCGCGGCCCCGTCGGGGCTGAGCGACAGGCCCATCTTCACCGCGGCCCCGGCCAGCACCTGTCGCAACTCGGCGTGGGTGTAGAACTCCAGGCGCAGCGGGATGCCGAACCGGTCGCGCAGCGGCGTCGCCAGGAGCCCCGCCCGGGTGGTCGCCGCCACCAGGGTGAAGGGCGCCAGGTCGATGCGGATCGCGCGCGCCGACGGCCCGTCGCCGATGATCAGGTCGAGGACGTGGTCCTCCATGGCCGGATAGAGGATCTCCTCGACGTTGGCCGGCAGCCGGTGGATCTCGTCGATGAACAGGACGTCGTTGGGCTCGAGGTTGGTGAGGATGGCGGCCA
The DNA here is from genome assembly GCF_046590535.1 of Phenylobacterium sp. Taxonomy (GTDB): domain Bacteria; phylum Pseudomonadota; class Alphaproteobacteria; order Caulobacterales; family Caulobacteraceae; genus Phenylobacterium. Next base: position 283 of record NZ_JBKJTG010000048.1, on the reverse strand, counting down.
GGTCGCCGGCCTTGGCCAGCACCGGGCCGGAGGTGGCGCGGAAATTGACCCCCAGCTCGCGGGCGATGATCTGGGCCAGGGTGGTCTTGCCCAGGCCCGGCGGGCCGAACAGCAGCACGTGATCCAGGGCCTCGTTGCGGGCCCTGGCCGCCTCGATGAACACCGAGAGATTGCCCTTTGCCTGCTCCTGGCCGACGAATTCGGAGAGCGTCTGGGGCCGAAGCGCCTTGTCGTGGCTCTCGAGGGGGACTTCCTCGCCGGAGACCAGGCGGGTCATCGGCCG
>NZ_JBKJTG010000229.1:0-4777 GCF_046590535.1 Phenylobacterium sp. | reverse complement strand
AACTTGAATGACGCGCCAGAGAAGGCCAGCCGCCCCTATGACAAGGACCGCGACGGCTTGGTCATGGGTGAGGGCGCCGGCGTCATCGAGCACGAGGACGCCGGCGCCCTCACCCATGACGAAGCCGTCGCGGTCCTTGTCATAGGGGCGGCTGGCCTTCTCGGGCGCGTCGTTGAAGTTGGTCGACATAGCGCGGCAGGCGATGAAGCCGGCGATGCCGATCGGCACCACCGAGGCCTCGGCCCCGCCGGCCACCATCACGTCGGCGTCGCCGTACTTGATCAGCCGCGCGGCGTCGCCGATCGCGTGGGCGCCGGTGGCGCAGGCGGTGACCACGGCGTGGTTGGGGCCCTTGAAGCCGTGGCGGATCGACACCTGGCCGCTGGCCAAGTTGATCAGCGCCGAGGGGATGAAGAAGGGGCTGACCCGGCGCGGGCCCTTTTCGTGCAGCTCGATGGCGGTCTCGGCGATGGTGCCCAGGCCGCCGATGCCCGATCCGATGATCACGCCGGTGCGCTCGCGGTCCTCGTCCTCGGTGGGCGCCCAGCCCGAATCCTTCACCGCGTCGTCCGCCGCGGCGATGCCATAGAGGATGAAGTCGTCGACTCGGCGCCGGTCCTTGGGCGACAGCGTCTGGTCGGGGTCGAAGGAGCCTTCGATATCGGGGCCACCGCCGCCTCGGCCGTCCACCCGGGGGACCTCGCACGCCACCTGGCAGGCATAGTCGCTGACGTCGAAGGCGCTGATCCGTCCAGCCCCGGACTGGCCGGCGAGGAGCCTCTTCCACACCAGTTCTGTCCCCTGCCCCAGTGGGGTTACGAGACCGATCCCTGTGACGACGACACGACGCATGGCGCACCCTCAAACGAAAACCGCCGCGGCTTCGGGTCAGGCCCTAAGCGACGCGGCGGTTGAATTCTCAAGCAGGATCAGCGCTTAAGCGCCCAGCCGCTCCTGAATGAACTTCACGGCGTCGCCGACAGTCTGGATGTGTTCGGCGGCGTCGTCCGGGATTTCGATGTCGAATTCTTCTTCGAACGCCATCACCAGCTCGACGTTGTCGAGGCTGTCGGCGCCCAGATCATCGATGAAGCTGGCCTTGTCGGTCACCTTCTCCGGATCGGCGTCGAGGTGTTCGATGACGATCTTGCGGACGCGTTCGAGGACTTCGGACATAGGGTAGGTCCCTCAAGGATTAGTCAGATTGTTGCATCGGCGACGGAGACGGTGAAGTCAACCGCCGCTTCGGATGATGTGGAATTCGGGCCGCCGCCTAGCATGATCCCCCGCCGCTTGGCGAGCCTCAGATCATCGCCATGCCGCCGTTTACGTGCAGGGTCTGGCCGGTGACGTAGGCCGCCTCGTCGCTGGCCAGGTACGCGCAGGCCGCCGCCACGTCGGCGCCGACGCCCAGCCGGCCGGTCGGGATGGTCGCCAGGATTTGCGCCTTCTGCGCCTCGGTGAGCGCCTCGGTCATCGGGCTGTTGATCATCCCCGGCGCCACGCAGTTGACGGTGATTCCGCGCGTCGCAACTTCTTGCGCCAAGGCCTTGGAAAAGCCAATCATTCCCGCCTTCGAAGCGGCGTAGTTCACCTGCCCGGGGTTGCCGGTGACACCGACCACGGAGGTGATGGCGATGATCCGCCCGGCGCGGCGGCGCATCATCCCCTTGATGGCCGCGCGGCTGAGCCGGAAGTAGCTCTCCAGGTTGACCTTCAGCACCGCCTCCCAGTCCTCGTCCTTCATCCGCAGCAGCAGGCCGTCCTTGGTGATGCCGGCGTTGGCCACCACGATGTCGAGCGGCGCGCCCGCCGCCGTCTCCGCCGCCTCGACCAGCCCGTCCACCGCCGCGCCATCGGACAGATTCGCCGCCGCCACCGAGACGCGCTCGCCCAGGGCGCCGGCCAGATCCCGCAGGACGGACTCACGGGTGCCGGAGAGCACCACATGGGCCCCCTGGGCGTGCAGGGCCCTGGCGATCTCGGCGCCGATGCCGCGGGTGGCGCCGGTGACGAGCGCGGTCTTGCCGGTGAGGTCGAACATGGCGGCTCTCTACTAAAGGGACTTGGCGAAGGCTTCGAGATCGGCCGGGGCGTTCAAGGGGACGGCCTCGGCGTCCGGGGCGATCCGCTTGACCATCCCCGACAGCACCTTGCCGGTCCCCGCCTCGGCGAAGCGGGTCACGCCGCCCTCCTGCACCAGCCACAGCACGCTCTCACGCCAGCGGACCCGACCGGTCACCTGCTCCACCAGCAGCCGGCGGATGACCTCGGGGTCGTGGGTGGGCTTGGCGGTGATGTTGGTCACCAGCGGCGCCCGCGGGGCCAGGATGGCGGCGGCGGCCAGGGCTTGCGCCATCTCGTCGGCGGCGGGCTGCATCAGCGGACAGTGGAAGGGCGCCGAGACATTCAGGGGTATGGCGCGGGCGCCCAGCGCCTTGGCCGCCTCAATCGCGGCGTCCACGGCGGCCTTGGCGCCGGAGATCACCACATTGCCCTGGTTGTTGTCATTGGCCACCACGCAGACTCCGAACTCGGCGCCGGCTGCGGCCGCCTGTTCCGCCAACGCCACGTCGGTCTTGGGTCCGATCAGCGAGGCCATGGCGCCGGCGCCCACGGGCACGGCGCGTTGCATGGCCTGGCCGCGCAGCTTCAGCAGGCGGGCGGTGTCGGCGACGCTGATCGCCCCCGCCGCCGCCAGCGCCGAATATTCGCCCAGGCTGTGGCCCGCCACGAAGGCCGCCCGCTCGACGCCCACGCCGAACTCCCGTTCCAGGGTGCGCATGACCGCGAGGCTGACCGCCATCAGGGCCGGCTGGGCGTTCTCGGTGAGGGTGAGCTGATCCTCCGGGCCCTCCCGCATCAGGCGCGACAGGTTCTGGCCCAGGGCCTCGTCGATTTCCTGGAACACCTCCCGCGCCGAGGCAAAGGCCGTCGCCAGGTCGGCGCCCATGCCGACCGCCTGGCTGCCCTGGCCGGGGAAGAGGAAGGCGAGGCTCATCGGGACGCTCCGGCTCTATCGATTCCGAGGCGCGAGGGTTAGGGGATAAGAAAAGCCGCGACAAGGCGGGGAGAACCAAGATGCGGGCGGTCGTCCGGCGCAACCGGCAGCTGGTCTGCGACGAGATCGCCGAGCTGACGCCGGCCGAGGGCCAGGTGCTGGTCAGGACCCTGGCCTGCGGGATCTGCGGCTCGGACCTGCACGCCCTGCATCATATGGAGCATATGATCGACCTCAGCCGCCGGGCCGGCGGCATGGGTTCGAACTTCGATCCCACCGCCGACACCGTGTTCGGGCATGAGTTCTGCGCCGAGATCCTCGACCACGGCCCGGGCTCGGCCAGGACCCTGAAGGCTGGGACCCGGGTAGTCAGCATCCCGGCGACCCTGACCGCCGGCGGCGTCGAGCTGCTGGGCTTCTCCAACCGGCTTCCAGGCGGCTTCAGCGAGCGGATGCTGCTGAGCGAAACTCTGGTGCTGGAGGTCCCCAACGGCCTGCCCACCGACCAGGCCGCGCTGACCGAGCCCTTCGCAGTCGGCGCCCATGCCGTGGCCAAGGCCCGCCTGGACAGCGATTCGGCCAGCCTGGTCATCGGCTGCGGCCCGGTGGGCCTGGCGGTTATCGCCGCGCTTAAGGCCTCCGGCCACGGCCCGGTGATCGCCGCCGACTTTTCGCCCCGGCGGCGTGCAGCGGCGGAACGGCTGGGCGCCGACGTCGTCATCGATCCGGCCGTGGAGTCGCCGCACGACCGTTGGGAAGCGCTGGGGGTGCCCAAGGCCAGGGCGGCCCAGGCCGTGGTCCGTATGATGGGCGGCCGTTTCGGACGGCCGGTGATCTTCGAGTGCGTCGGCTCGCCGGGGGTCCTGCAAAGCCTGATCGAGGCGGCGCCGGCCGGGGCCCAGATCGTGGTGGCCGGCGTCTGCATGGAGACCGACCGCATCGAACCGTCGATGGCCATCACCAAGGAGATCGAGTTGACCTTTGTGCTGGGCTACACCCAAGAGGAGTTCGCCGCCACGCTGCGGCAGCTGTCCGAAGGGGTGATCGACGTCTCGCGGCTGGTGACCGGCACGGTCGGGCTCGATGAGGTGGCCGCCGCCTTCACCGCCCTCGGCGACCCCGAGGCGCACGTGAAGATCCTGGTCGCACCCTGATATACTCAATCTGGGGGAAGGATCGCCGAAGAAGGCCGCGACTCCAGGTTTCCAGACCGAGTCTGCTAGAAATTCGCATGTGTCGGATCGAGCGCGGTGAGGGTGAACCGGGAGATCGGAAGTCCGTCGTTAAGACTACCGGTACCTCCCGTGTACTCGCGCCAACGCAGCGACTCGCTTAGATATATACTTTGGCGTCAATTTGAGATGATAGGACGTTTCTGGTGGCACAACACTTGCTAGATGCTGAGCGGACACAAGCCGCACTGTGCCAATCCTGGAATGAGGCGGCTGGTCGTCAAATGAATAGTAAACATCAGCAAACTAACTTGACACTGACGTAACGTGGTTCTAAAGGACCATTCTCAATCACGGGCGAAGGCTGCGGGTGCAACTGGAAGTATCCTCAAGGTGTTCGACACACCAAAGAGGCGACCGACCGGTAAAGTCCCAGTTGCTGCCAAGACGTATTGCTTCACTCGTTAGACCCATTTCACCTTTTGCCCTGGGGCGACCAATGAACGTTCGCAACATCCTCCTCGCCGCCGCCACCATGTCGGTGGTCGGTTCCGCCGCCTTCGCTCAGGTCGCGACCGCGCCGTCGGACGCTGTGGTGCTGGCG
>NZ_JBKJTG010000057.1:0-9895 GCF_046590535.1 Phenylobacterium sp. | reverse complement strand
CGGCGCCCATGTTGACGCTGTCGTTGCCGTCGCCGCCGTCGATGTTGGAGGCCACCGCCGCGCCGATGATGGTGTCGTTGCCGGTGCCGCCGACCACGGAGCCGCGGCCGGTGAAGGAGATCTGGTCGTTGCCGATGCCGCCGTCCAGGACGTCGAGGCCGGCGCCCGCGCTGATGCTGTCGTCGCCGTCCCCCCCGCTCAGGGTGTCGTTGCCGGAGCCGGCCTGGATCGTGTCGGTGCCGAGGCCGCCGCTGACGGAGTTGTTGCCATCGCCCGCGTTGGCGGTGTCGGCGCCGTCGCCCAGGTCGATCCGGTCGGCGCCCGTGCCGGTGGTGACGCTGTCGGCGCCGACCCCGCCGGTGACAGTGTTGGCGCCGCCCGTGTCGACGATGCTGTCGTCGCCGTCGCCCAGGTCGACGGAGTCGTTGCCCGAGCCGGAGCTGACGGTGTCGTTGCCGAGCCCGCCGGTAATCGTGCTGCCGAGGTTTCCGCCGGCCACGGTGTCATTGCCCGCGCCGGCGGTGATGTTGGCCGCGCCGGCGAAGGTGATGGAGTCGTTGTCCGCCCCGGCGTCGACGGTGTCGGCGCCGTCGCCGCTGTTGATCACGTCGTCCCCGGCCTCGCCGGTGATGTTGTCGTCGCCGGTGGTGGTGGTGATCTGGTCCGCCCCGATGCCGCCGGCCACGGTGTTATTGCCGGCGCCGGCCGAGAGGGTGTCCGCCCCGTCGCCGCCGGAGATGTTGTCGGCGCCGCCAGTGGTCACGACGCTGTCCGCCCCGACCCCGGTGGTGACAGTGTTGTTGCCCGCGCCGGCGTCGACGCTGTCGTTACCCGCGCCGCCATCGACGCTGTCGTTGCCCGTACCGGCGGTGACCGAGTCGTCCCCGTCGCCCAGGGTGATGATGTTGGCGCCGTCCGAGGCGGCCACGGTGTCACTGCCCGCGCCTGCGTCGACGGTGTCGGCGCCGCTCCCGGCGACGATCTGGTCGTTGTCGTCGCCGCCGTTGAACGAGTCGTTTCCGCCGCCGCCGGTCAGGCTGTCCGTGCCGGCTTCGCCCACCAAGGTGTCGCCCGACGTGCCCCCGGTCAGCGTGTCGTTGCCGAGGTTGCCGTTCAGGAAGTCCGTGTCGCCGCCGCCGGTGATGATGTCGTTGTTCTGGCCGCCCAGCAGGGTGTCGCTGCCTGTGTTGCCGGTGATGGTGTCGTCGCCGATGTTGCCGTTGGCGAAGTTCAGGCCCGTACCTACGTCGATGGTGTCGTTGTCACGGCCGCCATAGAGGGTGTCGTTGCCGGTCCCCCCGACCAGGGTGTCGTTGCCCTGGTTGCCCTGGAGCAGATCCCCGGCCCCCAGGCCGTCGAGGCTGTCGTTGCCGGCGCCGCCGTAGAGGCCGTCGGCGCCGGCGGAGCCGGCTTGGCTGTCATTGCCGGTGGTGCCGGCGAACAGGGTCGAACTGTCGGGCAGGATGGCGTCGTTCTCGCCGCGGAAGCCGCCCGGATCGTTGAAGGTCACGGTGCGCCCGAGACCGCTCAGGACGACATAATCCGGTGTGGAGGACGTGAACGGGACGAACCCGACGGAGATGACCGAGGCGGTCGCGCCGTTGGTCCTGAAGAGCAGCCGATCCGCGGCCGGGTTGTAGGCCAGCGCTTCGGCGGCCGTGATGTCTTCAAAGAAATAGTTCGCCACGTGTGGGCCCCCGCATGCAATTCGGTCGCAACCCTAGGGACAGGGTTATTGCGAATTCATTGCCAAGGTTACCGAGAGCGCGGCCGTGAGCAAGAAGCCTTTGCCTTAAATGATGTTTTTCCGCGCGTCATAACGGCGCAGAAGGTCTGCTGCAGCCCGATCCGCCTCAAAAAGCGGAGGGTAGCGCCAAGTCTCCAGCCTGCCTGCGAATCGCCTGGCGATCCCGCGCGCTTCCAGTTCGGCGTGGAAGCGGGCGAACTTGGCCGAGCCGCCGGTCAGGGTCAGGCGATAGATGGGCGCGCCGGTCGCCGCCGCGTCCGTGGTCAGGTTGACGGAGTCCTCGGTGACCAGGATGGCGTCGGCGGCGGCCAGGAAGGCGATGTAGGGGTTGTCCCCCCGCTCATCCCAGATCCAGCCCGGGAGCGGGCGAAGCCCTCCGGCGATGGCCGCCCGCGCGGCGGCGGGCGTGCGCCGGGTGAAACTGACCATCACCGAGCCGCCGGCCGCCTCCACCGCCGCGGCGACCTGGGCGGCCATGGCCGCGGCATGGTCGGCCGGCAGGTCGAAGGCCTTGGAGGTCCCGCCGACGATGACCGCCACCCGCGGGTGCGGCAGATCGGCCAGCCGCGGCGCGAAGCGGGCGAGCTCGGCGGCCAGGCGGTCTGCGGTCAGCCGGTTGGGGGCGCCCAGGACGGGAAAGACGTTCGGTCCGGCCAGTCCGTCATGCTCCGGCGGGACGATCAGGTCGAATGCGGCCGCCGGCGCGCGCGGGTTCTGGGTCTGCACCACGAAGGTCTGGCCCCCCGACCAGCGCCGCACCCGGGTCGACAGCGGCAGGCTGGCCCGGCCGGCCGCGATCCAGACGTCCGGCCAAGGCGCGGCGATGGAGCTTTCTGCGCGCAGGGCCAGGCGGGGGAATGGGTTCAGCCACCAGGGCAGCCGGCCCAGGCCGGCCTTCCAGCCAATCCGCTTGAGGATCACCGTGGCGGGCCGCAGCCGCGCCACCGCCATCGCCAGGCCCTCGGCCTGTGCCTCGATGCCGGCGCGCCCGTCGGAGACGGCCCAGATGGTCAGCTCGGGCTGGGGCGCCTTCGCCATTCGCGGTGGGTCAGCCCCACTCGACCTTGGTGATTTCGTAGGCCTTGGCCCCGTTAGGGGTGATCACCTCAACCACGTCGCCACTCTCCTTGCCGATCATGGCGCGGGCGATCGGCGAGGCGATGGAGATGCGGCCCTGTTTCACGTCGGCTTCGTGCTCGCCGACGATCTGGTAACGAGCCGGCTCCTCGGTGTCCTCATCCACCAGCGACACCGTGGCGCCGAACTTGATGTTTTTGCCTGACAGCTTGGAGACATCGATCACCTGGGCGCGGGCCATGCGGTCCTCGATGTCGGCGATCTGGCCTTCGATCCAGCCCTGGCGATCCTTCGCCGCATGATACTCGGCGTTCTCGGACAGGTCGCCATGCAGGCGCGCCTCCCCGATGGCGGAGATCACGGAAGGCCGCTCCACCGTCTTCAAACGCTTCAGCTCTTCGTCGAGGGCGTGATAGCCCTCGGCGGTCATCGGGACTTTTTCCATGGAGATGATGACTCAGATCCGCCCTAAACAGGTTTCCGACTTACCGGCCGCGGGCGCAGGCGTCCGGGGGGAAAGAGAATAGAATTGTGCAGCGCAAAACTCAAGGGCGCCTGCGACCAATGATATTCGCAGCATGATCAGGCCGTCGCCCGCCTGACCTGCCGCGAGGCATCTGGCCGGCGCACCTGTGCCCGCAGGGCTAGCTCTCGCCGATCACGCAGCCCTTCAACTCCTCCTTTTCGGGGGCTTCGTAGATCCCCTCGATGAAGTCGAAGAGGTCCGGCGTCACCTCGATGGCGAAACTCTCACCCTTGACCACGTTGCGGCCGGCGACCCGGGCGCGTCGCACCTCTTGCGGCGCGGAGACAAAGTGGAACTGCAGGGGCAGCCCTACTGCCTCCGCTATTTCCCGCACCCGCTGGCGGTCGGACTGGCGCATCAGGCCGATGTCGAGGATTACCGACGTCCCGGTGGCGATCACCCCGGCGGCGACGGACCAGATCTGCGCCTCCACCCGGCCCACGCGCTCGATCATCCAGTCATACTCGATGGGCTCGGGCATGTCGGGGCCGTAGAGCCGGGCCATCCAGTCGTCGAGGATGAAGGCAACTGCGCCTTCCCGCCGGGCGAAGGCGTGGGCGTAGGTGGTCTTTCCGGCGCCGCAGGGGCCGAAGATGACGTTCAGGGTCGCAGTCATGGCGTCGCTAGCGGACTGTCAGGCCGCCGTCGATCACCAGCTCTGCGCCGGTCACATACCGGCTTTCGTCCGAGGCCAGCCACAGCACGCCGTTGGCGATGTCTTCGGGGTAGCCCTTGACCCCCAGAGGGACTGCGACGGCGGACATGGCGTCCAGGTCCGGTGGAGCGTTGGCGCCGGGCGTAGTCGTGGCGCCGATGCCTTCCCAGATGGGCGTCTCGATGATGCCTGGATGCACCGAATTGACTCGCACGCCGTCCTGGGCGCCGGCGCATTCCAGCGCCACGGCCTTGGTGAACAGCCGCACCCCGCCCTTGGTGGCGCAGTAGCCGGCAAGGTTGGCGGCGCCCTTCAGGCCGGCCACCGAAGACATATTGATGATGCTGCCGCCGCCGCCCTGACGCATCAGCGGGATGGCGTGCTTCACGCCCAGGAAGACTCCGTCCAGGTTGACCGCAGTCTGTTTGCGCCAGGTTTCCAGGGTCATCTCCAGGATGGAGCCGCCCAGGCCGATGCCGGCGTTGTTCACCAGCACGTCAAGGCGGGCGTGGCGGGTTCTGATCTGGTCCACGACCGAGATCCAGGCGGCCTCATCGGTCACATCGTGATGCAGGTATTCGGCCCGTCCGCCGGCGCTCTGGATGGCCCGGACCACCTCGTCGCCCTTGGCGTCCTGCAAGTCGGTGATCACCACGACGGCGCCTTCCTTGGCGAGCCGTTCCGCGCAGCCTCGGCCGATGCCGCTCGCCCCGCCAGTGATCAGGGCCACCTTGCCGTCCACACGTCCCGCCATCGCGTATCCTCCCGCTAAGCCTCGACGCCTAGCGCAGCGCCGCCGCCGCGACCAGAGCTTGGCCCTGTCTGCGGCCGTGGTAAGTCGCCGACCGAAGGGGGACAGCCATGGACGTGACGATCCGGGAATGCACGCCGGGTGACGCCGAGGCCCTGTCGCGGGTGGGCCAGGCGACCTTCCTGGAGACCTTTGCCGACGTCCTGCCGACGGCCGACATCTTCGCCCATTGCGAGGGCGAGCACGGCCGGCTCCGTTATGCGCAGTGGTTGGGAAAGCCGGGCTACGGCTTCTGGATCGCCGAGGTGGCGGCGACCGGGGCGCCCGTCGGCTACATCATGGTCGCGCCGGCTGACCTGCCGATCCCGACCGCCGATTCGGATATGGAGTTGAAGCGGATCTACCTGCTGCATCGCTTCCAGGGCTCGGGTCTGGGCGTGCGGCTGATGGAGACGGCGGTGCAGGCGGCCAGAGGGGCGGGCGCCAAGCGTCTGCTGCTGGGCGTCTATGCGGGGAACGCCCGCGCCATAGCCTTCTACGCCCGCCATGACTTCGCCACCGCGGGCGTCCGGAAGTTCCAGGTGGGCGCCAACACCTACGACGATCTGGTGCTGGCGCGCGAACTCTAGGCCGTGGCGGCTACTGCATCCAACGGGGCGTGCCGCCGCCGCCGCTGACCATGCCGTAGATCAGGCCCAGGGCCAGCACGATGATGGCCACCACCATCAATGCGCCCACTGCGCCCTCCAACCGCTCCGCAAGGTGGCGGGGCTTGTGATGGCGGACTTCGCCCTCATGGGGTTCGGTATGCATAGGGTTTCCTCGCAATCGTTGGGGATTTCTCCCTCGCCGGATCGCGGCAGGCGCCAGAGCGCTCTTCGGCCACAAGGGGGTCGCAGAAACGCGCCCAGTGCCGCCTGTCTCACTCAGGCGATGAGGTGAGGGTGCGCCTCGAAAGACCAACGGTCAATTAAGCCGGGTTTGCGGATCATCGCGGCCCGAACCAGCCGGTCAGAGCGCGCCGGCCCTCGCCCGTGCCGCCGCATAGATGTCCGGAGCGGTGGTCCAGTCGTTGACGACGCCCACCACGGCCTGGCCATCGACCCGCCCCCTGACAAAGCTTCCTTGCCAGACGCGGTCGTAGACCGGGATCTGGTAGCGCACCAAGGCGGCCAGATCGCCAGCCACGCGGCGACCAGACTTGAAGCGGTAGTCCGCCCGGCGGGCCGCAGCGGGCGAATCGATCGCCATGTCGGCCAGCGCGTCCTCCGCGGCCCCGAACTGCCAACCGCCGCCGGCGCCCGCAGCGGTGAGCAGGGTGGCCGCCGCCGCGTCGCCGCCGGCCAGCCAGCTGTAACAGAACGGACCTTCGAAGCGCGGCCCCTCCTGCCGCTGCTCGTGGAACTTGGCGGCCCCCTCATGGACCAGCCTGCGGCCGCCGACCTCGATCTCGGCCCGCAGCAGGCCATAGACCTCGTCACGCCCGGCGTTGACCGTCGCCGCCAGCCGGCGTGTGGGGGTGAACACCCCGGAGAAACGCCCGGCCGCACGGCCCGGGCCGTGCGGCGCCGCCCGACTGCGGTGGAACGGCAGAGCGGCCTCGATCCGCACGGACGCCAGGCTCTCACCGCCGCCGGTCCGCACCAGCGACGCAACCATCGGCGGGGCCCGGTAAGCGGCGTCGGGCTGCCCCGCCAGGCGTTCCGGGCCACAGGGCAGGTCGTGGCTGGTGAAGGCGTAGAGCTGGCCGTCGCGCACCACGTGGCACCACAACCAGGTCATCCCCGCCTCCGGGAAGCGGCAGAACCGCAGGGTGACGGCGCTGCGTCCATCGGGGGTCATCGACATGACCATCGAGGATTCGCTGTAGATGGTGCGTCCCCGCACCGTAAGGTCCTTCGACGGCGCGGCCGCCGCGGGCCAGGCCAGCGTCAGGGCGGGGAGGGCGGCGACCAGGCTGCGGCGGGTCGGGCTCATCGCGGCGGCGTCGTCGAGGGCAGCGGCGGCCGGATTTCACCGTCCGGTACGCCGGCCCGGCGGCGCATCTGGGTGATCCGCTGGTTGGCGGTCTGCAGGACGGGGTCCGGTGCCGCCGTCGGCTGCAGCACATTTGCGGTCAGGAACCGGAAGCCGTCGCGCAGGCGCGGCGCGATGCTGCGGCCCACGTGGTCGGCGCCGCGCACCAGGCGGTACTCGTGCGGGATCCTGTGATCCCACAGAACCCGGTGCAGGAACTCCACCCCCTCATCCAGGTGGAACATGTCGACGTCGCCCACCTCAATGTAGATCTGCAGGCCGCTCGCCAGGATCTTGTCGCGGTTGTCGATGGCCATGTTGGCCGGATTGGCGCGACGCCAGAACGCGCGGTCCACGGGATTGCCGAAGATCGAGGCGAAGAAGGCGTCGTCGCGCTGGAAGCGGTTGCGCATCTTCACGTCATCGAAGGCCAGCGCCGGCTCGATGCCGGATTCCAGCGCCGCCAGGCCGCCGAACACCTCGGGGTGGTCGAAGCCCAGCCGCAGGCTGCCCAGCCCGCCCATGGAGATGCCGGTGACCACGGTCTGGCGGCGGTCGGAGGAGACGCGGTAGCGCTTGCGCACGTCGGGGATCAACTCGCCGACGATGAAGCTCTCCCATTTCTGCGAGCCGTCGCGATAGTCCATGTAGAGCGAGCGCTTGGCGTCAGGGGTCACCACCACCAGGGGCGGCAGGTCGCCCGCGGCCCAGGCGGCCTCGAGGGTGGGCCTGAGGCTCGCCAGGAAATTGTTGTCGCCCCCGCCGCCGTGGAGCAGCAGCATCAGCGGTAGCGGACCCTTGGCCGGGTCATAGCCCGGCGGAAGCAGGACGGAATAGGTGGCGGGGGAGGGCGCCAGCCTGGTCTGAAGCTGCACCCTCTCCAGCTTGGCTCCCTGCGCCGGGGCTGCGTTCGCGCCCAACAGCGCCAAAATCACGGCCGCGACCGCGACCATCGCCTGCTTCATGGCGTCCTCCCCAGGATTTCCCGAGAGGCTAGCACTGGCGCCGCTGCTGGGAATGCCCGCTAGACCCTTTCCGGTTCAAGTGGAGCCACTTGAACCGGACAAAAAGGGTCTATCTTCAAAGTTTAGAGCCTGACGGGCGCTTCAACCGGTATCCACTTGAAGCGGTCAGGCTCTAGTGGGGCCGGACGCCGTAGCTCTGCAGCGGACGCACATCCAGGGGCTCGGTCGCCGTGGCGACGATGGCCTGGGCGGCGGCCAGGGCCCCAGCCGCGGTGGTGAAGTAGGGAATCTTCATCATCAGCGCGGAGCGGCGGATTGCGAACGAGTCCACCAGCGACTGCTTGCCCTCGGTGGTGTTGAAGACCAGTTGCACCTCGCCGTTCTTCATGGCGTCGACGATGTGCGGACGGCCTTCCAGCACTTTCTTCACGTGTTCCACCTTGAGGCCCTGGCCGGCCAGGTAGCTCTCGGTGCCGGCCGTGGCCAGCACGCGAAACCCCTGGCTGAGCAACAGCCGCACGGGCTCTGCGATCCAGGCCTTGTCGTCGTCGCGCACGGAGACGAACACGCAGCCCGCCTTGGGCAGGACAACCCCGCCGCCTAGCTGGGCCTTGGCGAAAGCCCTGGCGAAGGCCGGCGCCGGGCCTTCGCCGGGCCGGATCCAGTCCAGGCCCATGACCTCGCCGGTGGAGCGCATCTCCGGCCCCAACACGGTGTCCACGCCGGCGAACCGGGCGAACGGGAAGACTGCCTCCTTCACCGCGATGTGGTCGTAGGGCGTCTCGGTGAGGTCGAATTCCGCCAGCAGCTTGCCGGCCATCACCTTGGCGGCGATGGCGGCCACCGGCCGGCCGATGGTCTTGGCGACGAACGGCACGGTGCGGCTGGCGCGCGGGTTGACCTCCAGCACGAAGATGCGCGGCGCCTCGGAGTGCGGCTCCTCGATGGCGAACTGCACATTCATCAGGCCGCGCACTTTGAGGGCCCGCGCCATGGCCTCGGTCTGTCGCTTCAGCTCCTCGATGGTCGCGGGCTTAAGGGAGAACGGCGGCATGGAGCAGGCGCTATCGCCCGAGTGCACGCCGGCCTCCTCGATGTGCTCCATCACCCCGGCCACGAACACCTGGCCCGCGTCGTCGCAGATGGCGTCCACGTCCACCTCGGTGGCCCGCGACAGGTACTGGTCGATCAGGACGGGACTGTCGCCCGACACCTGCACGGCGGTGCGGATGTAGCGGTCGAGCTGTTCGTCGTCGCGGACGATCTCCATGGCCCGGCCGCCCAGCACGTAGGACGGGCGGATCACCACCGGGTAGCCCACCTGGTGGGCGCCGGCGAAGGCCTCGTCGCGGGAGCGTGCGATGGCGTTGATCGGCTGCTGGATCTTCAGCCGGTGCAGCAGTTGCTGGAAGCGCTCGCGGTCCTCGGCCAGGTCGATGGCGTCGGGCGATGTTCCCAGGATCGGGATGCCCGCATCCTCCAGCGGCTTGGCCAGCTTCAGCGGCGTCTGGCCGCCGAACTGGACAATCACCCCCAGCAGCGTGCCGCGGGTGCGCTCCACGTCGATCAGCTCCAGCACGTCCTCGGCGGTCAGCGGCTCGAAATATAGCCGATCGGATGTGTCGTAGTCGGTGGAGACGGTCTCCGGGTTGCAGTTGACCATGATCGACTCGACGCCGATCTCGGCCAGCGCGAAGGCCGCGTGGCAGCAGCAGTAGTCGAACTCGATACCCTGCCCGATCCGGTTGGGTCCGCCACCCAGGATGATCGCCTTCACGCGGTCCGTGGGGTCGCTCTCGCAGTCGGGGAGCTGGCCGAGCGCGCCGCTCTCGTAGGTGGAATACATGTACGGCGTCTCGGCGCGGAACTCGCCGGCGCAGCTATCGATCCGCTTGAACACCGGCCGCACGCCCAAGGCCCGGCGCTGCTCGCGGGTCTCGGCCTCGGTCGTGTGGGTAAGTTTGGCCAGGCGGGCGTCGGAGAAGCCCTGGGCCTTCAGGGCGCGGAAGCCCTGGGCGGTGACGGGGAGGCCCGCGGCGCGGACATGGCCCTCGGTGCGGACCAGGGTCTCCAGCTGGCGCAGGAACCAGGGCTCATACGAGCAGGCGCCATGGATCTCGTCCACGCTCAGGCCGTGGCGGAAGGCCTGGGCTATGAC
>NZ_JBKJTG010000212.1:0-4885 GCF_046590535.1 Phenylobacterium sp. | reverse complement strand
TGCAACACCTGCTGGCACGTGATCTCCACTCATGGCGCTATCCAGTGCGACAATAACCCCCGCGTCGGCACGCCCGACGAGGCGGACTGGTGGCCGACAAAGACCGCCGGCCGCCGGATCGTCGTCGTCGGCTCAGGTATCGCCGGCATGGAGGCCGCATGGGTCGCCGCCGCACGGGGGCACAAGGTAACGGTGTTCGGCTCGGGCGCCGAGGCAGGCGGCAAGGCCCGCCTCCACGCGCTGTTGCCGGGTGGCGAGAACCTCTCGAGCATCTACGATTTTCAGCGCCTGAGCGCTAACCGCTTCGGCGTCGATATGCGTCTGGGTAAGCTGGCGACCATCGACGACGTGCTGGCCTTGAAGCCCGACGCCGTCGTGCTGGCGACGGGTTCCACGCCCGCCTGGCCGGAGTTCCTGCCGGCCGAGTACCGGGGCGAAGGCGTCTTTCCTGACATCCGCCAGGCCGTCGCCATGCTGGCCGACCTGCACGGACGTCAGCCCGGGACCGCCCTGATCTACGACCACGACCAGTCGGCCTTCACCTATGCCGCCGCCGAGTTCCTGCTGGAGCGTTTCGAGAAGGTGCTGCTGGCGACACCGCGTGAGCGCCTGGGCGCCGTCGAACCGCTGGTGAACCGCCAGGGCATCTACCGGCGGCTCTACCGAAAGGGGGTCGAGGTGATCACGCTTTCCGACCCGACCGCCGACTCTCGGTTCGAGGAGGGCGAGGTGACACTGCGGCACATCTTCACGGGCGCCCAGCAAGTGGTGCGCGATGTGGCCCTCTTCACCTACGCCACCTCACGCGCGGCCGACGACGCCATGGCCGCGCCGCTGCGGGCCGCGGGTCTTGAGGTGCATCAGATCGGCGATTGCTTCGCGCCGCGCCTGCCGCTCAACGCCACCGCCGAGGGCCACCGGGTGGGGAACGCGCTGTGAACCCTCCCCTCACGCCAGGGAGGGACGCATGGACCTCGGCCTGACGGGCAAACGCGCCCTGGTGATCGGCGCGAGCCAAGGTATCGGGGCGGCTGCCGCCCGGGCGCTCGCCGCGGAAGGCGCCCGTCTGGCGGTCGCTTCCCGCTCGCCGGAAGCCCTCGAGGCGATCGCCTTAGAAATCCGCAATACCGGCGGCGAGGCGGCCGTCATAGCGGGTGACCTCACGAAGCCGGGAGACGCAGCGCGGATCGTGGCCGAGACCGTCGCGCGTCTGGGTGGGCTCGATGTCCTGGTCGTCAGCGCCGGCGCGGCGCAGGGCGGTTCCTTCCTCGAACTGGACGACCAGGTCTGGGCCGACGCATTCGACCTGAAGTTCATGGGCATGGTGCGCATGCTCAGGGCCGCGGTCCCGGCCATGCGTGAGGGCGGCGGCGGTCGCGTCGTGGTCGTAGTCGGCAACAACGGCCGTCAGCCCGCCGCCGCCATGCTGCCGGGCTCGGCCGCCAACGCGGCCTGCCTGGCCGTGATCAAGGGCTTGGCCGACGCCGTCGCCGTGGACGGCATAACCATCAACGCCCTCAATCCCGGGCCCACGCGCACCGGCCGTTGGGCGCGGCTCATCCAGAACCTCTCGCGCCAGGCCAACCGGCCAGCCGAGGAGGTCGAGGCCGAGCAACTGGCGCGGATGCCCATGGGACGCATCGGCGAGCCGGACACGATGGGGCGGCTCGTGGCGATCCTCGCCTCGGATCTTGCGGACATGGTGACCGGCACGTCTCTCACCGCCGACGGCGGCGCAACAAAGTCCCTGGCCTGAGCCATGGCCAATCCCCGGATCCCCTTCCAGCTGTCCTCGGACCGCCCACTGCTGCCGCCGCCGGGCGGCAAGCCGCTGATGGTCCACGTCGTGGTCAACGTGGAGAACTGGCGCTTTGATCAGCCCATGCCGCGCAAGCTCCTGCCCGCGCCGCACGGTGTTGAGCAGCTCCCCGATGTGCCCAATTTCAGCTGGGCCGAGTACGGCATGCGCTGCGGAATGCCCCGGCTTTTCGAGGCCCTGAGCCGCCGCGCCCTACCGGCGAGCTGCGCGCTCAACGCCGGCGTGATCGAGGCCTATCCGCGCCTCGGCGAGGCGATCCTCGAGGCCGGCTGGGAGGTGATCGGCCACGGATTGCACCAGAAGTCGCTGCAGGCTGAGGCCTCGGAGGAGGCGGTGCTCGACGAGTGCCTGGAACGGCTCAAGCGGTTCACGGGCGCGCCCGTCCAGGGTTGGCTCGGCCCCGGGCTGAAGGAGAGCGAGGCGACGCCCGACCTGCTGAAGGCTCGCGGTGTCCGCTACCTATGCGATTGGGTGGTCGACGATCTGCCCACCTGGATGCAGACGGCTCATGGCCCGCTCATAGCCATGCCCTACTCGCTGGAGATCAACGACAGCGTGATCTACGCCGTCGAGCGGCACGCCTCGCCGGAGATCTGGCGCAGGCTGGAGGACACCCTGCAGGTGCTCGAGCCCGAGCTGGCGCGCCAGCCTCGTGTACTGACGATGGGTCTTCACCCGCACCTGATCGGGGCGCCTCACCGCTTCGCCTACCTGGAGAAGATGCTCGACCGCCTGGCAAGCCATCCGCAGGCGGTTTTCATGACCGGACGCCAGATCGCGGATTGGTTTGAAGCGAACGCGCCGTCGACGGGCGCCTAGAGCGCTTTCCGCCGAAGTGGGCGCCGGTTCGGCGGCGCCAGGACCGCCACGAACAGCCGGCCCCCGAGCGGCAAGATGACCTGGGTGTGCTCGAAGTGCCGCTCCACCAGCTCCACTGGCGTCCTCGGCAGGGTGCCGCGGTCGCGCGGCGCCGGCGAGTTCCAAGCCCCGTAGGGGCGCCGGGCCGGCCCCCGGCAGGGAGTGCGGCCGGCCGTCGGCATTCATTATATAAATAAGACTTATGCACAATTGCCATGAACCGGCGCGAGGCGTACATTTGTTATAGATAAGGGCTAAATCGCCCGACGCCCTCTCATGGAGAAGGTCATGGACGGATCGGACGGCGCACGGTCCATCGCGCAGACGCAGGCGGAGGCCTACGATGGCCCGCCTGACCACCGTGTTGGCGCCCGCCACGAGGTCTATCCCGAGCTGAGCCACGACGAGATCGAACGGTTCAACTTCCTGGCGCAGATGAACCGGCATCTGCAGACCAAGGTCATCCCGCTGGTGGAATCCACCTGGGACAACCGCATCGAGCCGCGTTTCGAAGCCAAGCATGGGGCCACGCCCCAGGACCGCCACGAGGCGCGCAAAGAGCTGCTGACGGACCCCGTGTTCCAGACTTGGTCGGCGCTCAAGCGGATGACGATGGAGCAGCGCCAGCAGGCCGGGCGCTGGGCCGCCATCCGGCAGGCGGAGACGCTCGCCGCGAAGGCGGAGGCGCTGGTCCGCGAGGGCCAGCTCTCGCTCGATCCCGCGCTGCCGATCCCCCGCTATGTCTCGGCGGTGGATCACCACTGCATGCCGGGCAGCTACCACACTGAGCTCTTCCCTGGCGACGTCTCCGGATCGGCCAACTACGACTGCGGACTCCACGTGACCGTAGGGGGCCGCGGCGGCGCCTATAATGACGGCATTGGCACACAGCTGGCGAGCTGGGTGAAGGAGGCCTTCCCCGACTTCAAGCCGAGCCGGATTCTCGACCTGGGGACGACGACGGGCCATAACCTGCTACCGGTGGCCCGCGCGTTTCCGGACGCCGAGGTGATCGGCATCGACGTGGGGACCCCCGTGCTGCGATACGCCGCCGCCCGCGCGGCCGCGCTGGGCGTCGACAACGTCCGCTTCGTCCAGGCCGACGCCACCGACCTTTCCCGCTTCGACGACGGCAGCTTCGACTTCGTGATGTCGACCATGTTCCTTCACGAGCTGTCGCTGGCGTCCATGGACGCCATCCTCCGCGAGGCCCACAGGCTGCTGGCGCCGGGCGGGCTCCTGCTCAACATGGAACAGCCCGCGTACAAGGGCATGCCCGTCTTCGAGCAAGCCATGCGCGACTGGGACGCCTTCTACAACAACGAGCCCTACTGGACGACGTTGCACGGCCTGGACCTGGATGAGCACTTCGTCGCCGCAGGCTTTCCACGCGACCGGCTCGTCTACACGGCCTTCCCATCCCCGCCGGGCGCGGGCAGGGGCCGCAAGATCGGCATGGTCTTCACGGGGGCCCGGAAGGAAGCGGCATGAGCATCGCCGAGGCCCTGCGGCACGCGTCGGACAAGCCGGCCGGCAAGCGCCCCTATTTCTTGAACCCGGAGTCCGAGCGAATTCTGGCCATCACCATGGCGGTGGCCCAGGAACTGGCGGTAGCGCGACAGCGGATCGACACGCTCGAGCGGCTGCTGGCCGCCAAGGGCATGGTCTCGCGGGGCGAGATCGAGGGCTTCGCGCCCTCCCGTGAGGACTACGCCGAGCGCGCGCTATGGACCCAGGAATTCATCGACCGGGTCCTGCGCATCGTCCAGCAAGAAGGTCAGGCCGCAGAAGCCGCGGCCAAGGGCGAGAAGTCGATCCCGGAGGTCACCACCGAAATCTCGCTGGATAGGGACCGCTACGCCGGCGCGCACTGTGAACTGAAATAAGCCAAGACCTACCAACAACGACAATCAGAGGGGGCTATCATGAACAGACTTAATCTGGCGTCTTCCACTTCGGCTATCGTTCTTCTTGCCGCCGTCACACCGGCCATGGCACAGACCGCCGCCCCGGCGCGCGCCGCGCCCCTCGGCAGCAGCGGCGCCACTGACAGCGCCACGCTGGGCGAAGTGGTCGTCACCGCCCAACGCCGCGCCCAGAAATTGCAGGACGTGCCTCTCGCGGTCAGCGCCTTTGACCGCCAAGAGCTGGATCGTCGGCAAATCACCCGCACCCTGGATGTCGTGACCTATGTGCCCAACATGGTGG
>NZ_JBKJTG010000196.1:0-13879 GCF_046590535.1 Phenylobacterium sp. | reverse complement strand
GCGGAGACAAGTTTCGGGATGACTCATCGCTGGTGGTGTCAGTCGAGCGGCAACCGGTCTCCGGTCAGGCGCAATTTCCCCACCCTGGCCTGACCTCAGCCCATGACCGCGGCCACTCGGCCAGAGCGGCTGAGCGTCGTTCGCGGTAGAGGTTTCGGCTGATGAGGTGGCGCTCCTGGTTGAAGAGGTTGTGGACCGTGCCGTGCACGGCGGCGAATTTCTGCAGAGTCTTCATTCTGCGGAACCGGATCATCGCCCGTCGTCGGAAGGGCAAGTGTGAATTCTCAGCCCGATTGTTCAGCCAGCGCCCCGTCTCCTGGCGATCGGCATTGCCGATTTCCCGCATGGCGGCACGGTAGGATCTCACCGTCGGTGACGACCGCTTTGGATCGGCCGTGGCCGTCTCATGGCTTTCTCGATGAATTTCAATGCTGAAGCCTTGTCCCGGGTCTTGGTGACAAAGGATTCCAGCACGCCGCCTTCGTGGTCGACGGCGCGCCAGAGATAGCGCATTTCGCCGTTGATCTTCACGTAGACCTCGTCGAGGTGCCACCGCCAGTGGGTGTGAGCCCGCATCTGATCGACCCGCTTCTTGCGGATCTCCCCGGCGAACATCGGACCGAACCGGTTCCACCACAGCCGTACCGTCTCATGGCAAATGTCGATGCCGCGCTCGAACAAAAGGTCCTCGACGTTGCGCAGCGACAGCGGGTAGCGGACGTACATCATCACCACCCGTCAGATTACCTCCGGGGATGAGTCGAACCCAGCGAGCGTATATATCCGCGGGACACTATGCTAACGGCCGCCCCTCAATACGGCGGAGAAGTCCAGGGCAATGGCCCGTCAGGCAGATCATATCGAAAGGCGACGACTGTTCGCCGCGGCCGCGCTCAACGTTATTTCGCGCGACGGCCTTGAAGGCTTGACCGTTCGGGAAGTCGCGCGTGAAGCCGGCTTTACGACTGGCGCGCTGACCCACTATTTTAAATCCAAGGACGACGTGCTGATCGCAGCCTCGGAACATGCCGCCGAGCAGGTGCGCGCGCCCATGGAGGAGGCCGCCCTCGAATCCTCGGCTCGCGCGGCCTTGCGCCACCTGCTCTACACGGCCCTGCCCACGACCACCGTCATGAAGAGACGCTGGCGCTTCTGGATGGCCTTCTGGGAGCGCGCCGCCCACAGTCCGCAGGTCAACCGGGTAATGAAGGAGCGGTACCGTGAATGGTCCGGGCGCATCGCCGGCCAGATCTGCCGCGCGCAGGAGCAGGGCGAGGCCCCCGCCGCTCTGGACGCTGACCTGACCGCCCGCGAACTGGTCGCGCTGGTCGACGGGATCGGGGTACAGGTCCTAATCGCCGGCAAGCTGGCCGCACCCGCCCAGAGGCGGTTTATCGATTCTCTGATCGAGGCCCGGCTGGGCCCGCCTCCGGTCAAGGTCGTCGAGCCGCCCGCGGCCCGGGCGTCGCGCCAGTCGACCCGCGCCACGGCCTGACGCCGAGCCATCCGACCTGCCAGCGGAGTCCCGCCCAGTTTGAGAGACCGTGATGGCGCAGAACGTGCGTTATCTTATTCCTTTGCGATCCCGACAGAACGCGCGTTATATTTTCAGATGACGGTTGGAGGTGGGCCGCCCGCGCGGCGCATGTCCCGCAGGTGAGCTGAAAGGCGGGCAGGTCGACTGCATCTGATGCGGTGCCTGCGACGTCCACCCAAAGCGGTTTGAGGGAGCTGACGAATGAGCGAACCTGCCTGGCTGCTGACTCGTTTCTACCACACGGTCATCAATTGTCGGGACCTCGACGAGTCGGTCGCCTTCTTTCGTAAGCTCGGCTTCGACGTCCTCAATGACCGCCGCCACGTGACGTGGCCGGCGTTCGTGGCGGGCCTGTTCGGCCTCAAGCGCGCGCGGGGCCGGGGTGTGCTGATGGTGCTGCCCTCCGATCCCGACGGCCCGATGCTGGACCTGCTGGAATGGCTTGAGCCCAAGGCCGAGTTTCCAGATCCCTCAAAGGTCGGCGAGACCGTGCCGCGCATCCTGGCCTTTCGGACCCAGAATGTCCGGGCCGCCTATGACGACCTAAGCCGCCAGGGCGTCCGCTTCGCCCAGCCCGTACATACGCCGGAACAGGCGCTCGGCGTCGTGGGCACGGTGTGCTGCTACGACCCCAACGGCAACATCATCGAGATGATCGAACTAGAACCCGGCGTCCGCCACTCGCGGGCAAACGAGGCCCTATCGCATAACGGGAAGCCCTGATGGGCGATGATGCCCGGCACCCAGTCGGCCGCCGGATTTAAACAGGGGGAGGAAACAGAATGGTCAGCCAACGGATGCTCAAACTGCTCACCGGCGTCGCCGCGATCTGCCTTTCGGCGGGCGCCGCAATGGCCGCGGAGCAAGACAAGCCGGCGACGATCAGTGAGGTCGTCGTCACCGCCCAGTATCGCGAGGAAAATGTCCAGAAGGTCCCCATCGCCATCAGCGCGGTGGGCGGCGAGGCGCTGGAGGCGCAGGGGGTCACCGGCTTCAAGGAACTGGGCACACGGGTGCCTTCCCTGCGCTTCGGCTCGGGCGTGACCGGCGGTGAGAACGTGATCACCATGCGTGGGCTGGGCAGCCAGAACACGACGCCAGGCGGGGACTCGCCGGTCGCCTACAACATCGACGGCGTCTACGTGCAGCGGACCACTTCGATCGACCCGGAGTTCTATGACATCGCCCGCGTCGAGGTGCTGCGCGGGCCGCAGGGCACCCTCTCCGGCCGCAACTCCGTGGGCGGTTCAATCAACGTCATCACCAACAAGCCGACGAGCGAGTTCCACGCCGGGGCGGACGCTATGATAGGCAACTACGACGCCCGCACCTTCCGCGCTTTCCTCAATGCACCGCTGGCGGACAAAGGCGACTTCCGCGCGATGGCCCGGCTCACCGCGGTGTCGGCCGAGCACGCCGCCTACACGAAGAACCTGTCCAGGAAGACCACGGCGACCGACCAGCTAGACGCCCAGGACTACCAGATGCTGCGGGCGCAACTGGCCATCGACTTCAACGCCGATGCCAGCCTGCTACTGGCCGCCAGCCTGAGCCAGAACAAGGGTGTGGCGGCCGCGGCGACGGCTTGGTGGCAGACCCCGGCGCGCTACACCCGCGCGCCGCTCGGCATCGCGATCGGCTCGGCCTGCGACTTCAGCACCCAGGCGAAGTTCGATCCGCGGCGGGTCTGTCACGACGCCCCCGACCGCGGCAAGAACGAGACGGAGCTCTATTCGGCGACTTTCGACTGGGCGCTCTCGTTCGCCAATTTCACCTCGGTGACGGCCTATGGGACCAGCGACGTGAACCAGGTGAGCGACGGCGACGGCTCAGACCTTCCCATCGCCGTAGGCGCGCCCTGGACGCTCAACGCCAAGCAGTTTTCGGAGGAGGTTCGGTTCGCCTCCAAGGGCAATGGGGCGCTTCGCTGGGTGGTCGGCGGCATCTACTTCTACGGCAAGAACTTCCAGGACTTCGGCTACCGGGACCTGGGCTTCAACGACTTCGGTCCGACCGTGCCGTTCAACGCCTTCAACTTCTTCAGCCAGGGCACCAGCAAGACCAAGGCCTACGCGCCGTTCGCCCACTTCGACTATGACCTGTCCAAGACCTCCGCCGGGATACCACTGACCCTGACGCTCGGCGTCCGCTACACCCACGATAAGAAGTACGGCTTCAACTTCCTGGACTACCAGTTGCCGATCGCCTGCGGCGGCAGCTGCGCCGTGTTCAAGGGCCCGTTCAGCAAGAGCTGGGAACAGGTGACGGGCAAGGTGGGCGCGGCCTATCAGGTCAACGAGGCCTCGCTGCTCTACGGCTCGATCTCGCGGGGTTACCTGGCTGGGGGCAACATCGTAGGCCTGGCCAACATCTACAATCCGGAGACCCTCACATCCTTCGATGTGGGCTGGAAATCGCGATTTCTGGACGGCCGGGCGCAGCTCAACCTGGCGGCCTACCATCAGGTGATCAAGAACCTTCAGGTGTTCATCCAGAGTTCGACCCAGTCGGGCATCAACAACGTCAACGGAAGCACGGACGTGAACGGCCTGGAGGCGGAATTCACCGTCGTTCCGGTCGAGAACCTGCGCCTGAACGCCTCCCTGACGGTGACGGACGCCAAGTACGGCCGCTACATCACCACGGCCGCCCGGTTCGGCGGCCCCGGGCCGGGCTGCGACGCCGCGACCAAGCTCTGCAATTTCAAGGGTAATCGCCTGAACCAAACGCCGCCCTACGCCCTGAACCTGGGCGCGGAGTACACCTTTGACGTAGGCTTCGGGACGTTGACGCCGCGGGTCGACACCTACTTCTCGGGTAAGGTGGACTTCCTGCCGGACAACTTCGCGACCTCGCGGCAGAAGTCCTATCACACGACCAATCTGCGCCTGACGTGGAAAACCCCGGACAGCCGCTACAAGGTCGACGCCTTCGTGGCCAACATCGAGGACGACGACATCATCTCTAACGATGGGTTGCAGTCCATCTCGCTCGGCCAACAGGTGCTGGAACCGGACAACTTCGTCTACTACCCGCCCCGCACATATGGCGTTCGCGTCGGCGTCAACTTCTGATCCAGAGCGGGGCGTGGCGGCTCTCCGCCGCCCGTCCCGCCGCCGTCCGTCCCTGAAGCAGTAACGAGTCACAGCGATGTCGATGGAGTGGCCGGTCCGTGCCGAGTGGCTGGCGCAGGTGTCCGAAGCGCCCCTCGAACCGGACCTGCCGGTCATCGACGCACACCATCACCTGTGGAAGCTGCCGCAGGAGACCTACCTGCTGCCCGAACTTCTGGCGGACCTGCACCCGGACGGGGGCGGGCATAACATCGTCGCCACCGTCTTCGCCGAATGCGGCGCGATGTATCGGACGTCCGGGCCGCCGGAATTTCGGTCGGTGGGCGAGGTGGAATTCGCCAACGGCGTGGCGGCCCAGTCGGCCAGCGGGGCTTTTGGGCAGACCCAGGCCTGCGCCGCGATCTTCGGTTCGGTCGACCTAATGCTGGGGCGTGAGGCGGGCCGGGTGATGGATGCCCACATCGCCCGGGCGCCTGACCGGTACCGCGGCGTGCGGCCCATCGTGGCCGCCGATCCGCATGGCGTGCTCGACCCCTGGCCCAGCGCGCCCGCCGGCATGATGGCCAGCGCTGGGTTCCGCGACGGCGCACGCGAACTGGCGCGGCGCGGCCTTTCCCTCGACATCTGGGTCTTCCATCATCAGCTCGCCGAGGTGGCCGCGCTGGCGGCGGCGGTCCCCGACCTGACGATCATCCTCGACCACATCGGCACGCCGCTCGGGATGGGCTACTATGCAGGCCGCCAGGCGGAGGTGTTCGCGGACTGGCAGACCGGCCTGGCGCGCGTCGCCACCTGCCGCAACGTGGTGGTGAAGCTGGGCGGCCTGAACATGCACTTCAACGGGTTCGGCTGGAACGAGCGTCCACGGCCGCCGACCTCAGACGAACTGGCTGCCGCCAACGGCCCGTATTATCGCGCCGCCATCGACCTGTTCGGGCCCGACCGCTGCCTTTTCGAGAGCAACTTCCCGATGGACAAGCGGGCCTGCGGATACGGGGTCCTGTGGAACGCCCACAAGAAAATGGTTCGGGATTTCAGCGCCGGCGAGAAGGCGCTGCTGTTTCACGACGTGGCCGCCCGGATTTACCGCATCGGACCCGCTTAGCCGGGATCGTCCGTCCCGTAGACCTCCTGCAGGCGCGACGTCGTCAGCCCGGGCGCAAGTTCGATCAGCTCGATGACATTGCCGTTGGGATCGTAGACGCCGCCTACGGCCAGGATCCCGGCGGCGGCGTTGCCGGTGTAGGCCTCCGCGGTCGTGGTCCGGTAGCCCTTCGCCTGCATGGCCCTGAGCGCGCCCGCGACATTGCGAGTCCGGAAGGCGGTCACCCGCGGCACGGTGGTGGGCGAGACCGGATTGAATGTCGCCTCCGGTTCCAGCCATTGGATGATGTCCAGCATTGGGCCGTTCGGTGGCGGATCGTTGGGAAGCGCCATCAGCGTGCCGCCGCGGCCCTTCACGTCTGGGATCAGGCCGAACACCACGCCGCCGCCCGGCGGCCAGGTCATGTTGCGGCGATCGCGGACGATCTCGAACCCCAGCGCCTGGTAGAAGGCCACCGTCTCGTCGATGTCCCGGGCGTTGATGATCGTGTGGTAAAATTGCTCCAGAGCCCAGTCGCCGCCGGCCATGCCCGTTCTCCCCCCGATGTAAGGAGCATCATAGCATATCGTCCGTTATGCCAAGGGCATCCAACTAACCAAGAGGCAGTTTTTCGAAGAATCGATTACCCATCCTTGACACCTTCATCGGGACTACATTACGTAACAGTTGTTATGTAAAAGTCGACAGGGGGAGGCGGCGCAGTGAAGTTCGATATCTTCTGCGAGATCCAGAGGGCGTTTCCCTGGAATGGCGCCGACGAGGCCAGCCTGTTCCGGGAGATTCTCGACCAGGCGCGGGCCGCCGATTCTGCCGGCTTCACCACATGGTGGCAGGTGGAGCATCACGGGTCGCCGGAGTTCAGCTACTCGTCCGCACCCGAGATCGTCCTGACGGCGATCGCTATGGCGACCCAGCGCCTGAGGGTGGGCCACGCCGGCGTGCTGGCGCCGTTCAAGATCAACTCGCCCCTGCGGGTAGCGGAGCGGGGTGCGACGATCGACATCCTGTCGGGCGGACGATTCGACCTGGGCCTCGCCAAGAGTGGCGGCAAGGAGTGGGAGACCTTCGGCGTCGATCCGGACACGGCTCGCGACGAGGTCCGTGAAGCGATGCACGTCATTCCCCGGGTCTGGACGGACAAGGAGTTTTCCTGGGACACGCCGACCTACAAGACGCCGCCCCGAGAAATCGTGCCGAAACCACTGCAGCAGCCGCACCCGCCGCTCTGGCAGACCTGCGGCTCGCCGGAGAGCTTCTTCATGGCGGGCGAGATGGGCGTGGGCGCGCTCGGCACCACCCTGCTGAGCCCCGTGGCCTTTCTGGGCGAGATGCTGCGGGAGCACGAACGAGGTCTGGCCGCCTGCAAGGCGCCGGCGGGCAAGACCGTCAACGCCCAGAAGGGCTGCTTCACCTTCGTCCATCTGGCGGAGACCCGCGATCAGGCCATCGCCAACGGCGCCGCCTGGTCGGCGCTCTGGTACGTCAACGCTGCGCCGGTGGTGTTCAAGGTGCCTCGCCGGGTCTGGTACGACATGATCAAGGGCGGGCTGCACCCCAACTCGGCCCGCGACACCGCGGCCCAGGCGCGGCTGGATCCCAACGAGACGGTGATCCACGACGACGATCCGCCGGTATTGAAGGTCCTCAAGCGTATGGCCCAGGGCGAAAAAATCTCGTTCGTGGAGGCCCATGAGGTGCTGGAGCCTCTGGACTGCGTCGTGATCGGGGATCCCGACCACTGCGTCGACAAGATTCGAGGCTACGAGGCTATCGGTGCCGACCGCATGATGTGCATGATGCAGTACGGCTCGATACCCCATGCTGCGGTGCTGAAGAGCATTGAGCTGGCGGGCCGCCACCTGGTCCCGGCCTTCGCGCGAGCGGCCTAGCTTCCGGAGATTTGGCCTGACGATCCGTTCCCTGCTCATCGCCAATCGCGGTGAGATCGCCATCCGGATCGCCCGCGCCGCGGCGGACCTGGGCATTCGCACCGTCGCCGTCTTCTCGGAAGACGACGCGTCAGCCCTGCATCGCAGTCGCGCCGACGCCGCTGTGGCGCTGAAGGGCGTTGGACCCCGCGTCTATCTGGACGCTCAGGCCCTGGCAGAGGCTGCCATCGCCGCCGGCTGCGATGCCGTCCACCCGGGCTATGGGTTCCTCTCGGAGAGCGCGGCGTTCCAGCGGGTCTGCGCTACCGCCGGCCTGACCTTCGTAGGGCCGGACGCTGAGGCGCTGGAACTGTTCGGCGACAAGGCCCGCGCAAGAACATTCGCGGAAGATCAGGGAGTCCCGGTGATCGCCGGCTTGCCTGGCGGGGCGAGTCTTGCGGAAATGCGGGCGTTCCAGGTTGGATTGTCCAAGGGCGCATCGCTGATGATCAAGGCGGTGGCCGGCGGCGGCGGTCGCGGCATGCGCCGGGTCGAGGCGGGCGAAGATCCGAGCCAAGCCTATAGCGCCTGCGCCCAGGAGGCCTTGGCTGCGTTCGGCGACGACCGCCTCTACGCGGAACATTTCATCGCTGCGGCGCGCCACATTGAGGTGCAGGTGGCGGGCGACGGCAGGACGGCCGTGGCGATCCACGACCGGGAATGCTCGTTGCAGCGGCGGCGTCAGAAGCTGATCGAATTTTGCCCCGCCATCGGACTGTCGCCGGACGTGCGAGCGCGCCTGCAAACCGCCTCGGTGCGAATGGCGCAGGCGGCGAAGTTGCGTGGCCTGGCCACTTTTGAATTCCTGCTGGACATCGCCGACGGCGAGACCGCCGTGTTCATCGAGGCCAATGCCCGTCTCCAGGTCGAACACACGGTGACCGAGGCGGTAACCGGCCTGGATCTCGTCCAGCTTCAGCTACGGCTGGCGGGCGGAACCTTGCTGGTCGACGCCGGCCTTGGCGACGGCCCACCGCCGGTTCGGGGCAACGCGGTTCAATTGCGGGTCAACCTGGAACGTATCGCTGCCGATGGCTCCGTGTCCGGCGGCAGCGGGGTAATCACGCGCTATGAGCCACCCAGCGGGCCCGGCGTGCGTGTGGATGGCGCGGGGTTCGCCGGTTATCGGCCCAGCCCGGCCTTCGATTCGATGATCGCCAAGGTTATCGTCCATAGCTCTGACGCCGACGTCCGCGCCGTGGTGGCCCGGGCCAGCCGCGCGGCGGCCGAGTTCCGGCTGGACGGGGTCGACAACAACCTGGCCCTGTTGCGGGCGATACTGGAGGTCCCAGAAGTGGCTCAGGGCGCCGCCGACACCACCTTCGTCGAACGCCGTCTCTCGGGTCTGCTGGCGCGCGCCGCCGAGCTGGAACCGCCCTTGGAAGTCGCCGCCGCGGCAGGACCCGATGCCG
The DNA here is from genome assembly GCF_046590535.1 of Phenylobacterium sp. Classification (GTDB taxonomy): domain Bacteria; phylum Pseudomonadota; class Alphaproteobacteria; order Caulobacterales; family Caulobacteraceae; genus Phenylobacterium. The sequence continues at coordinate 4,823 of NZ_JBKJTG010000196.1, read as the reverse complement.
CCTTAGCCGAGGCGCCGGAGGGCAGTCTCACGGCGGCGGCCCCGCTGCGCGGCACCATCGTGGGCTTCGAAGTCGCGGTAGGCGACGCCGTTCGCGCTGGCCAGTCGGTGGCGGTGCTGGAAGCCATGAAGATGCAGCACATGGCCAATTCGCCGGTGAGTGGCGTGGTCGTGGGCCTCGTGGGCGAAACCGGCCTGACCGTGGATGAGGGCGATCCGCTGGTCTTCATCCAGCCGGAGGGGTTGGCCGATGTGCTGGCCGACGTTGATGTGATCGACCTGGAGAGGATCCGTCCTGACCTCGCCGAGGTGATCGCGCGCCAGGCCCTGACCCTGGATGAAAACCGCCCCGACGCCGTTGCGCGTCGGCGCAAGACTGGCCAGCGCACGGCGCGGGAGAACCTGGGCGACCTGTTCGATCCCGGCAGTTTCACCGAGTTCGCCGGGCTCGCCATCGCCGCTCAGCGCCGCCGTCGCACGATTGACGATTTGCAGGTCAACACCCCGGCGGACGGCATCGTCACCGGCATCGGCGAGGTGAACTGCGCGTTGTTCGGCCCGGAGACCTCGCGTTGCGCGGCGCTGGCCTATGACTACACCGTTCTGGCTGGCACCCAGGGCCACTTCGGCCACAAGAAGACCGACCAGATCCTGGAATTCGCCGAGCGCTGGAAACTTCCGGTGGTCTGGTACACGGAGGGCGGTGGCGGACGACCGGGCGACGTGGACGCTGGCGGCCTGTCGGCCTCGTCCCTGGACACCACCAGCTTTACCACCTTTGCGCGGATGTCGGGGATCGCGCCGCGGATCGCCATCAACTCGGGCCGTTGCTTTGCCGGCAACGCGGTGTTCTTCGGCTGCGCGGACATCACCATCGCGACCCGCAATAGCAACATCGGCCTGGGCGGCCCGGCGATGATTGAAGGCGGTGGGCTGGGCGTGTTCACCCCGGACCAGATCGGTCCCGCCGACGTGCAGTGGGCCAACGGCGTCCTGGACCTGCTGGTCGAGGACGAGGCCGAAGCCACCGCCGCCGCCCGCCACCTGCTGGGCATGTTCCAGGGTCGAGTGAAGGACTGGACCTGTGCCGACCAGCGCGCCCTGCGCCACATCGTGCCGGAGAACCGCGTGCGGGCCTATGACGTCCGCGCCGTGATCCGCGGCCTGGCGGACACCGGAACCTTCCTCGAACTGCGCGGCGGCTATGGACCCGGCATGATCACCGGTTTCCTGCGGGTGGTGGGGCGCCCCTTCGGCGTGATTGCCAACGATCCACGCCACCTGGGCGGCGCCATCGACGGCGAGGGCGCGGAGAAGGGCGCGCGGTTCATGCAGCTCTGCGACGCCTTCGACGTGCCGATCCTGTCGCTGTGCGACACGCCCGGGTTCATGGTCGGCCCGGACAGCGAGAAAACCGCCGCCGTACGGCGCGGCTCGCGCTTGTTCGTCACCGCTGCGGCCCTGTCGGTACCGATGTTCGCGGTGGTGCTTCGCAAGGGCTACGGCCTCGGCGCCCAGGCCATGACCGCTGGTGATTTCTCCGCGCCCGCCTTCACCGTCGCCTGGCCCACCGCAGAGTTCGGGCCGATGGGGCTGGAGGGTGCCGTGCGCCTTGGTTATCGCAAGGAACTGGAGGCCGAGCTCGACCTCGTGGCGCGCGAGGCCCTGTTCCAGAAGCTGGTGGGCCGGATGTACCTGACCGGCAAGGCCATCTCCGTCGCGCAGGTCGCCGAGATCACCGCCGTCATCGACCCCGCGGACACCCGCGAATGGCTGACCAAGGGCCTGAACGCCACCGGCCTGTCGCCCCGGCGCGCGAAGGGACGGAGTTTCATCGACGTCTGGTAGGGGTGCGGCGGCGATGGTGTTGTCAGCCCAAAGTCACGGGACGCTGACGGGCGGCGGTAGATGCGGCACGAGATGCTGAACGAGACGGTGCACGCAGTCAGACGAGAAGTGATCTCCATATTTTCAACTAGTTGATCACCGACTCGTGTTTGGGAGATTTCTTCTCGCGGCGTTGTGATGGCTGCCGGCGCTACTGTTATCCAAGGCACCGCCACACTTACCGGAGGCGTCGGTGGACCTCGATCAGAACGCGCTGAGTGACGTTGTCGAAGCCGAGATCCGGCTGATTGAGCACATGCAGCTGTCAGAGTTGCGAGCGTTGTGGATGGCGCGCTGGGGCTCTGCGCCGCGGTTTCGATCGGTCGACCTGCTGCGCAGACTGATCGCCTGGCGACTGCAGGCGGAATCGTTTGGCGGTCTCGATGCAGAGACCAGAATACTCCTAGGCGGCACTTCGATCCCGCAACCGCCGGGGCCGCCCCCAGGGTCACGTCTGACCCGCGAATACCTCGGTGTGCTCCATCACGTCGATGTTGGCGAACAGGCGTTCAGCTATCAGGGAACGATCTATCGAAGCCTGTCGGCGGTCGCGCGGAAAATCACCGGCAGTCGATGGAATGGCCCGCGGTTCTTCGGACTGCGCGAACCGGCGAGCGCCCGGTGAACGCCGTCGCGCCCGTTCGCTGCGCGATCTACACGCGCAAGAGTCCTGACGAGGGCCTGGAGCAATCGTTCAACAGCCTCCACGCCCAGCGCGAGGCCTGCGAGGCATACATCCGGTCCCAGGCCGGCGAGGGATGGGCGGCCATTCCAGATCACTATGACGACGGCGGATATTCCGGTGGCGCGATGGATCGGCCAGCGCTTCGGCAGCTACTGGCGGAGGTGGCTGCCAAGCGGGTCGATGTGGTCGTTGTATATAAGGTCGACCGCCTGACGCGCTTCCTTCCCGACTCGGCTGATTTCAAGGCCAAGGTGGCGCTGAAGGGTGAGGTCCCAGATGGCCCTGCCGATCGTCGGTTCATGCAGCCAGGGGCTCCAAGGGACCATCAGGGCGCCGTCCTCCCGCTCGACCGTGAAGGCGCCGAAGTGGCTGGCGATTCCGGCTCGCATGCTGTCGTAGAGAGGTCGTTGCTCCAGCGAGAGGTCAGCGGGCGTAATCAACGGCAGGCGCATGGGAGGTCCTTCGAGAAGGGGTGATGACGTGAGGCTGGGTGCGCCCGTTCGTGGAACGACTCCTCCTGCGGACGGTGACGGAACGCCGGAATGGGCAGATCACAAGCCCGCCGCTGCGGAAATGGCACGGCCCACGGCGGCATAGTCGCCGTTGAAGTGGTGACCGCCGCTGAGCTTCACCGCGTGGATCAGGTTTGGGTTGAAGGTCGGGCAGGCATCCCCGGTGTCCTGGTCGCCATAAATGCAAACCATCGGGATGCCCTTCAAATCGGCCAGGGTCGGAGCGATGGGATACGCGCTGGGGCTGCCATGGTTGAGCCAATCGCCTGGGTGGAACTCCAACTCTCCGTCCTTATCGACGGCAACAAGGGCGACCAAGCGAATGTGCGCGCGCATCTCCGGGGACAGGCGGGCCACGATAAACGGCAGGGCGTCGGCGCCAAAGGAATAGCCGGCCAAGACGATCTTCGACTTGTGCCAGGTCGCCATGTAGTGCTCGAGCACCGCGGTCAAGTCGGCGGCCGCAGCCTGGGGCGTCCGGCGGGTCCAGAAATACCTTAGGGAGTCGTAGCCCACGACCGGGACATGGGCCTGGACAAGGCCTTCGGCCAGGCCCCTGTCGATCCCGGCCCAGCCGCCGTCCCCGGAATAGAGCACCGCCAGAGTGTCGCCGCCGCCCACCGCGGGAACTTCGATGATCGGCAGGCCTGCCAGGCGTGCGGCGCTGGCCGTCGGAATTGCGGGCGGGGCCGCGGCAGCCCGGGGATAGAGCCAGGAGAAGGCCTGGGCGAACTGGGGGGCCCAGTTGGCGGCCACCGAATAGCCATGTCCGACTTTCGGAAGGTCGATCACGCCGGCGTTGGCCGTCTGGGCGATGAAGGCGTGGGTCGCCGCCGGGAGGCAGGTCAGATCCTGGCGACCCTGAAGGGCGATGAAGCGAGAGCTCAGCGTCTTCGAGGGCCCATAGATGAAACCGAGCTTGGGGTCCGTGCGATAGCTGAGCCTGCCATCGCCGGCCGCTAGCGGCTTGTCAGTCTTCAGGTCCGGGCAAAAGCCAAGACCGACTCCGCCCTGAAAGATGCCGCTGGGCGACTGCACTAGCGTCCCATAGGCGAGGGTCGCGCCCGACGAATATCCGACGACAACCGGGCGGTGATAGCGCTTGAAGCCGAGCGATTTCTGGACGGCTTGGGCCAGACTGGAAAAGTCGCCGGCTGGATAGAGCGTCCCGGCCTTTGTGGCTTGGGCCGCTCCAAGGTAATGACGGATATCGACCCCCACCACGGTGGCGTCCATCCGCGCAAGCCGACGAGCCATGTCAACGACACCCTGGTTCCAGCCGCCGTCCCCGGAAATGAAGACCACGAACCGATCAGGCTCCTTGGCCGCCTTGTAGATCGTCACCGGACCTGACGCCCCGAACTTGAAGGAGGTTTCTATAACCGGGCCAGCCACTGCAATCGGTCGCGGGGTTTGAGGCATGGCCTCAATCGGGGCCGGCCTTAGCTCGGGCGGGGCCTGCACCAAGGCAGCCGATCCAGTTCCAAGCGCCAGGACGGCGGCGCCAGCGAGAAGGAGGTTGGAGAGTTTCATCGGATGTCCCTGCGCTGATCGCGCGGGTCCTCCGCGCGTCAGTAGGAGTCGCAGGCTCTTCCCTCCCGCTGCTTTCGATCAGCTTACGCTTTTGTGAGCGGGATCGCAGGTGGGCGGGCGACCAGCCGGGTCACGTCGAGAATTGCAGAGGCCAGCGCGAGTGGTGGGGCGGCCAGATAGCGCGGGGTCCACACAGGATCGAATTTC
>NZ_JBKJTG010000129.1:0-16592 GCF_046590535.1 Phenylobacterium sp. | reverse complement strand
GCGTTCTCCATGACCTTGCCGACCACGATCGAGCCTTCGACGCCGGCGTTTTCGGCGATCTGACGGATCGGGGCCTGCAGGGCGCGGCGCACGATGGCGACGCCGGCTTCCTGGTCGGCGTTGTCGCCCTTGAAGCCGTCCAGAACCTTGGACGCCTTCAGCAGCGCCACGCCGCCGCCGGGGACGATGCCTTCTTCCACGGCCGCGCGGGTGGCGTTGAGGGCGTCGTCAACGCGGTCCTTCTTCTCCTTCACCTCGACTTCGGTCGAGCCGCCGACGCGGACCACCGCAACACCGCCGGCCAGCTTGGCCAGACGTTCCTGCAGCTTTTCCTTGTCGTAGTCAGAGGTGGTGTCCTCGATCTGCTTCTTGATCTGGGAGATACGGCCCGCGATGCCGGCCTTGTCACCCGCGCCGTCGACGATCGTGGTGTCGTCCTTGGTGATGGTGACCTTCTTGGCCTTGCCCAGCATGTCCAGGGCGACGTTCTCCAGCTTGATGCCCAGGTCTTCCGAGATCAGCTGGCCGCCGGTCAGGATGGCGATGTCTTCCAGCATCGCCTTGCGGCGATCGCCGAAGCCGGGCGCCTTGACCGCCGCGACCCGCAGGCCGCCGCGGAGCTTGTTGACCACCAGGGTGGCCAGGGCCTCGCCTTCGACGTCCTCGGCGATGATCACCAGGGGACGGCCCGACTGGACCACGGCTTCCAGGACGGGAAGCAGCGGCTGCAGCGAGGAGAGCTTCTTTTCGAAGATCAGGATCAGAGGCTCCTCGAGATCGGCCTCCATTTTCTCGGCGTTGGTGATGAAGTACGGCGACAGGTAGCCGCGGTCAAACTGCATGCCTTCGACGACATCCAGCTCGGTTTCGGCAGTCTTGGCCTCTTCGACCGTGATGACGCCTTCGTTGCCGACCTTGGCCATGGCCTTGGCGATCATGTCGCCGACTTCGGCGTCGCCGTTGGCGGAGATGGTGCCGACCTGGGCGACCTCGGCGTTGGTGGTGACCTTGCGCGAGGAGTTCTTGATCTCCTCAACGACCTTGATCACGGCCTTGTCGACGCCGCGCTTCAGGTCCATCGGGTTCATGCCCGCGGCCACGGATTTCAGGCCCTCCACGACGATGGCCTGGGCCAGCACCGTGGCGGTGGTGGTGCCGTCACCGGCCTTGTCGTTGGTCTTGGAGGCGACTTCGCGGATCAGCTGGGCGCCGAGGTTCTCGAAGCGGTCGGCAAGTTCGATTTCCTTGGCCACCGTCACGCCGTCCTTGGTGGAGCGCGGGGCGCCGAAGGACTTCTCGATGACCACGTTGCGGCCCTTGGGGCCGAGGGTCACCTTCACCGCGTTGGCGAGGATGTTGACGCCGCGCAGCATGCGATCGCGCGCGTCGGAGGCGAAATAAACGTCTTTCGCAGCCATGGTTGAAACTCTCTTTCTGGAGGGGTTGTCGAAGGGGGTGCGGGTGAGGCGGCTTTACGCGCCTTCGAGCACGCCCAGGATGTCGCTTTCCTTCATGATCAGCAGATCCTGGCCGTCGAGCTTGACCTCGGTGCCGGACCATTTGCCGAACAGGATGCGGTCGCCGGCCTTCACGTCGAGAGGCTGGATCTTGCCGCTGTCGTCGCGGGCGCCGGGGCCCACGGAGACGACTTCGCCTTCCTGCGGCTTTTCCTTCGCGGTGTCGGGGATGATGATCCCGCCCTTGGTCTTCTCTTCTTCGTCGACGCGCTTGATCAGCACGCGATCTCCCAGGGGACGAAACGCCATGATGGTTCTTTCTCCGTTCGAGACGGTTGGAATGGTGATGACAAAGGCGGCTGAGGAGGGTGTTAGCAGTCCCAGCCCTCGAGTGCCAACGTCGGTGGGGAGTTAGGTAGGCGGCCGCGCGGAGTCAAGGCTGCGACGCCAAAACGCTGGAGGCGCCTAAATTGCGCCGCTAGGGTCGTATCTGAAGCCTGTGACACATTGTTCGGAGAGAAAACCCATGCGCCGCGCCATTGCGCTTGCCGCCCTCATGTCCGTCGCCGCCGGCGCCGCGGGGGCCGAGACCTGGACCAAATTCGCCACTGCCGACAAGGGCATCGAGTGGTCCTACGACGCCGACTACAGCTACAAGGACAAGGCCAGCGGCCGCCTGGTGGTCATGCAGGCCGTCGCCAAGCCGGAGGCCAAGCTCGGCCCCGCCGGCCCCGGCAAGTCGGACGGCGTGGGCTATGTCTATGCTCTGGACTGCTCCAAGAAGAACCTGATCTCGGTGGCGTCATATACGCCTTCGAAAGCGCTCGATATCCCGGCCAACTGGCGCTCGGTGAAGCCAAAGAAGGCGTCCGGGCCGGAGAACGAGGCGCTGATCGCCGCGGTCTGCCCGCACGTGGCCCACGTCCCGGTGAAGTAGCGCGCTGCGGCCTTGCCAATCGTCTCCGGCCGCCTGGCGGGGCGGCCGGACGGCGACAGGAGGCCAGATGCTCGACCACATCGGCCTGAGCGGCGCGGACCTTGCGAAACCGCGCCCTGGTGTGAGGCCTTGCCGCCTGGTTTCCGGGATTTTGGCGCCATAGCGATTGAAACAGTTGTTTGATTGGGGGCATATGGCGCTCAACAACGCATCGCTATGGGAGTGACCAGGATGACCATGACCGCGGACCGGGCGGACTCCAGCTTCAAGCTGAACCCGCAAGACGAGCTCAATGACCTGCGCATGTCGGCCAAGGCCATGCCACTCCTGGAGCGCGTGCGGCGCTTCATCGCCGAGACTGTCGAGCCGATGAGCGCGGAATTCCACCGCCTGGGCGAAGGCAACCCGGACATCTGGTCCTATGCCCCGGGCCAGCTGGAAGTGCTGGAAGCCGCCAAGGACAAGGCCAAGGCCGAGGGACTGTGGAACTTCTTCCTGCCCAACGCCGAGACCGGCGAGGGCCTGTCGAACCTGGACTACGCCTATATCGCCGTGGAGCTGGGCAAGAACCGGCTGGCCTCGGAGACCATGAACTGCGCCGCCCCCGACACCGGCAACATGGAAGTTCTGGAGCGGGTCGGCACGCCCGAGCAGAAGAAGCAGTGGCTGGAGCCCCTGCTGGCCGGCAAGATCCGTTCGGCCTTCGCCATGACCGAGGTGAACGCCGCGTCCTCGGACGCCAAGAACGTCAACACCCGCGCCACCCTGGTGGGCGACGAGTACGTGATCAACGGCGAGAAGCACTACATTTCCGGGGCGGGCGACCCGCGCTGCAAGATCATGATCACGATGGTGCAGACCAGCCCCGAGGGCCCGCCGGCGCTGCGCCAGTCGCAGATCCTGGTCCCCACTGACGCCCCCGGCGTGAAGATCCTCGGCCCCATGAACGTGTTCGGCGATCCCGACGCGCCCCACGGCCATATGCATATCGTCTTCGACAACGTCCGCGTGCCGGCGTCGAACATGCTGCTGGGCGAAGGCCGCGGCTTCGAGATCTCCCAGCTTCGCCTGGGCCCAGGCCGCATCCACCACTGCATGCGCGCCATCGGTTCGGCCGAGAAGGCGCTGGACCTGATGGTCACCCGCGGCCTTAGCCGCGAGGCCTTCGGCAAGCAGCTCGTCCACCTGGGCGGCAACCTGGAGATCATCAGCCGCGCCCGCATTGAGATCGAGGCCATGCGCCTGATGGTGCTGAAGGCGGCCAAGGCCATGGACGTTCTGGGCAACCAGGAAGCCCGCGTGTGGATCCACATGGTCAAGGCCATGGTGCCCGAGCGGGTCTGCCAGATCATCGACCAGGCGATCCAGATGCACGGCGCCCTGGGCGTCAGCCAGAAGACCCCGCTGGCCCGGATGTACACATCCACCCGCACCCTGCGGATCGCCGATGGCCCAGACGAGGTGCACCACATGGTGGTGGGCCGCAACGAGCTGCGCCAGTACCGCGAGACGCCCGTCGACACGTCCACCGCCGCCATCTTCCGGAACTAGGCCGAGCCTCACACTGCCGCCTCCCTCGCAGGGGGCGGTAGGCGCGGCGGCCCAACTGTGCCGGTCCCCGGCCCGACGAAGCTTGGCCTTGGGGCGCGGCGCGGTGTAAGCGAACGCCGTTCAGCATGACCACGTCCTTCTCTATCCGGCGGCTGGTTCCCGCCGAGGCGCGCCAGGCGGCGTCCGCCCTGGCGGACGTCCTGGCCGACTGCGTGGCCGGCGGGGCGTCGGTGAGCTTCATGGCCGACTTGACCCACGCCGACGCGGAGGCCTTCTGGCGCGATCAGGCCGACGCCGACGACGGCCGGGCCATACTGGTGGCCGAGGACGAGAGCGGGATCGCGGGCGTCGTGCAAGTGATCCCCGCCTGGCCCCCGAACCAGCCGCACCGGGCGGACATCTCCAAGCTGCTGGTCCACCGCCGCGCGCGGGGCCACGGGGCGGCCAAGGCGTTGATGGGCGCGGCGGAAGACCACGCGCTCGCCATGGGCCGGACCCTGCTCACCCTCGACACGGTGCAGGGCTCCGCCGCCGAGGCGCTGTACACGGGTCTGGGCTGGACCCGCATGGGCGTCATCCCGGACTACGCCTTGATGCCGGACGGCGCCCTGGCCGCCACGGTGGTGTTCTTCAAGGCGCTTGGCCGATGAACGTCGCCGTCGCCGGCTTCGTCGTGCTGATGGCCTTCGTCACCGCGCTCCTATCGGGCGTGTTCGGCATGGCCGGCGGGCTGATCCTGATGGGCGCGCTGGCCCTGGTGCTGCCGGTCTCCGCCGCCTTCGTGACCCACGGCCTCCTGCAGATGGTGGCCAACGGCTGGCGGGCCATCCTGCATCGCCAGCATGTGCGCTGGGACATCGTCGGCTGGTACGCCCTGGCCTCGGCGCTGGCCGCGGGGGTGGTGGCGCTGATGTCCTTCATCCCGTCCAAGCCGATGCTGTTTCTGCTGCTGGGCCTGGTGCCGGGGGTTCTGTGGCTGCCGCAGAGCTGGCTGAAGCTCGACGCCGCCCGGCCGCCCCAGGCCTTCGCCTCCGGCTTCCTGGTGACCGGGCTGAACCTGATGGCTGGCGTCGCGGGTCCGCTGCTGGACATCTTCTTCGTGCGAACCGAGCTGACCCGCCACGCCATTGTCGCCACCAAGGCGGCAACCCAGGTGTTCGCCCACTTGGCCAAGGTGGCTGTCTATGGCGCGCCGCTGATCGCCGCTGGCGGCGAGGGCTTCCCGCCTCTGTGGCTGTTCGCCATCGCCATCCCGTTGTCCATGGCCGGGACCGCCCTGGGCGGGCGCATCCTGGACCGGATGACCGACGTGAACTTCAAGCGCTGGACCCGCTGGATCGTCACCGCGGTTGGCGTGGCCTACCTGATACAAGCCGCCCAGCTCTTCGCGCGCGGAGCATAAAAAAACCGCCGGGTCCCTTTGCAGGAGCCCGGCGGGTGAAGTCATTAGGGAGGAAACGCCCAGGATGGGCAGACCCTCAGGTATGTCCTCGATCGGCCCGTGCAAGGGCGGGAGCGGAAAAAAATGCAGCTGACGGGGAAGACCCTGGAGCACCGCGTCGTGCGCCTTGAGCCGATGGGCGAGGCGCACCAGGCTGACCTCCGCGCAGCCTGCGACGCCGATCCGGCCACCTGGTACGAGCTCTATCCTTACTCCATGCAGGGCGAGCACTTCGACGCGGTCTGGGCGCGGCTGATGACGGACATGGCCGCGGGTCGCACCATCGCCTTCGCCGTCGTCGTGGACGGGCGCTGCCAGGGGATGACCACCTACTCCGGCATCGATGGGCCCAACCATGCCCTGGAGATCGGCGGCACCTACTATGCGCCGAGCCTGCGGGGCGGCGCGGTGAACCCGGCGTGCAAGCGGCTGCTGCTGGGCCACGCCTTCGCCTGTGGCGCGGACCGCGTGCAGTTTCGAGTCGACGCCATCAATGGGCGGTCCCGCTCCGCGGTCCTGAAACTGGGCGCCATGCAGGAGGGGATTTTCCGTCACGACAGGATCACCTGGACCGGGCGGGTCCGCGACACGGTGTTCTTCTCGATCCTGGCCGACGAGTGGCCGGCGGTGCGCGACCGCCTGGACGCCCGGCTGGCCTAGGCCGACATCGCAGTCATCTCCTTCTCCGGGAAGAACACCTCCGCAGCGTGGTCGGCCAGGTCCTGGGCCGTCCAGCCCAGCTTGGGCTTGAAGCCCTCGGTCTGCAGCATCTTGATCTCGCGCATGCCGCGGCCCGACGCCCCCAGCACCTTGCCGGTCTGCTCCCCCGACAGCTCCGAGACCATATAGAGCACCGCCGGCGCGATGTGGTCGGGCAGGCTGGTGGGCTCCGGCTCCTGGTTCAGCCGGCCGGGCAGGTCGGAGGTCATCCGGGTATAGGCGCCGGGCGCCAGGCCCCAGACGCGGATGCCGTACTTGCGACCCTCGATGGAGAGCACCCGCATGAAGCCGTAGATGCCGGCCTTGGCGGCCCCGTAGTTGGCCTGGCCGAAGTTGCCGTAGAGGCCCGAGGTCGACGAGGTCATCACGATCACGCCCCGCGTCCCGTTGTCCTTCATCCAGCGCCACACCGGCAGGGTGCAGCAGTAGGTCCCCTTCAAGTGCACCTTCACCACCTGATCCCAGTCGGCCTCGGAGGTGTTGGCGAAGGTCTTGTCACGCAGGATGCCGGCGTTGTTCACCAGGATGTCCACCTGGCCGAAGGTGGTGAGCGCCGCGCGCAGAATGTTCTCGCCGCCCTGCATGGTCGAGACGTCGTCGCCGTTGGCCACGGCCCGCCCGCCCTCAGCGACGATGGCGTCCACCACCACCTGGGCCGCGGAGCGGTCGGCGCCGGTTCCGTCCCGGGCGCCGCCCAGGTCGTTGACCACCACCGCCGCCCCCTCCCGGGCGAACAGCTTCGCATAGGCTTCGCCCAGACCGCCGCCCGCGCCCGTGACGATGGCCACCTTGCCGTCCAGCAGACCCATGACCGACCTCCCTATTGGTTGGGGGCCATCATCGGGCGTGGATCGGCCAGCTGGCAAGCCTCAGGGGCGGAACGTGGCGCCCGTCGGCTCGGCGGTTATCTTGATGAACTCGATGAAGACGGGCCGCCCCAGCCGCCATCGCCGCCCAGATCATCTCACCGCGCCTTTGCGCCGCGCCCGGAAGAACGCCTTCAACATAGCCGAACTCTCCTCTCCCAGAACCCCGCCGGTGACCTCGGGCCTCCAGTGGCAGGTGGGCTGGTCGAAGAACCTCGGCCCGTGGACCACCGCGCCGCCTTTCTCGTCGGCGGCGCCATAGACCAGCCGGCCGATCCGCGCGTGGCTGATGGCGCCTGCGCACATGGCGCAAGGTTCCAGCGTCACCACCAGGGTCAGTCCCGTGAGCCGGTAGTTGCCCAGCCGGGCGGCGGCGGCGCGCAGGGCGACGATCTCGGCGTGGGCGGTGGGATCGTGCCCGCCGATCGGCTGGTTGGCGCCGATAGCGATCACCTCGCCGGACGCCGGATCGATCACCACCGCGCCCACCGGCGTCTCTCCGGCGGCGGCTGCGGCTTGCGCGGCTTCGAGCGCGATGCGCATGGTGCGATGGTCATGGTCCACGATCCGCACCGAACCGACGGCGCTCCGTCCGGTCAAGCCCGCACGTCCCCCAAAGAACCAGAACGTGTCGCCAAAGCCCTGGCCCGCGCCGGCGTGGCCTCGCGCCGCGACGTGGAGCGGCTGATCGAGGCCGGCCGCGTGGCGCTCAATGGCAAGGTGCTGACCACGCCCGCGGTGAAGGTCGCGGCGGGCGATATCCTGACGGTGGACGGCGCCGTGGTCAGCGACGCGGAACCGGCGCGGCTGTTCCGCTACCACAAGCCCGTGGGCCTGGTGACCACCCACAAGGACCCCCACGACCGGCCCACCGTATTCCAGGCCCTGCCCGAGGGCTTGCCCCGGCTGATCTCGGTCGGCCGCCTGGACCTGAGCTCGGAGGGCTTGCTCCTCTTGACCAACGACGGCGGCCTTGCCCGCGCCCTCGAGCTACCCGGCGCCGGCGTGGCGCGCCGCTACCGTGCCCGGGCGCACGGTCGGGTCACCCAGGACAAGCTCGACACCCTGAAGGCCGGCGTCACGGTGGAGGGCGTCCATTACGGGGCGATCACCGCCACCCTCGACAAGGCCAAGGAAGGCCCCCAGGGCGCCAATGTCTGGATCACAGTCACCCTCGCCGAAGGCAAGAACCGCGAGGTCCGCCGGGTCCTGGAGTTCCTGGGCCTCAAGGTCAACCGGCTGATCCGCCTCTCCTATGGCCCCCTGGCCCTGGGGACCCTGGGGTCCGGCCAGATCGAGGAAGTGGGACCCCGGGTGATCCGTGAGCAGTTCGCCCAGCACATCGCGCCGGAGAACCTGCCCACCGGCGAGCGGCCACAGTTCCGCGCCGCCGCGGCGCCCACGTCGCGCAGGGCCGCCGCCGAGGCCGCGCCGGGCCGCCAGCTGCCCGGCCGCCGCGGCAAGGCGGCGGCGGAGCGCGAGGGTGGCGCGGCGCGCGCCAAACGGACCTTCGACCAGCGCTCGCGCCCAGCCTCCAAGGCCTCGGGGGAGCCTGCGCCCAAGAAGGAATACAAGGCCGGCTGGGCCAAGCCGAAGCCCAAGCCCAAGGTCCATTCGCCGGCTAAGAAGCCCGGCGCGCCGCGGGGCCGTGGGCCCAAACCGCGCGGGTGAGCTGAGCCGTGCGTATCGTTTCCGGAGAGTTCCGCGGCCGCACGCTCGCCGCGCCCGCGGGCCAGGCCACCCGGCCGACCTCGGATCGTGCCCGCCAGGCGATCTTCAACATCCTGGAGCACGCCGCGTGGTCTGAGGGCGTGCGCAAGGCCCGGGTCATCGACCTTTTCGCCGGTTCCGGCGCGCTGGGTTTCGAGGCCCTGTCGCGGGGCGCGGCCTTCTGCCTGTTCGTGGAGACCGACGAGGCCGCCCGCGGCGCGATCCGCGAGAACGTCGATGCGTTCAGCCTGTTCGGCGTCACCCGCGTCCACCGGCGCGACGCCACGGACCTGGGCGTGCGGCCGGGCTCGGACGGCCCGGCGTTTGGCCTGGCCTTCCTCGATCCGCCCTATGCCAAGGGGCTGGGGGAAGTGGCCCTGGCGAAGCTGGCCGAGGGCGGCTGGCTGGCGCCTGGCGCGGTGGTGGTCTTCGAGCGGGGGTCGGATGAGCCGGCCTTCGGGGTCCCCGGCTTCGGGGCGCTGGACTCCCGCGACTACGGCGCCGCGCGGGTGCATTTCCTGCGGTACGCCGGCGCCTAGCGCCGCCCGAATAGCCGCTCGATGTCGGCCAGCTTCAGCTCCACATAGGTGGGCCGCCCGTGGTTGCACTGGCCGGAGTGGGGCGTGGCCTCCATCTGGCGGAGAAGGGCGTTCATCTCCGGCGCAGACAGCCTGCGCCCAGCGCGGACGCTGCCGTGGCAGGCCATGGTGGAGCAGACTTCCTCCAGCCGCTCCTTGAGCGCCAGGGCCTGGCCGTTCTCGGCAAGGTCGTCGGCGATGTCGCGCACCAGGCCCGCCGCGTCAGTCTCCCCCAGCAGCGCCGGGGTCTCGCGCACCAACACCGCGCCCGGCCCGAACGCCTCGATCACCAGCCCCAGGGCTTCCAACTCGGGCGCCCGAGCGATCACCCGCTCGGCCTCCGCGGGGTCGAGCTCCACCACCTCGGGCAAGAGTAACGCCTGGCGCGAGACGCCGCCCTGCGCCAACTCCTCCTTCATCCGCTCATAGACCAGCCGCTCGTGGGCGGCGTGCTGGTCGACGATCACCACGCCGTCGCGGGTCTGGGCGACGATATAGGTCTCGTGCACCTGGGCGCGGGCCGCCCCCAGGGGATAGTCCACCGGATCGAACGCGGGCGCCGGGCCGGGGGCTTCAGCCAGCCCCGGCTGCGCGTCCCACATGGGCTCGGCCCGGGCGGAGACTTCTGTCAGCCCAGGGATCGACTGGACGGCGGCGGCCAGGCTGCCCGGGCTCCACCCGCCTTGCCGCCAGGCGGAAAAGCCTTGCGCCGGCTGCTGACCGCCGGGCCGGAAACCCCCCAGCGCTGCGCTGGAGACCGTGGTTGACGCTCGGTGCCCGGCGCTAGCCAGGGCATGGCGCAACCCGCCGACGATCAGCCCCCGGACCAGCCCCGGATCGCGGAACCGCACCTCGGCCTTGGCGGGATGCACGTTGACGTCCACGTAGGCGGTGTCGAGCTCAATGTAGAGGGCGGCCAGCGGATGGCGGTCGCGGGCCAGGAAGTCGGAATAGGCGGCTCGCAAAGCGCCCTGCAGCAACCGGTCGCGCACCGGCCGCCCGTTTACGAACAGGTACTGGTGGGCGGCGTTGCCGCGGTTGTAGGTGGGCAGGCCCGCGAAGCCCGACAGCCGCACCCCCTCGCGCTCGTGGTCGATAGCCAGTGCATTGTCCGAGAAGTCGCGGCCCATTATCGCCGCGAGGCGCGCCAGCCGCCCCTCAGGCCCCTTGGCCTCGGCGGGCAGGCGAAGGGTCCGGCGGCCGTCCAGGTCCAGGGCGAAACTCACCGCCTCATGGGCCATGGCCTGGCGCTTGATCTCCTCGGCGATAGCCATGGCCTCCGAGCGCTCGGACTTCATGAACTTCAGCCGCGCGGGGGTGGCGTAGAACAGGTCGCGCACTTCCACCCTGGCGCCATGCGGGCCGGGGAAGGCGGCCGGCGAGACCGCGCCCAGCGCGCCGCCCTCCACCAGGATCGCGTGGGCATCCGCCGAGCCCCGGGCGCGGCTGGTGATCGAGAGCCTCGCCACCGAGCCGATCGACGGCAGGGCCTCGCCGCGGAACCCCAGGGTGGTGATGCGCAGGAGGTCGTAGTCGCCGGCGTCGTCCGGGACCAGCTTCGACGTGGCGTGCCGTTCCACCGCCAGCGGCAGCTCGTGGGGCGCCAAACCCTGGCCATCATCGGCCACCAGGATGCGGGTCAGCCCGCCGCCGTCGGCCTGCACCTCGACCCGGGCCGCCCCGGCGTCGAGGGCGTTCTCCACCAGCTCCTTGACCGCGCTGGCGGGCCGCTCCACCACTTCGCCGGCGGCGATGCGGTTGACGGTTTCAGGCGGGAGACGACGGATCGGCATGATGCGGCTTTCAAGAGCCAGCCAATATAGGACGATTCCGGCCTTCCCGCGCCGGATGCTGAGCAGGCTCGCCGCCGCCGCGCTGCTGGCTGGCCTTCCGGCGAGCGCCCAGGTCCCGCTGACCCCGGTGGATCCGGATGCCACCCTGGTTGAGGAGCTGGTGGTCACTGCCCGCGAGCGCGGTCCGGCCTTCTGGCGGGTGGAGGACGCCGACACGGTGGTCCATGTGCTGGGGGTGCCGTCGCTGGCCCCCAAGCGGATGGCCTGGGACCAGGCTGGGTTCATGCGCCGGCTGGCCGGCGCCAATGTGGTGGTGGTTCCGGCCAAGGGCATGCGGGTCCGGCTGGCCGGCGCCCCCGGAGCGGCGATCAGCTATCTGCGCCTGAAGTCGTCCAGGCCCTTCGAGGAAACCCTTTCGCCGGCCGAGCAAGCCCGCTTCGCATCCGCCCGGGCCAGGCTGGGCAAGCCGCCCGGCCGCTATGGCACGAAGAACCCGCTGGCCGCTGGCCTGCTGCTGATCACCGACTACCGCGACACCCACAGCCTGTCGGATCAGGATCCCAACAAGCTGATCCGCCTGCTGGCCTCGCAGGCTGGCGTGCCGATCGAGAGCAAGACCTACGACCTGTCGCCCTTGCTGGGGGCGGTGGTGAAGGCCGGGGACGGCGCCGGTCGAGCCTGCCTGGACGAGGCGCTACGGGATGTGGACCAGGGCCCCGACGGCACGCTGGCGGCCACCCGCGCCTGGGCCGACGGCGACGTGCGCGGCGCCCTGGCGGCGGAGCGGACCTATGAGCGCTGCATCAATTCGGTGCCGGGGGCCGCGGCCCTGGACGCCCGCATCAAGGCCGATCAAGCCGCGCAGATCGCTCAGGCCCTGAAGCGCCCAGGGCACGCCATCGCTGTGGTGCAACTGCGCCCTCTGCTCAGCCAGGGCGGCGTCCTCGACCGCCTGCGCGCCCAGGGCTTCACGGTGAAGACCCCGGGCGAAGCCGACGCGGAGCCTACAGACCCGGCAGTTTGATGCGGCGGCTCTGGTCGCGCTGAATCGTTACGGCCTTGCCGCCGGTCAGGCTGGTGACCCGCGCCTGTTCTGCGGCGGCGTCCACCGGCGTGGCGGTGTTGTCCACCGCAGCGCCGGCCGGGGCCCCGCGCTTGTCGTCGCCGCGCCAGAACATCACGCGGTCGGCGAAGGACTTTTCCTTGTGCGACACGTCGCCGAATTCGTCGTCCACCACGTAGCGGATCAGCGGATCGGCCTTGTCGGCGCCGGCCTTGGCCACCAGCAGCTTCTCGCCCTCGGAGCGGGCTTCGGCGTCGCGCTGGCCCAACAGGGCGTTGCGGGCGGCGCTTTCCGGCTGCAGTTCCTGCGGACGGGGCTCGCCAGGCGCTGGCGGTCGCAGGGAATAGTCAGGCGGCACCACCAGGGGCGCCTTGGTCACCACGCGGAACTCGTCGGGGGTCACCTTGGACATCCCCAGCGCGTCGCGGGTCGATTGACAGCCGGCAAGACCGACGGCAGCGAACAGGGCGGTCGCCACGATCACTCGGTTGACGCTCATGAACTCAAAAGCTCCTAAGACCGCCCCCGGCCGCGAAGTTGCTTGGCATAGCGCAAACGCAGGCTCACGCCAACGTCCCTAGGCCGGGCGTTCTCGCCGCATGCTGTCCAGCAGCAGCAGGACCACGCCGATGGTGATGGCCGCGTCGGCCACATTGAACACCCAGGGGAAGAACCCCAGCCGCTGGACGTCGATGAAGTCGGCCACTGCGCCGAAGCGGGCGCGGTCGATGGCGTTGCCGACGGCGCCGCCGATCACTAGGCCCAGGCCCGCCGCGGAGGTCAGCCGCTCGGACTTGCGCGCCCAGGCGATGAGCAGGAGGGCGACCCCCACTGAGAAGGCCACCAGCGCCCAGCGGACCAGATCGTGTTCGGCTTTCAGGAGGCCGAAGCTGACCCCCTGGTTCCAGACCATGGTCAGGTGGAGCGGGCCGATCACCGGCACGGTGCCGCGCTCGGCCAGATTGAGCACCCCGAGAACCCAGGCCTTGGAGATCTGGTCCAGCAGGATGACCAAGGCCGCCAGCCCATAGGCCGACCATCCGTGACGGGTGACCCGGCTCATGCGTCCACCTTTCCGCGAGCGGCGTCCCAGGCGGCGACGGCGTCGGCGTCGCGGCGGGACAGGTCCGGGTAGCGTGGGTCCGATCCCACCTCCGGCAACACCCGCCAGGACCGGGCGCACTTGCGGCCCTCCGCGCGGGTTGGTTCCACGGCGACGCCGGCGACCTCGGTAAGGCGGAAGGCCCCGGCCGGCCCATCGCCGGCGACGAGCGTCGCCTGGCTGGTGCGGAACACTTCGGCCGGGTCGAGCCCGTCGAAGGCGGCCAGTAGGTCGTTGTCGGAGACATGCACCTTCGGCGCGGCCTCCAGGGCGGCGCCCAGCCGCTTCTCACGGCGCTCCACCTCCAGCGCGCCGGTGACGACGGAGGTCACCGCCTGCACCTGCGCCCAGCGGGCCGCCTCGGCGTCGTTGCGCCATGTCCCCGGCGTTTCCGGGAACACCCGCAGGCAGTTGGTGGCGGCGTCCGGGAATCGGGTCGTCCAGGCCTCCTCCATGGTGAACGGCATGATCGGCGACAGCCATACGGTCAGGCGCTCGAACACCGCATCCATCACCGTGCGCGCAGCCCGGCGGCTCAGCGCCGTGGGCTGGTCGCAGTAGAGGCTGTCGCGGCGGATGTCGAAGAACAGGGCGGAGAGCTCCACCTGGCAGAATTCCGTCAGCGCCCGGGTCACGTCCTGGAAGACGTAGCCCTCGTAGGCCCTGCGTACCTGGCCATCCAGTTCCCAGAGGCGATGCAGGATGAAGCGCTCCAGGGGCGGCATCTCTTCCAGGCCCACCCGCTCGGCGTCGCTGAAGCCCGCCAGGGCGCCCAGCAGGTACCGCACGGTGTTGCGCAGCTTGCGGTAGGCGTCGGTGGTGGTCTGCAGGACCGTCTTGCCGATCCGCTGGTCCTCCGTGTAGTCGACCATCCCGGCCCACAGGCGCAGGATCTCCGCGCCGGACTCGCGGATCACCTGGTCGGGCTCCACGGCGTTGCCCAGGGACTTGGACATCTTCTCGCCGGTCTCGGTGACCGTGAAGCCGTGGGTCAGGACCCCGTCATAGGGCGCCCGTCCGCGGGTCCCCGAACTCTCAAGAAGCGACGACTGGAACCAGCCGCGGTGTTGGTCGGAGCCTTCCAGATAGAGGTCGGCGGGCCAGCGGGTGTTCGCCCGACCCTCCAGCACGAAGGCGTGGGTGGACCCTGAGTCGAACCAGACATCGAGGATGTCCTCGACCTTTTCGTAGCGCTCCGGGTCGTGGTTTCCGAGGAAGTCCGTGACGGGACGGATGAACCAGGCGTCGGCGCCCTCCTCGGCGATCGCCTCGACGATGCGGCGGTTGACCTCGTCGTCGTGCAGGGGTTGACCAGTTTGATTGTCAACGAACATGGCCAGCGGCGAACCCCAGGCCCGCTGGCGGCTGACCAGCCAGTCGGGACGGCTCTCAACCATGGCGCGGATGCGGTTGCGCCCGCTCTCCGGATAGAAGGCGGTGGCGTCGATGGCCTCCAGGGCGGTCTCGCGCAGGGTGCGGCCGGCGTGGGCCGCATCCTCCAGGGGCTCGTCCATGCGGATGAACCACTGCGGCGTGTTGCGGAAGATCACCGGCGCCTTGGAGCGCCAGGAATGCGGATAGGAGTGCTCCAGCCGCCCGCGGGCCAGCAGGCCGCCAGCCTCGATCAGGCTGGCGATCACCGCGTCGTTGGCCGGGCCAAACCTGCCGGCTTTCTTGCCCTCGGTCTCCAGCACCTTCAGGCCGCCGAACAGGGCCACGTGGGGATAGTAGGCGCCATCCGCGTCGACGGTCTCGGGGATCTCCCGGTGGCCGTGGGCCAGCCACACCACATAGTCGTCGGCGCCGTGGCCCGGCGCGGTGTGCACGAAGCCCGTGCCGGCGTCGTCGGTGACGTGGTCGCCGGCCAGCATCGGCACCGGGAAGCCGTAGTGGCCGTCCAGCGCCGCCAGCGGGTGGGCCAGCACCATGCCTTGGCAGTCTACCGCTTCAACCTTGCGGAAGCGGGCCACCTTGGCGGCCTTCATCACCTCGTCCACGAGCTTGTCGGCGACGATCAGCCGGTCGCCCGGCTTGGCCCAGGGCTCGAACGCCAGGCCCTCTTCCATCGCCTCGACCCGGTAGACCGCATAGGCCACCGCCTCGTTGTAGCTCACCGCCCGGTTGGCCGGGATGGTCCAGGGCGTAGTGGTCCAGATCACCACCGAGCCGCCGGCCGCGGCGTCGGAGCCTTCCACCACCGGGAACTTCACCCAGACGGTGGGGCTGGTGTGGTCGTGGTATTCGACTTCGGCGTCAGCCAGGGCCGTGCGCTCCACCGGGCTCCACATCACCGGCTTCGACCCCCGGTAGAGCTGGCCCGACGCCACGAACTTGTGGAATTCGGCGACGATCGCGGCCTCGCTGGAATAGTCCATGGTGGCGTAGCGGTGCTCCCAGTCGCCGATGACGCCCAGGCGTTTGAAGCCGTCCATCTGCACGCCGATCCACTCACCGGCGTATTCGCGGCAGCGCGCGCGGAACTCGGCCTTGGAGACCTCGTCCTTGCGCCGGCCCTTGGCGCGCAACTCTTCCTCGACCTTCCACTCGATGGGCAGGCCGTGGCAGTCCCAGCCGGGCAGGTAATCGACATCGTACCCCAGGGCGAACCGCGAGCGGACCACAAAGTCCTTCAGGGTCTTCTGCAGGGCGTGGCCGATATGGATGGCGCCGTTGGCGTAGGGCGGGCCATCGTGCAGCACGAACAGCGGCGCCTTGGCCTGCTGTCGCGCCTTGCGGATCGCGTGGTAGAGGTCGGCTTCGGCCCAGCGCCTGAGGATCTCCGGCTCCTTCTGCGGCAGGCCGGCGCGCATGGGGAACGGGGTGTCGGGGAGGAAGACGGTCTCGCGGTAGTCGCGGCCCTTCGCATTGGGTTGGGGTTTTTCGGCGTCGTCGGCCATAGGACTTTCCAGCTTGGTTCGGACTTCTGGTTGCGGGGATCTACCCGGCGCGCGCTGGAACGGGGCCGTCCGGCGGCGTCACGCCGGGCGGGTAATTCGCAGGGATTTCCGAACCGAACTCATAGGCCGGAGGCTCTAACAGAGCCGCGGGCATAACTAAAGCGGCGGCGCCGCCGATAGGCATTCGCCCCTCCCTCGGCCTTCGCAACCGCGGAGAGGAAGTCTAGGCGCCCAGGATCGCGCGCGCCCGGGCCGCGTCCTTCATGACCTGGGCGGTCATCTCGTCGAGGCCGGCGAACTTCTCCTCGGGGCGCAGGAAGGCGATCAGGTCGGTCTCGATGGTCTGGTCGTAGAGGTCCTCGTCGAAGTCGAACAGCCAGACCTCGAGCAGCGGCTTGGTGATCCCCTCGACGGTCGGGTTCACCCCGATATTGGCCACCCCCGGCAGCCGGCGGCCGTCCTGCAGGCGGGTGCGGG
>NZ_JBKJTG010000123.1:0-9603 GCF_046590535.1 Phenylobacterium sp. | reverse complement strand
TTGAACTTCTGACCATCGCCGACGCGGTGGCCCGCGAGAAGTCGATCGACAAGCAGATCGTCATCGAGGCGATCGAGGAGGCGATCCAGAAGGGCGCGCGCGCCCGCTACGGCGCCGAGCACGACATCCGGGTGAAGATCGACCCGAAGACCGGCGAAACCATCGTCAAGCGCTACGTGACCGTGGTCGCCGACGACGCCACCTTCGGGCCGCCGGAAGGCGCCGAGGTCGCCGAGGGCGAGGAGGAGGTTCCCGTCGAGGAGCCCGCCGGCATCATCCGCCTGGCCGACGCCAAGCGCACCGACAAGGAGGCTGTCGTCGGCAAGACCTACGAAGAGGTTCTGCCGCCCTTCGAGTTCGGCCGGGTGCAGACCCAGATGGCCCGCCAGGTGGTGACAGGTAAGGTCCGCGAGGCGGAGCGCGAGCGCCAGTACGAGGAATTCAAGGACCGGGTGGGCGAGGTCGTCAACGGCGTGGTCAAGCGCGTCGAATACGGCAACGTCGTCGTCGACCTGGGCCGTGGCGAAGGCATCATGCGCCGCGACCAGGCGATCCCGCGTGAGAACTTCAACATCGGCGACCGGGCCCGCTGCTACATCTACGACGTCCGGCGCGAGACCAAGGGCCCGCAGATCCTGCTGTCCCGCGCGCACGGCGGCTTCATGGCCAAGCTGTTCGCCCAGGAGGTGCCGGAGGTCTACGACTCGGTGATCGAGATCCGCGCCGTGGCCCGCGACCCGGGCAGCCGCGCCAAGATGGCGGTGGTCTCCAACGATAGTTCGATCGATCCGGTCGGCGCCTGCGTCGGCATGCGCGGTTCGCGCGTGCAGGCGGTGGTGGCCGAACTGCAGGGCGAGAAGATCGACATCATCCAGTGGAGCCAGGACGAGGCCACGTTCATCGTCAACGCCCTGGCTCCCGCCGAGGTGTCGAAGGTGGTGATGGACGAGGAAGACGAGCGGGTCGAAGTCGTCGCCCCAGACGAGCAACTGTCCCTGGCGATTGGTCGCCGGGGCCAGAACGTCCGTCTTGCCAGTCAGCTGACCGGTTGGCAGATCGACATCATGACCGAGAGCCAGGAGAGCGAGCGCCGCCAGCGCGAGTTCTCCGAGCGCACCACCTTGTTCCAGGAAGCCCTGGACGTTGACGAGGTGATCGCCCAGCTACTGGTCACCGAAGGCTTCGCCACCGTCGAGGACGTGGCCTACGTCGACACGTCCGAGATTGCCGCCATCGAGGGCTTCGACGAGGACACCGGCGAGGAAATCCAGGCTCGCGCCCGCGACTATCTTGAGCGCGAAGCGGCCGAGCTGGACGGCAAGCGCCGCGAGCTGGGCGTCGAGGACGGCGTCCTGGAGATCGATGGCGTCACCCTGCCCATGGCCGTGGCCCTGGGCGAAGGTGGCATCAAGACGGTGGAGGACTTTGCCGGCCTGGTGCCCGACGACCTGCGCGGCTGGTTCGAGACCAAGGGCGGCGAGCGGGTCCGTGAGGCCGGCGTGCTGGAGAGCTTCGCCCTGGAGCCGCAGGACGCCGAGGACCTGATCATGCGCGCCCGGGTGGCCATGGGTTGGGTCGAGGCCCCGCCGGAGCCGGAGCCGGAGCCGGAGCCGGAGCCGGAACCCGAGCCCCTGGAGGACAGCGAAGTGTTCGCCCAGGCCGAGGCGGAGGGCGAGGCGCGCGACGCCTGAGCCCTACCCTGATGAGCGCGCCCGCCACCCTGGCCGAAGCCGAGCGCGAGCGGCGCGACATCGTCTCGGGCGAGGTGATGGAGGAAGCGCGCCTGATCCGCTTCGTGGCGGGTCCCGAGGGGCTGGTGGTCCCCGACCTGGCGCGCAAGCTGCCGGGCCGCGGGCTCTGGGTGGTGGCCGACCGCGCCTCGGTGGATCAAGCGGCGAAGAAGGGCCTGTTCGCCCGCGCCGCCAAGGCCAAGCTTGCCGCGCCCGCCGACCTGTCCGGCCAGGTGGAGACGCTGCTGAAGAGGCGGCTGCTTTCAGGCCTCGGCCTTGCACGCAGGGCCGGCGACCTTACTTCGGGATTCGAAAAGGCCGCCTCCGCGATCTCGTCGGGCAAGGCCGCTTGGCTGGTCGAGGCGTCCGACGGCGCCGCGGACGGCCGCCGCAAGATGTGGGCCGTGGCCCGCAAACAACCCCGCAGGCCCGGGCTTTTCGGCGTCTTCAGCGCCGAGGAATTGGGTTTGGCCTTGGGGCTGGAGAATGTGATACACACCGCCTTCCTTGCGGGGCGAGCCGCCGGCCGTTGGACTGAAGACGCCCAGCGGCTATCGGGCTTTTGCCCGCTCTTTCCTGAGAGTTGGCGCGAGGAACCTTCGGTAAGCGGGACCTAAAGTCCCGCTTTCGCCATTTGATCGATCCGTTTGGCCGGGACCGCCCGGTCGGTAAGTAAAGCGAGCGCATGAGCGACGAGAACAACAACGGCCGCAACGCCGCCCCGGGCGGACGCCCGCCCCTGACCCTGAAGCCCCGTGGGGCCGGATCGGTCAGCGCCGGCACGGTGAAGCAGAGCTTCAGCCATGGCCGTTCCAAGACCGTGGTCGTCGAGACCAAGCGCGCCCGCACCCATACGGGCGTCGCCGGCAATCTTGCGGCCCCTTCGTCCGCCGAGAAGCGCGTATTCGACCCGCGCCCGACCGCCCCCGCGCCGCGCGCCGCCGGCGGCCAGGACGCATCAGGCCTGTCGGCCGAGGAACGCGCCGCCCGTCAGCGGGCCATCGAACTCGCCCGCCAGCAACAGGAAACCCAGGCCGCCGAGCGCCAGGCGCTGGTCGCCAGCGCCCCCCTGGCCGCCGCCCCGGCCGCAGCCGCTTCGGTGGCCGAGCCCGCGCCGGCTCCGACGCCCGCTCCCGTGGCCGCTGCTCCGGTCGCAGAGGCTCCGGCCGCCCCGGCCCCGCCCGCGACCGACCCGACCCCCGCTGCGCCCGTACAGGCCGCCGCGCCCGCGCCCCGCCCGCCCATCGACCGCACCCTGGGCGCCGGCCAGACCCGCACCTATCAACCCTCCCCGGAACGCCGCGACGACCGGGCCAGCACCACCACCTACCGGCCCGCCCCGCCGGCGGCGCGCTTCGAGAGCGCGACGTTCAACCAGCGCGCGCCGCGGCCCGACGCCCGTCCGGCCCGCGACGACCACGCGCCGGTGCGCCCCACCGGCGACCGTCCCCCGACACGCGACGACCGGGCCCGTCCCGGCGGCGACACCGTGCGGTTCTCGGCGCTCTCGCCGCGTCCGGCTCCGGGCGCCCCGCGCGGCCCCGCCGGCGCCAGAGGCGCGCCGCGCACCGGTCCCGACGCGCCCCCCGCCACCCCCGAAGTTCAGCGCGCCGCGCGCCAGGCCCCGCGCCCCGGCGCGGCCAGCCTCGACCGCCGGCCCGACGAGGACGACCGCCGTCGCGACGCGGCCCCGTCCAAGGCCATTTCCCGCGCCAAGGGCGCGCCGCAGCGCCGCGAAGGCCGCCTGACCATCCAGACCGTCGCCGGCGACGCCGACGGCGCGGAGCGTATGCGCTCGCTGGCCTCGGTCCGCAGGGCCCGTGAACGTGAACGCGAGAAGCGCAAGGGCGGTGGCCAGGAGCAGGTCCGCGCAGCCCGCGAAGTGATCATTCCCGACGTCATCACCGTGGGCGAGCTCGCCAACCGGATGGCGATCCGCGGCGTCGAGATCACCAAATTCCTGATGCGTCAGGGCGTGATGCTGAAGATCAACGACGTCATCGACAACGACACCGCCGAGCTGGTGGCCACCGAGTTCGGCCACACCGTACGCCGGGTGTCCGAAGCCGACGTCGAGAGCGGCTTCATCGGCGCCGAGGACGTGGACGACCACCTGCTGGCGCGTCCGTCGGTGGTGACCATCATGGGCCACGTGGACCACGGCAAGACCAGCCTGCTGGACGCGCTGCGCTCCACGGACGTGGTGTCCGGCGAGCACGGCGGCATCACCCAGCATATCGGCGCCTACCAGGTGCGCCTGGAGGATGGCCAGCGGGTCACCTTCCTGGACACCCCCGGCCATGCCGCCTTCTCCGCCATGCGGATGCGCGGCGCCAACGTCACCGACATCGTGGTCCTCGTGGTGGCCGCCGACGACGGCGTCATGCCGCAGACCATCGAGGCGATCAATCACGCCAAGGCGGCCGGCGCGCCGATCATCGTGGCGATCAACAAGATCGATAAGGACGGGGCCGATCCGACCCGGGTGATCAACGAGCTCCTGCAACACGAGATTGTCGTGGAAAGCCTGGGCGGCGACACCCAGGCCATCGAGGTCTCCGCCACCCAGAAGATGGGCCTCGACAACCTGCTGGAAGCCATCCTGCTGCAGGCCGAGGTGCTCGACCTGAAGGCCAACCCCGACCGCACCGCCGACGGCGTGGTGATCGAGGCTAAGCTGGACCGCGGCCGTGGCGCCGTCTCCACCGTGCTGGTCAAGCGCGGCACCCTGAAGCGCGGCGACATCGTGGTGGCCGGCGCCAACTTTGGCCGGGTCCGCGCGCTGCTCAACGAGCGCGAAGAACAGGTCAACGAAGCGGGCCCGTCCGTGCCCGTGGAAATCCTCGGCCTCGACGGCACCCCCGATCCGGGCGAGCCCTTCGCGGTGGTGGAAAACGAGGCCCGCGCCCGCGAGCTGACCGACTACCGCACGCGCCTGAAGCGCGAAAAGGCCGGCGCCCCGGTCCAGGGCGCGTCCCTGGCCGAGATGATGGCCAAGATCACCGACAAGAAGGTCTCCGAGCTGCCGCTGGTCATCAAGGCAGATGTGCAGGGCTCGACCGAGGCCATCGTCGGCTCGCTGGATAAGATTGGCACCGACGAGGTCCGTGCGCGGATCATCCTGTCGGGCGCCGGCGCGATCAGCGAGAGCGACGTGATGCTGGCCAAGGGCGCTGGCGCCGCAATCCTCGGCTTCAACGTCCGCGCCTCGAAGCAGGCCCGCGACCTGGCCGAGCGCGAAGGCGTCGAGATCCGCTACTACGCGATCATCTACGACCTGCTGGACGACATCAAAGGCGTGCTCTCGGGCATGCTGGCGCCCATCCAGCGCGAGACCTTCCTTGGCAACGCCGAGGTGCTGCAGGCCTTCGACATCTCCAAGGTCGGCCGTGTGGCTGGCTGCCGGGTCACCGAGGGTGTGGTCCGCAAGGGCGCCCGCGTCCGGATCATCCGCGCCGACGTCGTGGTGCTGGAACTGGGCACCCTGCAGACGCTCAAGCGCTTCAAGGACGAGGTCAACGAGGTCCAGTCCGGCCAGGAGTGCGGGATGGCTTTCGCGGGCTTCCAGGACATCAAGGCCGGCGACACCATCGAGTGCTTCACTCTCGAAGAGGTCAAGCGGACCCTCTAAAGTCTTGGTGCAGCCAGTTTCCGGGCTCAGCCGTTAAACCGGCCACACCCGCAGGAGCCTTCCGTGCGCAGCATCTTTCTGAGCCTGATGGCCTTCGCCCTGGCGTGCTGCGCCTCGGTGGAGAAGCTCGACGCCGCCAACGACGTCCACGCGCTCTTGATCTCGATCCGTGACAACGACCAGGCGGCGTTCGACGCTCATGTGGATCGCGCCGCGCTGAAGACCGAGATCGAGGCCCGCCTGGTCGCCGAAGCCGCCAAGGACAACCGGCTGGGCGGCCTGGCCTCGATCCTGGCGCCCGGCCTAGCCGAGTTCGCCGGCGAAGCCCTGGTGCAGCCTTCCGCCTTCCGCATGGTCGCCGAGCGCTACGGCTACACGCCCCAGACCAAGATCCCTGGTCGCGTGGTGATTTCCCAGGCGCTGAAGACCATGCCCGACGGCCGGGTCTGCGCCACCCGCCAGAAGGAAGGGCCTTGCCTGCTGATCTTCACCAAGGGCGCCGACGACCGCTGGCGGCTCTCAGGCTTCGAGGGCGACCTCGCCGAGCTACGCCTGAAGGGCTGAGGCTGGACTTCACCGGCCCGCGCGCCTAGAAGCGCGCCCTTTCCCTGGCGGCGGCGTCCGACCCGCGCCCCAGGCATGCCAAGGCCCACGCCGATGAAACGCCCCTTCCAGCCCACCCGGACCAACCAGGGTCCCACCCAACGGCAACTGCGCGCCGGCGAGCTGATGCGCCACGCCCTGGTGGAGATCATGCTTCACGAGGAGATCAGGGACCCGGTCATGGCCGGCGTCTCGGTGACCGTCACCGAGATCCGCATGAGCCCGGACCTGCGCCACGCCATGGTCTTCGTCGAACCCCTTGGCGGAGAGCATTCGCCGGAGGTGGTGGACGCCCTCAACCGCCACACCAAGTTCCTGCGCGGGCGCCTGGGCCAGTCCATCGACATGAAGTTCACCCCGGAGCTGAAGTTCATCCACGACCAGACCTTCGGCGCGGCGGAGAGGATGAGCCGCCTGTTCGACGATCCGCGGGTGCGCCAGGACCTGCAACCCCAGCCGCCCTCGGACGCCTGGAAAGACGAAGACTGATGGCCAGGCGCCGCAAGGGCGACCCGGTCTCCGGCTGGATCTGCCTGGACAAGCCTTACGACCTGACCTCGACGCACGCGGTCAGCCGGGTCCGGCGAATCTTCAACGCGCAGAAGGCCGGCCACGCGGGCACCCTTGACCCCCTGGCCACCGGCATCCTGCCGATCGCGCTCGGCGAGGCCACCAAGACGGTCCCGTTCCTGGTGGACGCCGACAAGGCCTATCGTTTCACCATCGCCTGGGGCCGCACCACCGCCACCCACGACCGCGAGGGCGAGACGCTGACTGCGTCCGACGTCCGCCCGACGCTGGCTCAGGTGGAGGCCGCCCTGCCCAGCTTCGTGGGCGAAATCATGCAGACACCACCGATCTTCTCGGCCATCAAGGTGGACGGGGAGCGGGCCTACGACCTGGCCCGCGCCGGACAGCCGGTGGAGCTGAAGGCCAGGCCCGTGACCATCCACTCGGCCCGGGTCGCCGACGCGCCCGACGCCGACCACATCACCCTGGAAATCGAGTGCGGCAAGGGCACATATGTCCGCGCCGTGGTCCGCGATTTGGCGGAAATGCTGGGGGCTTGCGGCCACGTGGCGGACCTGCGGCGCACCCGCGTGGGCGGCTTCACCGAGGCCTCCGCCGTGACGCTGGAAATGTTGGAGGATTTAGGGCATAAGGTCCGCCAGTCGGAGGCGCTGCTTCCGGTCGAGACCGCCCTGGACGACATCCCGGAGCTGGCCGTGACCGACGAAGACGCCTTCAGACTGAAGCAGGGACGGCCGATCGTTCTCGTTCCCCGACAGGTTGAAGCGGTGAAAGCCAGGCTCAAGCCGGGCTCCCGCATCGTTTCAGCCACATCGGGCGGATCAGTGGTCGCACTCTGCGAGATGCGCGCGGGCCGGCTCGAGCCCTCGCGGGTCTTCAATCTTTGAAAGAGCGGAGACAAACCCGATGTCGATTACGACCGAACGCAAGGCTGAAGTGATCAAGACCCATGGCCGCGGCGACGCGGACACGGGCAGCGCCGAAGTCCAGGTGGCGATCATGTCCGAACGGATTTCGAACCTCACAGAACACTTCAAGACCCACAAGAAGGACAACCACTCGCGCCGGGGCCTGCTCAAGCTGGTCTCCGCCCGCCGGTCGCTCCTGGATCACCTGAAGACGTCCGACGTGGACCGCTATCAGAAGCTGATCGAGATCCTCGGCCTGCGCCGCTAGTCCGATCACCAAGACCCTCCCCGGCCTTGCGCCGGGCGAGCCGTCTGACGTGCTTACCCACCGCTCCTCCGCAAACAGGCCGGAGGATTCATGCGGCCCCGGGACCCCAGTCGGGCCCCATCCGTACGCCGAGGGTTCAATTGAAATCCTCACCCCGCCTGTTCATTTGGAGAGGATTTCGGAAAGCCGATCCCTGTCCGTCCCCGCCGGCAATGCGGCCGCCGGGATAGAAAGAAACGACAAATGTTCAACATCAAGCGCAAGACCATCGAGTGGGGCGGCAAGACGCTGACCCTCGAAACCGGCCGCATGGCCCGCCAAGCCGACGGCGCGGTGCTGGCCACTTACGGCGAGACCATGGTGCTGGCCACCGCGGTGTTCGCCAAGGCCGCCAAGCCCGGTCAGGACTTCTTCCCCCTCACCGTCAACTACCAGGAGAAGTTCTACGCCGCCGGCAAGATCCCCGGCAGCTTCCCCCGCCGCGAAGGCGCGCCCTCGCAAAAGGAAACCCTCACCTCGCGCCTGATCGATCGCCCGATCCGGCCGCTGTTCGTGAAGGGCTTCAAGAACGAAGTCCAGGTGGTCTGCACCGTGCTGGCCCACGACCTGGAAAACGATCCTGACGTGGTGGCCCTGGTGGCCGCCTCGGCCGCCCTGGTGATCTCCGGCGCCCCGTTCATGGGCCCGATCGCCGGCGCCCGCGTGGGCTTCGTGGAGGGCGAGTACGTGCTCAACCCCACGATCGAAGAGATGAAGGACAGCCGGATGGACCTGGTGGTCGCCGGCACCCATGACGCGGTCATGATGGTCGAGTCCGAGATCCAGGAGATGACCGAGGACGAAGTGCTCAAGGGCGTGATGTTCGCCCACGCCGGCATGCAGCCCGTCATCGACGCGATCATCGAACTGGCCGAACACTCCGCCAAAGAGCCGTTCGACTTCCAGGCCGACGACACCGACGCCCTGAAGGCCGAAGTGAAGAAGTCCATCGGCAAGGACTTGACCGCCGCCTACAAGATCATGGGCAAGACTGAGCGCCACGCCGCGCTCACCGCGGCCAAGGAAAAGGCCGTCAAGACCTTCGCCAAGTCCGACCAGAACCCGGCCGGCATCGACGCGCTGAAGCTGATCGGCGTCTTCAAGGAACTTGAGGCCGACATCGTCCGCCGCTCGATCCTCGACACCGGCGTGCGCATCGACGGCCGCAAGGTCGACCAGGTCCGCCAGATCGTCTCGGAAGTGGGCGTGCTCTCCCGGGCGCACGGCTCGGCGCTGTTCACCCGCGGCGAGACCCAGGCCCTGGTCGTGGCCACCCTCGGAACCGGCGACGACGAGCAGCTCATGGATGCTCTCGACGGCAAGTACTATGAGAAGTTCATGCTGCACTACAATTTCCCCCCCTTCTCGGTGGGAGAAACGGGCCGCATGGGCGCGCCGGGGCGCCGCGAAGTCGGCCACGGCAAGCTTGCCTGGCGGGCGCTGCGTCCGATGCTGCCGTCGGTTGAGGAGTTCCCCTACACGATCCGCCTGGTCGCCGAGATCTTCGAGTCCAACGGCTCGTCCTCGATGGCCTCGGTCTGCGGCTCCTCGCTGGCCCTGATGGATGCGGGCGTGCCCCTGAAGAAGCCGGTGTCCGGCATCGCCATGGGCCTGATCCTGGAAAAGGACGGCTTCGCCGTTCTCTCAGACATCCTGGGTGACGAGGACCACCTCGGCGACATGGATTTCAAGGTCGCTGGCACCAAGGATGGCGTCACGACGCTGCAGATGGACATCAAGGTCGAGGGCATCACGCCCGAGATCATGAAGGTTGCGCTCGAGCAGGCGAAGGAAGGCCGGCTGCACATCCTCGGCACCGAAGATTATCTCTGCGACATGGATTTCAAGGTCGGTGGCACGAAGAAGGGCATCACGTCGATCCAGATGGACATC
>NZ_JBKJTG010000060.1:0-10604 GCF_046590535.1 Phenylobacterium sp. | reverse complement strand
TCTCGGCGGCCGAGGTGATCATGACCCAGCTGCACGCCGGCGGGAAATTCGACCAGAATTCCTACAAGGTCTCCGGCGGCCTGCACGGCGTCGGCGTCTCGGTGGTCAATGCGCTCTCCGAGTGGCTGAAGCTGAAGATCTACCGGGGCGGCAAGGCCTACGAGATGGAGTTCCGCGGCGGCGACGCGGTCTCGCCCCTGGTGGTCACCGGCGACGCGCCCATGCGCGAGAACGGCGAGCCCCTGTCCGGCACCGAGGTCACCTTCCTGGCCTCGCTGGAGACCTTCGCGTTCATCGATTTCGACCGCAAGACGCTGGAGCATCGGCTGCGCGAGCTGGCCTTCCTGAACTCCGGCGTGACCATCTGGCTGAAGGACAACCGCGAGGCCGAGCCCTTCGTCGAGGTGATGCACTACGACGGCGGCATCGAAGCCTTCGTGCGCCACCTGGACAAGGCCAAGACGCCGCTGCTGAAGACGCCGCTGGTGATCCGCGGCAAGCGTGAGAATGTCGAGCTGGACCTCTCGCTCTGGTGGAACGACGGCTACCACGAGAACGTGCTCTGCTTCACCAACAACATCCCCCAGCGGGACGGCGGCACCCACCTGGCGGCCTTCCGCTCCGCGCTCACCCGGGTGATTTCCAACTATGCGGAGAGCTCCGGCGCGGCCAAGCGCGAGAAGGTCTCGGTCTCCGGCGAGGACGCCCGTGAGGGCCTGACCTGCGTGCTCTCGGTCAAGGTCCCCGACCCGAAGTTCTCGTCCCAGACCAAGGACAAGCTGGTCTCCTCCGAAGTCCGCCCGGCTGTGGAAGGCCTGGTGCAGGAGGGCCTGGCCAGCTGGTTCGAGGAGCACCCCGTCGAGGCCCGCCTGATCGTCCACAAGATCGCCGAGGCCGCCGCCGCCCGGGAGGCCGCCCGCAAGGCCCGCGAACTGACCCGGCGCAAGTCGGCGCTGGATATCTCGTCCCTGCCCGGCAAGCTCGCTGACTGTCAGGAAAAGGACCCGGCCAAGTCGGAGATTTTCCTGGTGGAGGGTGACTCAGCCGGCGGCTCGGCCAAGCAGGCCCGCAACCGCGAGAACCAGGCCGTCCTGCCGCTGCGGGGCAAGATCCTCAACGTCGAGCGGGCCCGCTTCGACAAGATGCTGGGGTCCGACCAGATCGGCACCCTGATCATGGCGCTCGGCGCCGGCATCGGCCGCGACGAGTTCGATATCAACAAGCTGCGCTACCACAAGATCGTGGTGATGACCGATGCCGACGTGGACGGCGCCCACATCCGCACCCTGCTGCTCACCTTCTTCTACCGGCAGATGCCGGAGATCATTGAGCGCGGATACCTCTATATCGCCCAGCCGCCGCTCTATAAGGCGTCCAAGGGCAAGTCCACGCGCTACCTCAAGGACGACGCCGAACTTGAGGTCTACCTGATCGACGAAGGCGTTGATTCCGCCACCCTGGACCTGGCGTCCGGCGAGCGCCTCACCGGCAAGGACCTCTTGGCCCTCGTGCAGACCGCCCGCGGGGCCAAGGCCAATGTGGAGCGCCTGGCCACCCGGGCGCCGGCCTTCGCCATCGAACAGGCGGCCCTGGCTGGCCTGCTGGCCGACGGCGGCGATCCCGATGTGGCCGCCAGGCGCCTGGACCTCTATGCCGAGGAGGGCGACGGCGCCTGGTCCGGCGAAAAGGGCGAGGGCGGCGGCTTCGTGTTCTCGCGCATCAAGCGCGGGGTCTCCGAACGGATCGTGCTCGACGACCTCCTGCTGCACGCCGCCGACGCGCGGCGGCTGTCGGAGCGCTCCAAGGAACTGGCCCAGGTGTTCCCGGGGCCGGCCACCTACACCCGCAAGGACCGCACCACCACCGTCCGCGGCCCGCTCGACCTGGTCGGCGCGGTGATGGACAACGGCCGCCGGGGCCTCTCCATCCAGCGCTACAAGGGCCTGGGGGAGATGAACCCCGAGCAGCTCTGGGAGACCACCCTGGACGTGGACGCCCGCACCCTCCTGCAGGTCCGCGTCAACCACGCCGACGACGCCGACGACATGTTCACCCGCCTGATGGGCGACCTGGTCGAGCCCCGCCGAGAGTTCATCCAGGCCAACGCCCTGGACGCCGAGGTGGACGTGTAGAGGCTGTCAGGAACCGAGCGCAACGTCCCAGCCGGTTGTCCGCGGCGGACTTGAAATAAGGTATCGTATATGTTACCTTATGGCGTCGAGATTGAGGAGTATGTGAACGACGCGGGCCAAAGCCCGTTCGCCGACTGGTTCGAAGACTTGGACCCGGTCGCCGCCGCCAAGGTGACGGTTGCGGTGGCGCGGATCGCTTGCGGCGCAACGTCCAATCTCAAGGGAGTCGGAGACGGGCTCATGGAATACCGGATCAACTACGGCCCAGGATACAGGGTCTATCTCGGATGGTCTGGCAGGCGCCTGGTGATTCTGCTGGGCGGCGGGACCAAGCGGCGCCAGGCCAAGGACATTGAGGCCGCGAAGGCGCGATGGACAGGTTACAAGACGCGCGCTGGAAGGCGCAGTTGAAAGGCAAGACGTGATGGCGCTGACCCGATCCTTCAAGGACACGGTAAAAGCCCGGGTCACGCGCGATCCCGTGTTCAAGCAGGCTCTGCTGACCGAAGGCGTAAACGCCTTGTTGGAAGGCGACGTCGATACCGGCAAGGCCGTGCTACGCGACTACATCAACGCCACTGTTGGCTTTGAAACCTTGTCGATCTTCACCGGCACCCCGACCAAGAGCCTGATGCGGATGTTCGGCCCGCGCGGCAACCCAAACGCCACCAACCTTTTCGCCGTCATCGGCTTTCTGCAACGCTCGTCCGGCGTGACCCTTGAGGTTCACGCCGCCTGACGGCCCCGCTTGCCTCCAAGTGGAGGTCATCCGCCCGACTGGTCATGCCCGCCTCTGTCCCGTGCGGGCGTTGCAAGTCCCGGCGGGTAAAGGGTTCGCGGTCGGCAGGACTTGCGAGCCACGCGCCGAGCCCCTTCCTCCGTTCACAGCAACCCCTAACCTGGGCGTCGGCCTGGCATTGGGCCCCCTTGTCCTCTCAGCCCTCGAACCCCCGGACCACCGCCAGCACTGCCTCGCCGTAGCGGGCGAGCTTGCCCTCGCCGACGCCGTTGATGCGCTCCAGGGCGGCGCGGGCGGCGGGCTTCACCTGGGCGATCTCCACCAGGGTGCGATCATGGAAAATCAGATAGGGCGGCACATGCTGGGTCTTGGCCTCGCTGCTGCGCCAGGCGCGCAGCGCCTCGAACAGGGGCTGGTCGGCGGGGGCGAGGGCGGCGGCGGCCTCGCGGCTGCGCTTGCGCGGCCGGCCTGACCGGGAGGTATCGTCGTCACCCTCCACCGACTTGCGCATGGCCACGCGCCGCTCGCCGCGGAACACCGCACGCACCGCCTCGGCGTCGCCCAGGCCCACCAGCGGCCGGCCGTCGTTGGGGTCTTCGCGCAACAGGCCCTCGAACAGCAACTGCTCGGTGAGGTCGCGCCACTGGGCCTGGCTGAGCTCGGTCCCGATCCCCCAGGTGGAGAGCGACGCCTCCTGTGCGCTCACCTCCTTGGTCTTGCCCGTCAGGTGGTCCACCAGCCGGCCGCGGCCGAACCGGCCGGCCAGCCGGTGCGCGGCGGACAGCGCCTTCTGGGCGGCCTCGGTGGCGTCGGTGGTCTCCACCGCCCCGGTGCACAGGTCGCACTGGCCGCAGGGCTCTGCCTCGGTCTCACCGAAGTAGCGCCGGACTGCCGTGGCGCGGCAGCCGACCCCGTCCATCATGGCGTAGAACTGGCGGACCTTGCGGACCTGCACCTGCTTGACCGTCTCGTCCACGTCACGCTCGGCGATCCTGCGGAGCGCCCAGGCCATGTCGGCGGCGCCATAGAGGGTAATGCCCTCCGCCGGGTCCCCGTCGCGGCCGGCCCGGCCGACCTCCTGCCAGTAGGCCTCGATGGAGGCCGGCGGGTCGGCGTGGATCACGAAGCGCACGTCCGGCTTGTCCACCCCCATGCCGAAGGCGATGGTGGCCACCATCACCGCGGCGTCCGCCTCCAGGAACTGTTCCAGCCGCTCAGTGCGCAGCGTCCGCTCCAGGCCCGCGTGATAGGCCACCGCCGGGACGCCGGCGGCGCGCAGCGCCTCGGCCAGTTTCTCGGTGCCGTCGCGGGAGCCGGCATAGATCACCCCGGAGCGGTCCGGCCGGGCGGTGACCAGCTCCACCACCCGCTTGTGCCCCTGGCCGCGCTTGCGCTCAGCGGTGAGGATCAGCTCCGGCCGGGCGAAGCTGGCCACGAACTCGCGGCTGTCCTCCAGCCGCAGCTCGCCGCGGATGTCGTCGCGGGTCCGGGCGTCCGCCGTGGCCGTCACCGCCAGGCGCGGCACGTTGGGGAAGATGTCCGCCAGCCGCCCCAGCATCCGGTACTCGGGCCGAAAGTCGTGGCCCCACTGGCTGACGCAGTGGGCCTCGTCGATGGCGATCAGCGCCAGGGACGTGCGCGCCAGGCGGTCCATCATCCAGGGCTGCATCAGCCCCTCGGGCGACAGATAGAGCAGGTCCAGCTCGCCCGCCTCGATGCGCCGCCAGGTCTCCGCCTTCTCGGAGGGGTCAATGTTGGAATCCAGCCGGGCGGCGGCCACGCCGGACTGCTGCAGCCCGGCCACCTGGTCGGCCATCAGGGCGATCAGCGGCGAGACCACCAGGCCCAGGCCCGGCCGGATCAGGCTGGGGATCTGGTAGCACAGGCTCTTGCCGCCGCCGGTGGGCAACACCGCCATGGCGCTGCGCCCGGCCAGGATTTCGGCGATCACCTCGCCCTGCATCCCGCGGAACTCGGCGTGCCCGAAGGTCCGGCGCAGGATCTCCCGCGCCTCGTCCAGGGGGCTCGGGGGGGCTTCGGCGAGGGCGGCGGTCATCGCTGCGTTTATGGCGGTGACTCGCGCGAAAAGCGATGCGGCTTGGCGCGCGTTCCTGTGCTCAGTCGTAGGCGCGCTGCGTCTCGTCCTGGATGTTGCGCACCGCCTTCAGGAGCCGCAGCGCCGCGGGTCCGGACATGGCCTCGGGATCGAAGCGCGCGCCTCGGCCCAGCGTGTCCACGATGGCGGTGTCCGCCGGGCTCAGTTGCCGCGCGCACATGTTCCAGCTTCCGAAGGCGCGGGTCCCGGCCGGTCCCGCGCCCAGCACTTTGGAGCCGTCGTGGCGGCGGTCGTCGAGAATGCGCCGGTAGGTGTTCATCACCGCTTCCGCGGGGCCTTCCAGGGCCTGCAAGAAATAGCCGTCGTGCGCCAGCAGCAGCCCCGTCATGGCTACCTGCCGGTTGTTGCGGATCGAGGC
This sequence comes from Phenylobacterium sp., assembly GCF_046590535.1. Taxonomy (GTDB): domain Bacteria; phylum Pseudomonadota; class Alphaproteobacteria; order Caulobacterales; family Caulobacteraceae; genus Phenylobacterium. The sequence continues at coordinate 5,259 of NZ_JBKJTG010000060.1, read as the reverse complement.
GCCGATGATGTCGCCCAGCGTCTCGTCCAGCGCGGCGGGTTTGATCATCTGGTGGCTGACATAGATCAGGCGGTGGAGGGTTCGCGTACCTGAGATGGCCGACATGTCGCCTCAATTCTGGGGAGGTTCTAGGGGCGAGCCCTGAAGTATCGCCTAACGAGCCTGGCTACTCCGCCGCGATCGCCACGGGCGCGGTCTGGGCTCCCCGCAGCAGCCGACCGGGCAGGGCGTCGGTGGGCTCGCCGTCGCGATAGGTGACCTGGCCGGCGACCACGGTGGCCACATAGCCGTCCGCCCTCTGGATCAGGCGACGCCCACCCGCCGGCAGGTCGTACGCCACCTCGGGCTTGCGCAGCTTCAGGGCGCCGTAGTCGATGACGTTGAGGTCGGCGCGGTAGCCCACCGCGATCAGGCCCCGGTCGCAGAGGCCCACCGCCTGGGCGGTGTCCCAGGTCTGCGCCTTGACCATCCGCTCGACGGCGAGCTTCGGGCCCCGCGTGCGGTCCCGGGTCCAGTGGGTGAGGTTCGAGGTGGGGAAGCTGCCGTCGCAGATCATGCCCACATGCGCGCCACCGTCGGAAAGGCCCGGCACGGCGTCGGGGTGGGTCAGCATCTCGTAGCTGGGGTCCAGCGACCCGTCGGCATAGTTGAGGAACGGCAGGTAGAGCATGCCGCGCCCGTCGTTGGTCAGCATGTGGTCCAGCGCCACCGCGGCAGGGTCCAGCCCGCGGCGCGCAGCGATCGCCTCGACGGTCTGGTCCGGCGTCTGTTCGTAGTCGGGCTCGTCGCCCATCAGGAACATGGTCGCCCAGTTGCGCGGCTGGGACCCGGCGAAGCCGCGTTCGGCGGTGCTCTGGTCGGCCAGGAGCTGGGCGCGGAACGCCGGATCGCGCAGGCGGGCCAGCTTCTGCGCCAGCGGCAGGTCCTTGATCTCCCGGTAGCTGGGATGATGGCTGAACGGGTTCAGGGTCAGCTCGAAGCCGAACAGTATGCCCACCGGCCGCCCGGCCACTTTGGCGCGCATGGGCAGGCCCGCCGCCGTCGCCTCGCTCAGCTTCTCAAGGAGGAAGCGCCAGCCCTCCGGCGCCCGAGGGCTCTGCACCAGGCTGAACGACAGCGGCCGGCCCGAACGCTCCACCAGCCGGCGCAGCATGGCGAACTCGGCCTCCGGATCGGCGAAGTCGGAGACCACCTGCAGCGTGCCCTTGCCGGCGGCGGCCAGGCCCATGGCGATGCCGGTCAGCTCGTCCTCGCCGGCGGTGAGCGTCGGGGTCGGCTGGCCGTCGGAGGTGCGGTGGTTCAGGGTGCGCGAGGTGGAAAAGCCCAGGGCTCCGGCGTCCGCCGCCCGCCGGGCGATGGCGGCCATGGCGTGGATGTCGGCCTCAGTGGCCGGCTCGCGGTTCGCCCCGCGCTCGCCCATCACGAAGACCCTGAGCGCCGCATGCGGCAGCTGGCTGCCCACGTCGATGTCGAACCGCCGGCGGCCCAGGGCGTCGAGATAGTCCGGATAGCTCTCCCAGTTCCACGGCAGCCCCTCCTGCAGCACCGGGAAGGGGATGTCCTCGACGCCTTCCATCAGGCGGATCAGGCGGTCGTGGTCCTCGGCTTTGCAGGGCGCGAACCCTACACCGCAGTTCCCCATCACCACGGTGGTCACCCCGTGCCAGGACGACGGCTGCATCCGCGTGTCCCAGGCGGCCTGGCCATCATAGTGGGTGTGGATGTCCACGAAGCCCGGGGTCAGCAGCCGCCCGCGCGCGTCAATCTCCTCGGCGCCGTACCCCAAGATCTGCCCGACTGCGGCCACCAGCCCGTCCTTGACGCCTATGTCGGCCTCGAAGGGCTGCCCGCCCGAGCCGTCCGCCACGGTCCCGCCGCGGATCACCAGGTCATAGGCCCGTTCCATGCTCGCCTCCCTGTCGGCGGATCGTTCCGGCCACAGGCGATCATTAGCCGCCCGCGCGCCCGGCGCGGTCAAGAGGTCGCAGCTTCACCTTGGGAACTGAAGACGCTGCGGGGCTTTCCTGCGGGACTGGACGGAGAAACCCGATGAGTCATGCCCTGCCGCTGAAGGCGGTCCTCGCCGCCGTGGCGGCCATCGCCATCGCCATCGGTTTCGCCCTGCCGGCGCCGACCAACAACCAGGCCGATGCGCGCTCGCAGATCCAGACCCTGGACCTCAACGGCGGCTAAGGCCGCCCACCCTCGCGGGGCATTTCAGCCGTCTTGGCCGCACAGCCGCGCAGGGTCTCCCCGGCCAGCTCCACCTCCGCCGCCATCGGATAGGTCAGGTCGCTCATCCCGTCCGAGCAGGGGCTGACGTAGAGCGTCAGCTTCAGCGCCTTGCCGTCCGCCGAAGTCGCCGCCCAGGTCGCTCGCCCGCTCTGGATCGCCGCCCCCGGCGCCTTGGTGACCAGGTCGGCCGCATCGGGCCGTGACAGGGTGATCTCGGTACCGCGCACCTTCACGCCCCAGAACGGCTCCGTACCTACCGCATTCATATCCTGGCTGAAGTCGGAAACCGACACCGCGGGCCCGGCGGAGGTGTCAACGGGCGCAGACTTCGGCGCCGGTTCAGGTGTCTTGGGCTGGCAGGCGGCCAGGGCGACGAGGCTCAGGAGGATGAGGATGCGCATGGCCGCCATCATCGCGGAATCTCTGAACTGCGCTACCCTTGACGTGTGAGTCGGCCCTTCACCTTCCTTGAGTTCTTCGCCGGCGGCGGCATGGCGCGGTTGGGCCTGGGCGCGGGCTGGGCCTGCGGTTTCGCCAACGACTTCGACGCCGTGAAGGCGGCCACCTATCGCGCCAATTTCCCTGACGCCACGGGTCATTTCCGCGAGGGCGACGTGTGGCAGGTGACAGCCGCCGATCTGCCGGGACAGGCCGACCTCGCCTGGGCGTCGTCGCCTTGCCAGGACTTCAGCCTGGCCGGTGGCCGGGCCGGGCTGGCGGGCGGGCGGTCCTCGGCCGTCTTCGGTTTCTGGCGGCTGGTGGGGGCCCTGGGCGCGGAGGGTCGCGCGCCGCGGGCCATCGTCATCGAGAACGTCACCGGCCTGTTGACCTCAAACGGGGGCGCCGACTTCGCGGCCCTGGGCCGGGCCCTGGCGGCGCAGGGCTACGCTTTCGGCGCGCTGGAGATCGACGCGGCCGGCTTCCTTCCCCAATCGCGTCCGCGGGTGTTCGTCGTCGCCGTCCTGGGCGCCCCCCCGCCGGGCCTGACCGGCGACAGTCCCTTTCACACCCGCGCCGTGAAGGCCGCCGCCGCCGGCTTGCCGCCCGACGTGGCCGACGGCTGGGTCTGGTGGCGTCTCGCGGCGCCGGCCTGGCGCAACACCGACCTCGCGGCCCTGCTCGAACCGGACGCTCAGGTCGTCTGGCACGCCCCGGAGCGCACGTCCCGCTGGCTGGCGCTGATGGCGCCCCTGCACCGCGCCAAGCTTGCGGCGCAGCAGGGCCGCGCCGTGGGCGCGGTGTTCCGCCGGACCCGTGTGGAGGCCGGCCATCGGGTGCAGCGGGCCGAGGTTCGCTTCGATGGCCTGGCCGGTTGTCTGCGCACCCCCCGCGGCGGCTCCTCGCGCCAGGCGATCGTGGTGGTCGAGGACGGCCGCGCGCGGACCCGGCTGCTCACCGCCCGGGAAGCCGCCCGCCTGATGGGCCTGCCGGACGGCTACCTCCTGCCGAAAGCCGCGACCTCCGCCCACCATGTGGTCGGCGACGGGGTGGCCGTCCCGGTGGTGCGCTGGCTGGCCCGGGAACTGCTGGAACCCCTCTTGGCGCCCGCCGCCGCCATGGCCGCGGCGTAGCCCACCCCTTCCAACGCCTAGCCGGAAGTCTTAGGTTCGCAGGCCAAAAGGCCCCCGCGAAAAGAAGAGACACCCGGTCATGGACGCCACCCCCGACAAGACCTACGACGCCGCCCGCTATCGGCGCGAAGGCCGCGGCAAGATCTTCGACTCCATCCTCGACACCTTGGGCGACACCCCGCTGGTGCGCCTGCCGCGCCTGACCGCGGCGCTGAAGCCCAAGGGCGAGGTGCTGGCCAAGCTGGAGTTCTTCAACCCGATCGGCTCGGTGAAGGACCGCATCGGCGTGGCGATGATCGAGTATCTGGAGGCCAAGGGCGTGCTCAAGCCCGGCGGCGCCATCGTCGAGCCCACCAGCGGCAACACCGGCATCGCGCTGGCCTTCGTGGCCGCGGCCAAGGGCTACAAGCTGACCCTGGTCATGCCGGAGAGCATGTCCATCGAGCGGCGCAAGATGCTGCTGCTGCTGGGCGCCAAGCTCGAACTCACCCCGGCCGAACGCGGCATGGCCGGCGCGGTGGCCCGGGCCAAGGAGATCGTCGAGGCCACCCCCGGCGCGGTCATGCCTCAGCAGTTCGAAAACCAGGCCAACCCCTTGATCCACCGGGTCTCCACCGCCGAGGAGATCTGGAACGACACCAAGGGAAGCGTCGACGCGGTGATCTGCGGCGTCGGCACCGGCGGCACCATCTCCGGCATCGGCCAGGTGTTGAAGGCGCGCAAGCCCTCGGTGCGGATGATCGCGGTGGAGCCCGAGGCCTCGCCGGTGCTGTCCGGCGGCGCCCCCGGCCCGCACAAGATCCAGGGCATCGGGGCGGGCTTCGTCCCCTCGATCCTCGACCGCGGGGTGATCGACGAGATCATCCAGGTCTCTAACGACGACAGCTTCGCCATGGCGCGGCGGGTGGCGCGCGAAGAGGGCATCCTGTGGGGATTTCCTCGGGCGCGGCCCTGACGGCGGCCTTCGATGTGGCGTGCCGCGACGACTTCGCCGGTAAGACGGTGGTGGCCATCATCCCCAGTTTCGCCGAACGCTACCTCTCCACCGCCCTGTTCGACGGCCTCTAGGGTCCCATGCGCGCCGCCGTCGTCGGCTGCGGTGTCGCGGGCATGGCGGCGGCCCTGGCCCTGGCGCGCCGGGGCCATGAGGTGCTCCTGCTGGACTGTTTTGACAGCCCCCGGCCCCTGGGCTCGGGACTGCTGCTGCAGCCCTCGGGCCTGGCGGCCCTGAAGGTGCTGGGGCTCTATGACGCCGTGGCGGCGGCGGGGGCGCGGATCGACCAGCTGGACGGCCGTGATCTCTCCGGGCGGCGCATCCTCGACATGGCCTATGAGTCCTGGCGACCCGGCGCCTTTGGCTTGGGCGTCCATCGCGCCACCCTTTTCGGCCTGCTTTACGACGCCCTCGCGCCGGCCGGCGTGACGGTGCGCACCGGGGTTGAGGTGGTCGCAC
>NZ_JBKJTG010000171.1:0-46754 GCF_046590535.1 Phenylobacterium sp. | reverse complement strand
GCTGACGAGGCGTTCTTTCCAGACCCGAGGCGCACCGGCCACCAAGCTTAGTTGACGCGAGCGGCGGTAGAAGAGGTGGCAGTCCATCTCCCAGGTGAAGCCGATGCCGCCGTGGGTCTGGATGTTTTCCTTGGACGCGAACCAGTAAGCCTCTGACGCGGAGATCCGCGCCGCACTGGCCGCCACAGGCAATTCGGCTGCGTTGGTGTTCAGCGCCCAGGCTCCGTAATAGGCGTTGGAGCGGGCCAGTTCGTTCTTGACGTAGATGTCGGCCAGCTTGTGCTTGATGGCTTGGTAGGAGGCGATCACGCGCCCGAAGGCGTAGCGCTCCAGGGCGTAGGCCTTGGCCATCTCCAGGCAGCGGTCTGCGCCGCCGCACTGTTCGAAGGCCAGCAGCACCGCGGCGCGATCTAAGATCTGCTCCAGCAGGGCGAAGCCCTCGCCCGCCGCGCCCAGCCGCTCAGCCTTGGCGCCCTTGAACGTCAGCCGGGCCGCGTCGCGGGTCGGGTCCAGGGTCTTCAGCGCATCTCGCGTCACGCCCTCGCCCGTCAGGTCCACCAGGAACAGGCCAGCCTGGCCGTTCTCCTTGGCCAGCACCAGCGCCAGGGTGGCGATGTCGCCGTCGGTCACCGGCAGCTTCACGCCGGTGAGCTTGCCGCCGCTGACGCTGGCCTGCAGGGTCGCGGCGCTGAGCACGCCGGGGCCTTCCGAGGTCGCCACCGCGCCGATAACCTCGCCGGCGGCGATTTTCGGCAGGATGGCCGCCTTCTGGGCGTCATCGCCCGCCAGCATGACCGCTTCGGCCAGGAAATAGACCGTCGAGGCGAAAGGGATCGGCGCCACCGCGCGGCCCAGTTCCTCGGCGATGACGCAGAGCTCCAGGTGGCCCAGGCCCAGGCCGCCAAATTTCTCGGGGATCGCCGCCCCCAGCCAGCCCTGCTCGCCAACGGCCTTCCACAGCGCCGCGTCATGGCCCTTGGCGTCGTCGTCGAGCACGGCGCGGACGCGGCTGGTCGGGCTGTTGGCCTCGAGGAACCTGCGCGCCTCGGACTTCAGGGACTTCTGGTCGTCGGAGAAATCGAAATTCATGCCTGCCCTATCGCCTCGGTTGCGCCCGGTCTCGGCGTTTCCTAAGGGCACGAGCATACCTCGCGCGCGGCGGGCGTTGAAAGTGTGACCTCGCGTCAGCCCTGCTCGCCGCCTTGGCGCCGCCCCGTTCGGGGGACTAGATGCCGGCCATGCGCACCGACACCCCCCAGCCGATCCGGCTCTCCGACTACCGCCCGCCCGCCTTCCTCGTCGACGAGGTCCACTTGACCTTCGACCTGGCGCCCAGCGCCACCCGCGTTCGCGCCCGGCTGCAGGTTCGCCGCAACGGCGACCACGCCGAGCCCCTGTGGTTCAACGGCGAGCGGCTGAAGGCGATCTCGGTGGCCATCGACGGCCGCGTCCTGGGCGAGGCCGAGCGCACCATCGACGCCGAGGGCCTGACCATACCGGGCGCCCCTGACGCCTTCGTCCTGGAGACCGAGGTCGAGATCGACCCGGCCAACAACAAGGCCCTGGAAGGCCTCTACATGTCGGGCGGCCGCTTCTGCACCCAGTGCGAGGCGGAGGGATTCCGCAAGGTCACCTTCTGGCCCGACCGCCCCGACGTGCTGTCACGCTTCACCGTGCGCATCGAGTCGGACCAGGCGTTCCGCCACCTGCTTTCCAACGGCAACCTGATGGAGAGCGGGACCTTGCCTGGCGGGCGCCATTTCGCCGTCTGGAACGACCCCTTCCCCAAACCCTGCTACCTGTTCGCCCTGGTGGCCGGCGAGCTGGACGTTCTGGAGGACAGGCTCGTCACCATGAGCGGGCGCAGCGTAGCCCTGCGCATCTATGTGGACTTCGGCATGGCGGCCCGGGGCGCCTACGCGATGGACGCGTTGAAGCGCTCGATGACCTGGGACGAACAGGCCTTCGGGCGCGAGTACGACCTCGACCTGTTCATGATCGTGGCGGTCCGCGACTTCAACTTCGGGGCCATGGAGAACAAGGGGCTGAACATCTTCAACTCCTCCCTGCTACTGGCCGACCCCGCCACCGCCACCGACCAGGACTTCGAGCGCATCGAGAGCGTCGTGGCACACGAGTATTTCCACAACTGGACCGGCAACCGGATCACCTGCCGCGACTGGTTCCAGCTCTGCCTCAAGGAAGGCCTCACCGTCTTCCGCGACCAGAGCTTCTCCGGCGACATGCGCGGGCACGCCGTGCAGCGGATCAAGGACGTCAAGGCGCTGCGCGCCCGCCAGTTCGCCGAGGATCATGGTCCCCTGGCCCATCCGGTGCGGCCGGCCAGCTACCAGAAGATCGACAACTTCTACACCGCGACCATCTATGAGAAGGGCGCGGAGATCATCCGCATGCTGATGCTGCTGATCGGGCCCAAGGCGTTTCGAACCGGCATGGACCTCTACTTCGAGCGTTGGGACGGCCACGCCACCACCGTCGAGGAATTCGTCGGATGCTTCGCCGAGGCCTCCGGCCGCGACCTCACCGACTTTTTCGCCTGGTACGAGCAGGCCGGCACCCCAAAGGTGACGTTGACCAGCCGCTACGACGCTGAACGCCGGGCGCTGGAGCTCAGGCTGGCGCAGGAGACCGCGCCGACGCCGGGCCAGCCCACCAAGCGCCCCCTGCCGATCCCAGTGGCCTTGGGCCTGCTGGATCAGGACGGCCGCACCCTGGCCTTCGAGCGTGACGGCAATGCCTGCGACGAGACCGTCATCGTGCTGTCTAGCGCAGAGACTAGGCTGACGCTGACCGGCGTGGACCGGGCGCCGGTGATCTCCGCCCTGCGCGGCTTCTCCGCCCCGGTGCGCCTGGACACCGACGCGGAGCCCAAGGACCTCTACGTCATGCTGGCCGGCGACCCCGACCTGTTCAACCGCTGGGAGGCCGGTCAGGAGCTGGCCAAGAGCCTGATCCTCGGCCGCGCCGACGGCCAGCCGGACGAAGTAGGCGAGGAGCGCTATGCCGAGGCTGTCGGCCGCGCCCTGGCCAACCAGGCGGCCGATCCGGCCTTCAAGGCTTTGCTGCTGGCGCTGCCCACCGAGGGCGACCTGGCGCTGGCCATGAAGTCCGCAGACCCGGCCGAGCTGCACCAGGCCCGCGAGGCCTTGCGCCTGCGCCTGGCGCTGCACCTTTCCGAGGAGCTCCGCCACCTTCACACCGGCCTGCAGGACCTAGGCGAGTACACTCCGGACGCCGCCGGCGCCGGCCGCCGGGCCCTGCGCAACGCCGCCCTCGACCTCCTGGCCGCCAACCCCCGCGCCGAGGTGGGCGACCTGGCGCTGGGCCACTACCGCGCCGCTGGCAACATGACCGACGCCATGGGCGGACTTACCGCCCTGATGCTCATTGGCGGCGAGGCCTATGAGGAGGCGCTCGCCGACTTCTACGCGCGCTGGACCTCCGAGCCTCTGGTGATCGACAAATGGTTCGCCCTGCAGGCGCGCGACCCGTCCGAAGCCGTCCTCGGCAGGGTCATGGGCCTAACTGCCCACCCCGCGTTCGACACCAAGAACCCCAACCGGCTGCGGGCCCTGGTCTCCACCTTCGCCAACTTCAATCCCGTCCGCTTCCACGACCCTAGCGGGGCCGGCTACCGGTTCCTGGCCGACCAGATCCTCGCCGTCGACGGGTTCAACCCGATGACCGCCGCCAAGCTCATCGACCCGCTCGGCGGTTGGCGGCGCTACCGCTCCGATCTCGGTGAGCTGATGAGGGGGCAACTGCAGCGTATCGCCGCGGCGCCCAGGCTTTCCCGGAACGTCTCGGAGCTGGTCGGACGGGCTCTCGACGAGGCCGCCGACCCAGACTGATCGCCCCGTGACGCTAGGCGCCGCCGAGGTTAGACTCTGATTTGCATTGGGGGTGATTTGCATCGTGGGCGGGGAGGAGCGGCGGGCGTTGGCCGGACGCGCAGGCGACAACGCGGCTGACGCCAGACCGCTGGGCCAGCCCGCCGGCCTTGCGCTCACGCGGCCGCCAACCCAGCGCTTCGCCCGCGTCGCCATTCTGGCCGCCCTGCTGCTGATCGCCGTCTACACCGCCATGGCCGTCTTGCGGCTCCGGGCCGGGCCGCAGAGCCCGGACGAGCAGTTGGTCTGGGTGCTTGTCCCGCTGGCGGTGGCCTTCGCCCTGGGCGTGCTGCTGTGGATGGAATCCCGCCGGGTCGAGCGCACCCACGCCGCCTACACCGACTCCGAACAGCGGTTCCGCTTGGCCGTGGAGGCCGCCCGCTGCGGCATCTGGGAGTGGGACCTGGCCAGCGACACCATCTTCATGTCCGACGTCACCGGCGACCTGTTCGGCTGGCGCGGCGGGGTGGTGGACGGCCAGCAGGTGCTGGATCGGGTCTCGCCAGGGCACCGCGACGGTCTGCGCGAGGCGCTGAGCACCGCGGCGGTCTATGGCGAATTCGACGTCTCGTTCCGGGTGCCCAGCCTGGCCGGCAGCCGGCCGGTGTGGATCGACGCCCGGGGTCAGGGCTTCGGCAAGAGCCCGGAGGGCGGCTTCGCCCGGATCATCGGCGTGGCCCTCGATGTCACCGAAGAGCGCCTCGCCCAGGCCCGCGCCCAGTCCGCCGAGAGCCGGCTGCGCGACGCCATCGAGAGTGTCTCGGAGGCCTTCGTGCTTTGGGACCGCAACGGGCGGTTGCTCATGTGCAACCGCAATTTCCGCGACTTCTTCCGACTGGAGGCCCAGGTGCTGAAGCCCGGCGCCTCCCGCGAGACCGTCGAGGCCACCGCGCAACTGGCCATGCGCCAGGAGTTCCCGGCGGCGGGGGGCCAGGACGTCCGCGAGGCCGAACTGGTGGACGGCCGCTGGGTGCAGATCACCGAACGCCGGACGGCCGAGGGCGGCCTGGTGGTCACCGCCGCCGACGTCACTGTGCTGAAGACCCAGGAGGAGGCCCGCCGGCGCAACGAGGAGGAGCTGCGCAAGGTGGTCACCAACCTCGAGCGCAGCCAGGAGCAGCTCTCGGAACTGGCCCGGAAGTACGAGGCCGAGAAGGTCCGCGCGGAAGGCGCCAACCAGGCCAAGAGCGAGTTCCTGGCCAACATGAGCCACGAGCTGCGCACCCCGCTGAACGCCATTAACGGCTTCTCCGAGATCATGGTGGGCGAGATGTACGGCCCCCTGGGCGACAGCCGCTACCGCGACTACTGCCGCGACATCCTCAACTCCGGCCAGCACCTCCTGGCCCTGATCAACGACATCCTCGACATGTCCAAGATCGAGGCTGGCAAGCTCAGCCTGCGCTTCGAACCCATGTCCCTGGAGGAAGTGGCCGAGGACGCCCTGCGGCTGGTGCGCAACCGCGCGGAGACCGCCGGTCTGACCCTGTTGCTTGACTTCGTGGAGCTGCCGGATGTGGAGGCCGACTACAGGGCCATCAAGCAGGTGCTGCTCAATCTGCTCTCAAACGCGGTCAAGTTCACGCCCCGAGGGGGCCGCATCACCATCCGCGCCGAGCGCCGCGAAGACGCCCTGGGGGAGCGCGTGCGGGTCAGCGTGCAGGACACCGGCATCGGTATTGCGTCGGCCGACCTGGAGCGGCTGGCAAGGCCGTTCGAACAGATCGAGAGCCAGCAGGCCAAGACCCAGCAGGGCACAGGCCTGGGCCTGGCGCTGACCAAGTCGCTGGTTGAGATGCACGGAGGCCTTCTGGACCTGCGCAGCGCGCCGGGCCAGGGGACGACGGCCAGCTTCTCGCTACCGGTCCGGCAGACCGCCCTGGCGCTGGCCGGGATGGCGGCGGCCTGAGCCTTCCGACCGGCCCCTGGGTTGCGACAACGCCTCGCCGAACCGCGCCCGCTCGGCGGCCGGCAAGGTCGCAGCGAAGCCTACAATCCGCTGATCCATCTGCGACCGGGCTACCTGTTCGATGGCCAGCGAGCGCTGCAGGTCGGCCTGCACAGCCGCCGGGTCCAGGGGCTCCCGGCCTAGCTTGAGGAAGGCCTCGCGGCGAACGGTCCTGGCCTCGCGCATCTGCGGGCGCACCTCGCGGGTCTGGTCGCGCCAGGCGTCGCGCCAGGCCTCGCGGCGTTCCGGCGGCAGGCTGAGCGCCGCGGCGGCCATCGGCCCGCCTGGGCGGTGCGCCATGGCCTGCATCGGCGGCGGCGCGCGGAACCGGTGCCCCAGCGCGCCTGCGCCAACCAGGGTCCCCGCCAGGAAGAGATTGAACGCCAGGGAGACGAACAGGATGATCAGCAGCATGCGGCGGCTCATCAGGCCGCCTCTTCCTCGGCATAGAGGCTGAACTCAGCGTCCTCGCCGGCAGAAGCGGCGAGGGTCTCAGCCGAGGCGCTCGGCAGGTTGGAAACCTGCACGCCGACGATCAGGCCGGCGGCGCAGGCCGCCGCCAAGCCCGCCCCCAGGCCGACAGGGGTCAGCCAGCTCAGCCAGGCCGGCCGCCGACGCCGCTGCGGCGCGTGCGCCAGGATGGCCTCGGCCAAGCCGCCGGAAGCCGGGGTGAACCGGAACGCGTCGAGGGCCTCGTCCATCCGCCCGGCGTCGGCCAGCAGGCGCTGAGTGAACGCCGGCTCCGCGGCCATCAGCGTGGCCGCCGCGTCGCGTTCCGCGGGCGGCCAGCGGGCCACGTCCCCGCCATAGGCCTGGGCCAGCGCTTCGAACCGTTCGTGCGTCAAGTCCACGTCAAGGCTCCACCATGTCCGCCAGCGCCAGCCGGAGCGCGCGCCGGCCGCGACCGAGCAGGCTTTCCAGCGCCTCGACGCTGACGCCCATCGCTGCCGCGGCTTCGATATTGCCGAACTCCTGATAATGGCAAAGCACGATCGCCTCCCGCTGCCGGTCGGGCAGCGCCTGCAGCGCCGCCGAGACCCTGCGTCCGGTGTCGGCCGCCTGCAGGCCACGATCCGGTGCCGGCCCCTCGTCCACCTGTTCCGGGGGTTCGGCTAGGACGATCTCGCGCCGCTGCCGCAGCCGGTCGTAGCAGAGGTTGAGCGCCACCCGGTGCAGCCAGGTGTCGAACCGCGCCACGCCCGGCCGCCAGCCCGCCGCATGCTTCCAGACCCGCAGGAACGCCTCCTGCGCCACGTCCTCGGCTTCGGCGGCGTCGCCCATCATGCGCTGGCCTAGGCTCAGTAGCCGAGGCAGTTTGCGAGCCACCAGCGCGCGGACCGCGGCAGGGTCGCCTTCGGCCACGCGCACCAGCAGTTCCTCGTCCGGATCGGACCGATCCAAGCCTGACCTCTCCGGCCGCGTACACGCCGGGGCTATGCGGGGCCTTGGCCGCCACCCGCCCCGTTCTGCCGCATCATGCTCAGCTCTTCAGGGGAGAGCCAGCCATCCTTGTTGGCGTCGGCGGCGTCGAAGCGGCGTTTGCCGCCGTCCGCATCCATCTCGGCCTTGGTGACGGAACCGTCGCCGTCGATGTCCATCCGCTGAAGCATCCGACCGCCGGCGGCCTGCGCGCCACCTGAGGCCTGGGCGCGCTGGCCCATGGCGGCCATCTCGGCCGCCACGAGCTTGCTGTCGTTGTTGGCGTCAAGGCGGGCGAACATGCGCGCATTGCGCTGAGAATGGATCGCCGAGAACTCCGCGAAGGTGACCTTGCCGTAACCGTCGGCGTCTGGGTTGGCCTGACGGCCGCCGGCAGGCTGGGCGCTGGCGGCGCTGGCCAGAAGGGCTGCGGTGGCGGCCGCAAGACTGAGACGCATCATGAAAGGTCCTTCGAAAACAGGGCGATCTCGCCGTCCACCCCTTCCACGCCTGCGGTTAGGCTTTCCGTCGGTCACCCCGCGACGAGGGTCTCGTAGGCCTTCCGAGCTGCGGTCCGGGAACGCTCCAGCTTGGCGCTCAGACTGCGGAAGTCTCGCGCCTCGCCCGCCCGGGCCAGCAGGACCCGGAATGCCTTCGGCTCGGCCCCAGGATCGGCGTGGTCGTCCAGGGCCACCTTGAGGAGCTGGGTAAGATCCTGCTGCAGACGCCAAGCCTGAGCAAGAGCCTCAAGCGGCGCCGGCGGCGCAAGCAACGTCTCCGCGAACGCGGCGAAGGCCTCCGCCGTATTGGCCCTCAGCGGCCCACCGTCGCCCGCGTTGACCAGCTGCAGGAACTGGGCGGCGAACTCCATGTCCACCAGGCCGCCCGCCGTCAGTTTCAGGTCCCACTCGCCCTTTGGCGGGCGTTCCTGCTCAAGCAACTCGCGCATCTCGCGCACGTCGGCGGCGATGGCGGCGCGGTTGCGGGGGCGCCGCAGCGCCGCCTCGATGGCCCCGCTGGCCGACTGCGCGAACGCCTCAGAGCTGGCCCAGACCACCCGGGCGCGGGTCAACGCCAGCAGCTCCCAGGTCTCCGCCTCGCCCTGGTAGTAGTCGCCGAACGCCGCGAAGCTCACCGCCACCGGCCCTTTGGTGCCGGAGGGGCGCAGCTGCATGTCCACCTCGTAGAGGCCGCCCTCGGCCGTCTGGCTGGCGAGCGCCGCGATCAACCGCTGGGTGAAGCGGCCATAGAAGGTCTCGGCCCCCCAGCCCTTCAGCGCCGAAGCCGCGGCGGGCTCATCGGCGCGGTAGAGGGTCATCAGGTCGAGGTCAGAGCCGGCGCTCATTTCCCGTGACCCGCACTTGCCCAGCGCCACCACGGCCACAGCGCCAGGGAAGTCGCCGCCCAGCCGCACGGTCTCGGCCAGGGCCGCCGGCGCCAGCGCCCCGATGCACAGGTCGGCCAGGTCGGCGAAGGCCCGACCGGCGATCTCTGCCGTGGCGGTCCCGCTCATCACCTGGACGCCCACCCTGAAAGCCTGTTCGCGATGCACCCGCCGCACCGCGTCCATGGCGGCTTCGAAACCGTCGGCGTCCGCCAGCGCACGCTGCATGATGGCGCGGTCCTCGGCCAGGTCGATGGTCTCGAAGAAGGCGTTGTCCAGCATGGCGTCGAGAGCCGCCGGACGCCGGGCGAGCGTCGAGGCGAGCTTCGGCGCAAAGGCCATCACCTCCACCACCAGCTCGAACATCCGGGGCTGGGCCAGGAACAGCGACTGCAACTGCACCCCCGACGACAGCCGCGAGAAGAAGTCGGCGAACCGATTGAACGCCGGGTCCGGCGCGCCGGTGGCTTGGGCGGCGTCCAGCAGGCGCGGCGCCAGGCGGGTGAACAGCTCGCGGCCCCGCTCGGTGCGGGTCGCCGGGATGTTGCCATGGTGCCAGCTGCGGATGGTCTGCGAGACTCTGGGCGGATTGGAGAACCCCATGCGGGCGAGGGTCGCCAGCGTCTCCGAATCGTCGTCGACCCCGGTGAATACCAGGCTGCCGAACTTCGACGACAAAGCCTCCTCCTGCGGGAAGAGTTCGCCGTAGCGCGCGTTCACCGCCTTCAGCAGGCGGGTGATGGCCGCGTCGAAGCTCTGTAGCCGGTCGTAGCCGGCCAGGGCCGCGACCCGGCGGCGCTCCGCATCCGCCTCCGGAAGGCGGTGGGTCTGCTCGTCGGCCAGCATCTGGATGCGGTGCTCAATGGCGCGCAGGGTGCGATAGGCCTCGGCGAGCTCGGCCGCCGTCTCTGGCGCCACATGGCCAGCTTCGCTCAGAGCCTGCAGGGCGTCCAGCGTCCGGGAGCTGCGCAGCGCCGGGTTGCGGCCCCCCAGGATCAACTGCTGGGTCTGGACGTAGAACTCGATCTCGCGGATGCCGCCGCGGCCCAGCTTGACGTCCACGCCCTTGGCGGAGACCCGCTCGTCCACCTTGTGGGCATGGATCTGGCGCTTGATGGAGTGGATGTCGGCGATGGCCGCGAAATCGAGGTTCTTGCGCCAGACGAAGGCCGCCAGTTCGTCCAGGAAGGCTTGGGCGGCGGGCAGGTCGCCGGCGCAGGCGCGAGCCTTGATGAAGGCCGCCCGCTCCCAGTTCTGGCCCACCGTCTCGTAGTATTCCAGGGCCGCCGGCGCCGCGACCGCGACCTGGGTGGATGACGGATCGGGCCGTAGCCGCAGATCCATCCGGAAGACGTAGCCGTCGCCGGTGCGTGCCTGCATCAGGTCCGACAGGCGTTGGGTCAGGCGCACCGCGAAGGCTTCCGCCGCGATCCCGTCGGCCAGCGGCATCCGCTCGGCGTCGTAGAACACCGATACATCGATATCGCTGGAGTAGTTGAGCTCGAAGGCCCCCTGCTTGCCCATCGCGATGCAGAACCAGCCGGGCACCGGGCCCTCGTCGCCCGCGCCCAGGCCGGTCAGGCGGCCGGCCTCGACCTCGCCCCGGGCGGCGACCACCAGGGCCGCCTGGACGGCGGTGTCGGCGAAGCGGGTCAGGGCGCCCGTCACCTGATCCAGGTCCCAGACGCCGCCCAGGTCGGCCAGAGCGGCCAGCAGGTGCAACTCGGCCTTCAGGTGGCGCAGCGCCGGCTGGGCGTGGTCCAGGTCGAGCGCCGCCACCTTGGCGGTGCGCTTGAGCAGGCTCTCCAGGCGGACCTGGGGTTCAGACGCCAGCAGGTCGGCCAGCATCTTGGGGTAGCGCCGGGCGAGACGTGCCAGATAGGGCGAGGCGGCGAATACCGGCTCCAGCGCCGGCCAAGCCTTGGCGTCCTTGACCAGGTCACGGGCGCGGGCGGCGGCCTTGGCGTCCAGCGTCGGGCCGCAGGGCTTGAGGCTTTGGGCGAGCGTCATCTGCCCTGGGGCTTCCACCCGGGCGAGGGCGCGGTCAAGCGGCGCGCGGCAGGATCAGGGCCACCCGCAGACCGGGGCCCATCTCGCCCACCAAGCCAGGGCCTTCGTCGAGTTCGAGACGCCCACCGTGGGCCTCGGCGACCGCAGCCACCAGCGACAGGCCCAGGCCCGCCCCGGGCTCGTTGCGGCTGTTCTCAAGGCGCACGAAGCGGTCGACCACCCGCGTGCGGTCCTCAATCGGCACGCCTGGGCCGGTGTCGGTGACCGAGAACTCCACCTCGCCGGAGGAGCGCCGGCGCACCCGCAGCATGATCGCGCCGCCCGAGGGCGTGTACTTCACCGCATTGTCCAGGATGTTGGCCAGAGCCTGGGCCAGGAACTCGCGGTTGCCGCGGATCGTCAGGTCCTCGGACAACTCGGCGGCGAACTCGATGTCTTTGTCCTCGCAGAGCGGCTCGTAGAGTTCGGAGATGTCCGCCGCCAGCTCGGTAGGGTCGAACATCACCGGATCGGGCGCAGCGCCAGCGGCTTGCAGCCGCGCGATGGAGAGCACGGCGCCGAAAGTCTTCAGCACCCCGTCGGTGTCGGTCAGCGCCTGGGCGAGGGCTTCCTTGGGATTTCCCTTGCCAGCCTCTACGTCCAGGGACGCGGCCTCCAGCCGGGCCCGCAGCCGAGTGAGCGGCGAGCGCAGGTCGTGGGCGATGGCGTCGCCGGCGTGCTTGTGGCCGGCCATGGAGCGCTCCAGCCGGTCGAGCATCTCGTTCACCCCAAGGGCCAGCTCGTCGAATTCGTCGCGGGCGCCGCGCACCCTGGCGCGGGCCCCCAGATCACCGTTGCGCACCGCGTCAACTACGTCCGTCAGACCAGCCATGCTGCGCGAGACGTTGCGGCTGACCAGCACCCCACCCGCAAGGCCCAGGACGATCACCAGCGCGCCGGCCCCCCACAGCGCCCGGACGATCTTGACCACATAGGCCTCGTCCGCCCCCACGTCGGCGCCCACGAACAGGATCTCCCCGCCGCTCAGCCGTTCCTGCAGGCCCCGGGCGGGGTGCTTCAGCGCCCTGCCCTGCACATCGGTGTCGGTGACCTGGAAGGTGGTCCAAGAGGGTTCGCCCTCGAACTCCTCCACCGGCGACTGCTCGATGGAGCCGGAGATCCGGCGCCCGTCGCGCGACATCAACAGGTAGAGGAACGGCCGCTCGCTGGACGCGCGCTCGATCAGCGACTGGTTCACCGCGTCGACGCCCGCCCGGTCATAGGCGCCGGTGAGCGAGCGCATCTCGCGCCGGATGTCCGTGTCCGTGCGCCGCGTGGCCTCGCCGGCCGTCGCCACGTAGATATAGGCCAGAAAGGCGCTCGCGGCGCTGGCGAACAGCGCCAGGAACAGCAGCGTCAGCCGAAACGGCGTGGTGCGGAAGATGCGCGGCAGGCGCAAGGCAGCGGCCCGCCGGGCTCAGGCGTCGAGGCGGTAGCCCGCCCCGCGGACGGTTTGCAGCATCGGCCGGTCGAAGCCCTTGTCGATCTTCGAGCGCAGGCGCGAGATATGCACGTCGATGACGTTGGTCTGCGGGTCGAAGTGGTACTCCCAGACCTTCTCCAGCAGCATGGTGCGGGTCACCGACTGGCCAGCGTGCCGCATCATGAACTCCAGCAGTTGGAACTCGCGGGGCTGCAGATCGATCTCCTTGCCCTGGCGGTGCACGGTGCGGGCGATCAGGTCCATTTCCAGCTCACCGACCCGCAGCAGGGTCTGCACGGACCCCGTCTCCCGCCGCCGGGCCAGGGCCTCGATCCGCGCCGAGAGCTCGGCGAAGGCGTATGGCTTGACCAGATAGTCGTCGCCACCGGCCTGCAGGCCCGCGACCCGGTCGCCGACCTCGCCCAGGGCGGACAGGAACAGCACCGGGGTCTGGTCGCCCTCGCGCCGGATGGTCTCGATCAGGGTGACGCCGTCCATCTTGGGCATCATCCGGTCGACGATCATCACGTCGAACTCGCCGGTCTGGGCGGCGGCGAGGCCCGCCTCGCCGTCAGCGGCGCGGGCGCAGTCATGGCCGGCCTCGGTCAGGCCCCGCTCCATGGCGTCGGCGGCTTCGAGGTCGTCCTCGACGATCAGGATTCGCATGTGATTCCGCCCCCCGCAGAGCCGCTAGCTTATCCCGAAACCTTCAGAGGCAGGAAGGCGGTGCGGCCGTTGCGGAACACCCACACCAGCACGCTGGGCCGCCCGGCCCGCTTGGCGGCGTCGACCACAGTGGCCACATCGGCGGCGGCCAACACCGGGCGCTCGCCCACCCGGGTGATCACGTCGCCGCGGCGCAGGCCCTTCTGGCCCGCGTCGGAGTTCTGATCGACCGCGGTCACAACCGCGCCGCGGACCTCTGCCGGCACGCTCAGTTGGCGGCGCGTCGCCTCGTCCAACGGACTTAGCGTCATGCCCAGAACCGCCGGAGCCGCGACTTGCGGCGGCTGCGCCCCCGGGGCCTGACGGCCGCCCGGCGTGTTGTCGTTGGAGGCCAGCTCCCGTTCGGACGGGCGGGTGCCGGAGCGGACCTCGACCACCCGGCGGCGGCCATCGCGGATCACGTCCAGGCGCAGCACGTCGCCGGCCTGGGCGCGGGCGACCTCGCGGGTCAGCTCCGAAGAAGTTTTCACCGACTTGGCGTTGACCGAGACGATCACGTCGCCGGGGGTGAGGCCGGCGCGCGAGGACGGCCCGCCTGGCACCAGGTCGCCGACGATCGCGCCGCGCTGTTCGCCCAGACCCTGGGCCTCGGCCATGTCCGCCGTGAAGTTCTGGATCGAGGCGCCGATGTAGCCGCGGCTGATCTTCCCGCCGGACATTAGCTGCTTGGTCACTGCGTCGGCGACTTCCGAGGGGATCGCGAAGCCGATGCCCACCGACCCGCCGGAGGGCGAGAAGATCGCCGTATTCACGCCGATCACCCGGCCATAGATGTCGAAGGTCGGACCGCCGGAATTGCCCCGGTTGATGGGGGCGTCGATCTGGATGTAGTCGACGAAGGTCTCGCCGATGTCGCGGCCGTAGGCCGAGATGATCCCCGCCGTGGCGGTGCCGCCCAGGCCGAAGGGATTGCCCACGGTGATCACCCAGTCGCCGACCCGAGGCTTGCCGGCGTTCTCGAAGTTCACGAACGGGAAGTTGACGCCCTTGACCTTGAGGACAGCAAGGTCGGTGCCTTCATCGCGGCCGACCACCACGGCTTCCAGCTCGCGCTCGTCCTTAAGCACCACCTTGATGCTCTCGGCGTTCTCCACCACGTGGTTGTTGGTGACCACATAGCCGTCCGCGGAGATGAAGAAGCCCGAGCCGGACGACTGTTGCGACGGCAGACGCGGCTGGCCGCGCTCGGTGCGCCCGCCCTGATCGCCGCCCTGTCCGGGTGTGCCACCGCCCTCCTCGTCCGGCTGACCGCGCGGGACGATGCCGAACGGCAGGCCGGGGAAGCCAGGGATCTGGCGAAGCGCGCTGGCCTCGGCCCGGCTGGTCACGTTGATCGACACCACGGCGGGCGAGACCCGGTCGAAGATGTCGGCGAACGACATGGGCGCGCCCGGCGGCGGCGCGAAGATCGGGGCGGTGGACGCCTTGATGAATCCCGAGGGCTGCTGTCCGGCTTGGGCCTCCGGAAGGCGCATCCCTGCGCCCGCCACCGCGGCGGCCATGACACCGGCGCCGGCGACGGCGCCCAGGAGGTATCCGGTCTTCTTCGAAGTCATAAGCCTCATGTTCCCTGTACGCTCTTCGTCCGACTTCGGATGCGCGCCCGACAAACCTAGGTGCGATGCACGAGAGTGCAACGCCCCTCAAGTTACCTTTAGGTCACCCTGCCCGCGCCATCGCGTCGGATATTTGGCGCAATCGTGTCAGGCCTGATCTTTGTCCGCCAGCCGTTCGACGCGCTCCGCCTCCAATTCCGAAAGCTCCACGTCCGGCCTTCGGTTCCGGAGACGCCCGGCCAGTAGGCCCGCGCCCAGCAACGCCACCAGGAACGGCCCGGCCCAGAGCGCCAGGTTGCCCACGGAGAAGGCCGGCGTCATCAGCACGAATTCGCCGTAGCGGTCGGTCAGGAAGCCCTTGATTTCGCCGTCGCTGCGGCCGGCGCGCACCTGTTCGCGGACGATCTGGCGTAGGTCCTGGGCCAACTCGGCGCTGGAATCGTCGATGGACTCGTTCTGGCAGACCAGGCAGCGGACATCGCGGAAGATCGTGCGGGCTCTCGCCTCCTGGCCGGGGTCGGGCAGGCGCTCGGCCGGGTCGGAGGCCGCGGCGAGCGACGCCACACCAGCCAGGGCCGCGAAGAGCGCCCGCCACCTCACGCGGCCGCCCCTCCCCGCCGGCGTCCGGCGGCAAGCCGCAGCCGGCGGTCCGAGAGCGAAACGAAGCCGCCCAGCCCCATAATCGCGGGGCCCAGGAAGATCAGGCTGGCCCAGGGGTTCCAATAGGCCCGCACCAGCCAGACCGGCTGGCCGGCCGCCTCGCGCCGCTCGCCCAGCACCACATAGACGTGGCTGAGCCCCTGGTAGCAGAGACCCACCTCCGAGGTAGTCTGGCCGCCCGCCGGATAGAACCTGCGCTCGGGCGACGGCGCGCAGATCGGCTGTCCGTTTCGGGTGATGCGAAGCTGCGCCCGCTCGGCGTCATAGTTGGGCCCGTCCACGTCGCGGATGGCCGCCAGGGTCACGTGATAGGCGCCAGCGTCCAGGCTGCCGCCCACCGGCAGCACCTCGGCGGCCTCGACCTTCCAGGTGGTCTCAAAGACCGCGCCCAGGGTGAAGACCCCAAGGCCCAGGTGGGCCAGGGTCATGCCCCAGGCGCCGCGCGGCAGGCCGGTGAGCCGGCGCCAGCTCTCGGAGGCCGGCGCTCTGAACGCCCGTGTGCGCTCGACGATCTCGGCCGCCGCGCCAGCGATCAGCCAGGCGCCCAGGGCCACTCCCGCCGCGCCCATCGCCTTCTTCGGGCTGACTAGCGCCAGGGTCGCCAGGCCAGCCCCCGCAGCGATCAGCGCCGCAAGCCACAGCCGCTGGGCGACGCCCGCCGCATCGCCGCGCTTCCAGGTCAGTAGCGGCCCCGCGGGCACGATGATCAGCAAGGCGGCCATCAGCGGTGTGAAGGTCAGGTTGAAGTAGGGCGGGCCCACCGAGATTGCCTCGCCGCTAATCGCCTCGCGGATCAGCGGGTAGAGCGTGCCGAGCAGCACCGTGGCGGTGGCGGCGGCCAGCAGGATGTTGTTGAGCACCAGGGCGCTCTCCCGGCTTACCGGGGCGAACACCCCGCCTTGGGCCAGCTTCGGCGCACGCCAGGCGAACAGGCAGAATGCCGGCCCCGCCGTGACGCCCAGGATCATCAGCAGCAGGACGCCCCGCGCGGGATCGACTGCAAACGCGTGCACCGACGTCAGCACACCGGAACGCACTAGGAATGCGCCTAGCATCGAGAAAGTGAAGCCCGCCAGCGCCAGAAAGACGCTCCAACCGGCGAGCGCGCCGCGCTTTTCGGTGACGATGGCCGAGTGCAGCAGGGCGGTGGCCACCAGCCACGGCATGAAGCTGGCGTTCTCCACCGGGTCCCAGAACCACCAGCCGCCCCAGCCCAGCTCGTAGTAGGCCCAGAAGGCGCCGAGCGTGATGCCCAGGGTGAGCATGCTCCAGGCCGCCAACGCCCAGGGCCGGACCCAGCGCGCCCAGGCGGCGTCCACCCGGCCCTCAATGAGCGCCGCTACGGCGAAGGAGAACACCACGGACATGCCGACGTAGCCGGCGTAGAGAGCCGGGGGATGCACCGCCAGGGCCGGGTCCTGCAAAAGGGGGTTGAGCGAGCGGCCCTCCACGGGGGCGTCCGCCAACCTCGCCAGCGGGTTCGACGCGAACACGGTGTAGGCCAGGAAGACCACGCCCAGCGCGCCCTGCACCGCCACCGTCGAGGCGCGCAGGCCCCGCGGCAGGGTCCCGCCCAAGCCCGCGGCGGCGGCGCCGAACCCGGTCAGGGCCAGGCACCAGAGCAGCATGGAGCCCTCATGGCTGCCCCAGGTTCCGGCCACCCGGTAGAGCAGCGGCTTTTCCGAATGGGAGTTGGCGGCCACGTTGGCCACTGAGAAATCGGAGGTGACAAAGGCGTACATCAGGGCGGCGAAGGCCACCGCCACGGCCAGGAAGGCGCCGAGCGCCGCCCCCTCGCCGGCCGCGGCCAGCACCGTGGCGCGACGCAGCCGCGCGGCGGCCGACAGCGCCACTTGGGCCACCGAGAGAGCCAGCCCCAGAATCAGGGCGAAGGCGCCGATCTCCGCGATCATCGGGCGCCGCCTTTGGGCGACGGCCGCGCATAGTCCGGGGTGGTCCCGTCGCCGCGCCACTCGCCCTGTTCCTTCAGCGCGTTGGAGATTTCCCGGGGCATGTAGCGTTCGTCGTGCTTGGCCAGCACCCGTTCAGCCTCGAACACCCCGTCCGCGCGGTAAGATCCGGTGGCCACGATGCCCTGGCCCTCGCGGAACAGATCCGGCAGGTCGCCCTGGAACACCACCCGGTCGGCGGCGGTCTGGTCGGCGACGGTGAACTCGACCCGGCCGTCGGGGTGCTTGACCACCGAACCCGCGGTCACCAAGCCGCCGAGTTGCACCGAGCGGCCCACCGGGGGCTGCGCGGCGCGCGCCTGCGAGGGCGTGTAGAAGAACGAGATCGAGTCCCGCAGGCCCCACAGGGTCAGGCCCACGGCCAGCGCCAACACCGGGGCGATCGCCGCCAGCAGGGTCAGGCGGCGGCGCGCCTTGCGGGACTTGGGCAGCCAGCTCATCGCATGGGCTCCGTACGCGCGGCCTGAGCCAGTTGATCGAGGATTTCGGCCTGGCCGGCGTAGCGCGCCTGGGCCGCCCTCAGCGCCGCGTCCCGCTGCGCCGTCTCGCCGAGCACCGAATAGGCCCGCACCAGCCGCACCCAGCCTTCCGGGTCGTCCGGGCTGGCATCAAGCCGCTGGGCCAGTCCCGCCACCATGCCACGGATGGCGGTGAGCTGTTCGTCGGACACCGACGCCACCGTCGCCTTGCCCTCCGCCAGGGCCAGCGCCGCCTCGACCGCGCCGCGCCGTTCGTCACTGGCCGGCACATCGGCCAGCAGGGCGCGCAAATCGGCCGCCGCCTCTGCCTTCGCACCCGCAGCCTGCTTGCCCTGGGCCCGGTAGAACCGCGCGGTGACGTCCCCGGGCTCGCGCCGCAGCACCTCGGCAAACACCTGCGCCGCCTCGGGTTTCACCTCGCCCCCGTCGCGATAGACGATAGCCTCGGCCAGCAGCCGCCACAGGTCCGTGCGTTCCGGCGCCATGGCTACGGCGCGCCGCAGGGCCCGCACGGCGGCCGGAGGGTTCTCCGACGCGCCCTCCGCCAAGGCCAGCAGGCGCAGGCCCTCGGGATCGCCGGGGCGTTCCTTGACCACCTGGCGCAGCACCGCGGCGATCTCGGCGGGCTTGAGGGTGGCGAGGTCGCCGCCGCGCCATGCGGCCAGGCGCGGGGCGTAGGGCTGGTCGGCCAGCCCCGGCGAGCCAAGGGCCAGGTAGAGACCCAGCGCCAGGGCCGGCGCCGCGACAACCGCCGCCAGCACCGGACGGCGGCCGGCGGCCTCGGCGGTCCAGGCCTCAACGGGGGCGTCGGCGGCCCCCAGCAAACGGCGGCCGGCCTCGGCGTGGGCGCTCTTGCGTTCGGCCTCGCCCAGCAGGCCGCGGTCGGCCAGGTCGTCGATTTCGGCGAGCTGGCGGCGATAGAGAATGGGCGTGGGATCGGCGGCCTCGACGGCGGAGGCGGCCCGGGCGGCGCGGAAAAGGGTGAGGCCGGCGGCTGCGGCTGAAATGACGCCGGCCACGACCCAGAACAGGAACATGGCCGAGCGTTTAGCCGAAAGCGCCCGTGGGCGCGAGTGGGTCCTCAGCCGTGGGCGGCCATGGGCAGGTCGGGATGGCCGGCGGCGGCGGCCCGGCGACGCACCAGGTCGGCGGCCTTCTCGCCGCGGACCAGCAGCGCGAACTGCGCGGCCACACCCAGGAAGGCTTGGGCGATCGCCTCGTCCTCCACGTCTCCGGTCTTCAGATAGTCGAGAACCTCCTCGACGTAGTGGTCCAGGAGGTCGCCCAGCTTCTCCAGCATCTTGCCCCGCACGGCGGCGAAACCCCCGTAGTTGGCGCTGGAGCGAATTTCCTGGGCGAAAGTCAGCAACATCAGCGCCCGCGACACGGTCTTCTCGTCTGGCGGCACGGTCAGCCTGGGCACCGTGCGGCGGATGCGGGCCAGCTTGGCGGCCTGGGTGGGCAGCGCCTGGGTGGCGTACTTGTCGGCGTCGCGCAGACGGGCCTCCACGACGCTCGCCAGGGTTTTCTTGTGCTTGGCGATGCGTCCGCCCCAGCCGTGCTCAGGGCCCAGGTCGACGCAGTCCTCGATCTCGGCGGTCTTAAGGGTCACCCCTTCCACCAGCTTGCCGGCCGCGACGGCCGCCGCCGGCCCGCCGTCCAGGTCCAGGTGGCCTATGGCGTGCAGGGCGTCGTCGATCTCCTGCATCACGCGCTCGCCGAAGCCGGCCATCTCGCTGTCGGCCAGGTAGCGCTCGGTAGGCTTGTCCATCACCGCCGAGATCACCCGAAGCACCATCCAAGGATGGGCCATCTGGGCGGTGAGCATCTCGAAGAACCGCGGGCCGGCGTCGTCCGCGAGGGCGACGGCGTCCTTGTAAGCCAGGCGGGCGGAGGCGGTGGTCTCCTCGCCGGAGTGGGCGATCCACTCCGGCAACCTCAGGGTGGCGCGGCGCACCACCGCGCCCAGATCAAGACAGGCCGCCAACTGCTCGGCGCCGCCCGGGCGCGCCCGGTCGCAGAGTTCGGCCGCCTGGACGAACTCACTCACCTGGCCGTGGCGCACGCCGTAGGCGACGATCTGGGACAGGGTGTCGAAGGGTTCGGGTGAACTGTCGTCGGGGCGGAAATCGGTCAGCGCCAGGGCTGCCTCGGCGACCTCGTCCGCCGCGGTGGCCTTCAGGCCGCGCCAGATCAGCCCCAGCGCCCGCGCCGGGAAGATCAGGCAGCGCGGGTCACTGCCGTCGCCCACGCACATGGGCGCGATGGGTTGCAGAACCATGTTGCGTAGCCGCCGGTCCCGGACCTCGGTCTCCACCAGCCGGCGCACGCTGCCCAGGGCGGAATCGGCGCCCGTATCGGCCAGCGCCGCGTGCAGGCCGGCCACGACCTTGTCCGGCGCGGTTTCCACCAGCGTCCGCACAATCTCGATCTTGCGCTCGGGAAGCGCGGCCATGCGTTCGGGCTCCGGGCGCGGACAATCGCCCGCAGCGTCGGACTATGACGAACGCCGGTTAAGGTTTTCCGAAGTCAACCATCAGGCTTCCGCCCGCGGCAGATCGATGTTCAGCGAAAGGCCGCCTAGGACGGCGTCGCCCAGCTTGAGCGATCCGCCGTAGGCCCGGGCCAGTTCGTCGACGATGGACAGCCCTAGGCCCGAGCCCGGGGCGTTCTCGTCGAGACGGGCGCCGCGTAGAACGACCTCATCGCGACGGTCGGGGGGCAGCCCAGGCCCGTCGTCCTCGATGGTCAGACAGAACCGCTCCGGGCCCAGGTCCGAGACCGCGACGCGGACCCTGCCGCGGCACCACTTGCCGGCGTTTTCCATGCCGTTGCCGGCGATCTCCAGGAGGTCCTGGCGCTCGCCCTGGAAATAGAGGTCCTCCGGCGCATCCCAGTCGATGGCCACGCCCTTGTCGCGAAAGATCCGCTCCAGCGTGCGGGTCAGTTCGTCGAGCACCTCAGCGACGGAGGTCCGCTCTCCCTGCCCCTGGGTGCGGGCCGCGGCACGGGCGCGGCGCAGATGGTGATCCACCTGCTGGCGCATCAGTTCGGCTTGGCGGGTCACCACTTCGGCCAGTTGCCCCGGCTGCTGGCTGGCCTCGGCGATCATCACCGAGATCGGCGTCTTCAGGGCGTGCGCCAGGTTGCCCACGTGGGTGCGCTGGCGCTCGACGGTCTCCTGGTTGTGCTCCACCAGGGCGTTCAGTTCGTCGGCCAGCGGCTTAAGCTCCTCGGGGTAGGTCTCCTTCAGCCGCTCGGCCTTGCCCCGGCGCACCGAGGCCACCTCCCGCCGGAGCTGGAACAGCGGACGCAGGCCCACGCGGACCTGGATGATCACCGCCCCGATCAGGCCGGCGCCCAGCAGGATGAAGGCCGCCGCGGTGGTTACGATGAAGTTGCGCACGTCGCGGTCGATCTCGGAGCGGTCCTCCGCCGCCAGGAAGATCACCGGCGTAGCGCGACCCGGCAGCGATGCCTGGCGCGCCATGGCCCGAAGCGGTCGCGCCCGCGGCGAGCCGATGGTGTCCGCCCCGGCCGGGTCGGCGCCGACGCCCGGGGTGTCAAAGGCGATCGGCTCGCCCGGATTGGCTTGCAAGCGCTCCACCAGGCCGGGGGGCGTCCTCAGCTCTGAATCCCAGAGGGAGCGCGATGGCACCAGCACGCGCAGGCCGCCCGTGGGGGTCGGCTCGGCGATCTCCCAGTAGCGACCGGAAAAGGCCCGCAGGGCGCGCAGGTCGGTGAGCGCCGGGGCCAGCACCTCGCCATCTTCCACGGTGGAGCCGGCCAGGAGGTTGTCGATCAGGTCGCTGAGGCTCTGGTCGAACCGGCGGATCGCTTGTTGCTGGAACAGCAGCGCGAACACCAGGGCCGAGACCACCAGGGCCGCGAGGCTCCAGCCCACCGCAAGCAGCACGAGCCGCCGGGCGAGCGAGGGCCGGCGCAAGCCCTCCGGGATCAACGGGTCCCGATCACGGGTTGGCCGCCTGGGGATCGACCTCATCTTCCGGGCAAGCCAGGCGATAGCCGAGGCCGCGCACGGTCTCAATGCGCTCGGCGCCGATCTTCTTGCGCACCCGGCCGATGAACACCTCGATGGTGTTGGAATCGCGGTCGAAGTCCTGGTCGTAGAGGTGTTCCACCAGCTCGGTGCGGCTGATCACCCTGCCCTGGTGCATGATCAGATAGTGCAGCAGCCGGTATTCCAACGAGGTGAGCCGGAGCGGCTCGCCGTTGACGCTGGCCCGGGCGGCGCGTGGATCGAGGCGGAGCCCACCGCAGGCCAGGTTGGGCGTCGCATGGCCGGCCGAGCGCCGCAGCAGGGCGCGCAGGCGGGCCAGCAGCTCCTCGGTGTGGAAGGGCTTGGTCAGGTAGTCGTCGGCGCCCGCGTCGAAGCCAGCCACCTTTTCGCTCCAGGCCCCGCGAGCGGTCAGGATCAGCACCGGGCTGGCCATGTTCTCGCGCCGCCAGCGCTCCAGCACCGACACCCCGTCCACCTTGGGCAGACCCAGGTCGAGGATTACGGCGTCATAGGGCTCGGTTTCGCCCAGGAACTGGGCTTCCTCGCCGTCCGGCGCATGGTCCACCGCATAGCCGGCGTCGCCCAACGCCAGCTTCAGCTGGCGCGACAGGTCAGGATCGTCCTCGACGAGCAGGATACGCACGGCGTCCCTCTTCCCTCAAAATCAGCTCAACCGCCTTGGCGGCCCAGGATTTGACCGCTTTCGGCGTCTACGACGAAGACCACCACGCGGCCGTCCGGCAACTGCCACTGGACGAAATAGGCGGGCCTGCCGCCTGCGTCGCCCTGGGTGGTGTTCAGGTGCCGACCCGGCGTCCGCTGGGCGATCATCGACAGAACGCGCGACAGCGGCGCCTGGCGCCCGGACCTGACGCCGTCGCGGGCGCGGGTCTGGTCGCCCCGGTCGGCGCCCAGCACCGGCCGGCCATAGTCCTGCGCGATCGCCGCCACGGGGACAGCGGTCCCTAACAGGGCGGCCCCCAGCAGGGCGGTGATGTGGCAGCGGCGTTTCATGACGGTGAACTTAAGGAGCCGGGACTGAACCAAGCCTGAATGCCGGGTTTATGGGGCCGCCGCGCGGTTCTGTCACGGTTTGCCCAGCGCGGGATCAGCCGCGACGGCGCGGAGCATAGGGCCGCTTCTGCCGCCAGGCCTCGGCGAAGGCCTCCAGCTCGGCGTCCGGCTTGTCGGGCAGAACCACCACCAAACGGGCAAACAGATCGCCGCGGCGGCCCTGGCTGTCGTTGAGGCCCTTGCCCTTCAGGCGAAGCCGCGAACCGGTGTTGGCGCCCTTGGGCACCGTCAGGGTGACCGGACCGTCAGGCGTCGGTGCCTCCACCTTGCCGCCCAGCACGGCGTCGTAGGCGGCGATCGGCAGGTCCATGACCAGAAAATCACCCTCCTTGCGGAACACCGGGTGCGTCTGCACGGCGAGCTCGATGAAGGCGTCGCCAGGGCCCGACCGCCCGGGCGACCCCTGCCCCTTCAGCCTCAGGGTCTGCCCGTCCTGGGCGCCCTTGGGAATGATCACGTCGATGGTGCGCCCGTCGGAGAAGGCGATCCGCCGCTTGCCGCCGCGGATGGCGTCCAGGAGGTCAACCTCCAGCCTGGCGCGCACGTCGGCGCCGCGCTGGGAGAAGCCGCCGAAGCCGCCGCCCGCGCCGCTGGCCCGGCTCCCCTGGCCGCGGCCGCCGAACATCTCGCCCAAGATGTCGCCCAGGTCGACGCCCTCGAAGCTCTCGTTACGGTTGGGGCCCCGCTGCGGGCCGCCGCCGAAGCCCGCGCCGGGCTGGCCCCAGGGTCCGCCACCGCCGCCGAAGCCCCGCGACGTCTCCCGCCCATCGGCGTCGATCTCGCCGGCGTCGAACTTGCGCCGCTTGACCTCGTCGCCAACCACGTCGAAGGCCGCACTGACCCGCTTGAAGCGCTCTTCGGCTTCCTTGTTCCCGGGATTGGTGTCGGGATGGTTGGCCTTCGCCAGCTTGCGGAACGCCTTGCGGATGTCGTCCGCGCTTGTGGTGCGGGCGACGCCAAGTTCCTGGTATGGGTCGCGCGCCAAAAGGGGTCCTGACCTCGAAAAACCGTTCAATCCGAGTGTTCTAGATCGGCGTGCGCCCGCTTGCACGCAAGTGATGTGACCCTAGTCCTCGCCGCGCTCGTCGATCAGGTCCCAGGCGGCGAACTCCAGGGCGTCCTCGGCCTTGTCCAGCACCGTCTCGCTGATGGTCTGGCCGCGCACAGACACGCCCGCCCGGTGGACGCTCTCCGGGTCGCCGGAGACCAAGGGGTGCCAGTCGGCCAGATCGCGTCCCTCATGCAGCCGACGATAGCCGCAGCTCCTGGGCATCCACTCCAGGGCCTTGATGTTGCCCGGCGTCAGCTTGATGCAGTCCGGCACATGGCGTTCGCGGTTTGCGTAGTTACTGCAAGCGCAGGCAGCCGCGTCAAACAGCTTGCAGTGGACCCGGGTGGGAATCACCACGCCGGTGTCGTCATCCTCAAAGCGCACCAAGCAGCACAGGCCGCACCCGTCGCACAGGCTCTCCCACTCGGCAGCGTTCATCTGCTCGAGGGTCTTCCTTCGCCAGAAAGGTTCGCCGGTCATGGGCTGGCAGATAGACCCTGAGCGCGGCGAACCCAAGGCGGGATACTGCGGGCCTTGCGCCGCCGGCTCCAGCCGCTATCTGAGGCCGCCCATGAGAGCCCCCATCCTGGCCCTGAAGGACGTCCGGCTCGCGGACGGGCCGCTGATGCTGTTCGACGGGGTCGATCTGGCGCTGGACGCCCGCGTGCGCGCCTGCCTGGTGGGCCGCAACGGGGCGGGCAAGTCGACCCTGTTGCGCATCCTGGCCGGCCAGATCGAGGCGGACGGCGGCGAGCGCACGGTCAATCCCGGCGCGCGCATCGCCTTCGTGCCCCAGGAGCCGGAGATCGAAGGCGCGACCCTGCGCGACCATGCAGTGGCGGGCGGCGCCGAGGCGCACCGCGCCGACGCAGCCATCGAAGCCTTCGGGCTCGACCCGCGCAAATCCACCGCGGGCCTCTCCGGCGGCGAGATCCGCCGCGTGTCCCTGGCCCGCGCCTTCGCCGAGGATCCCGACGTCCTTTTGCTGGACGAGCCCACCAACCACCTGGACATCCTGGCCATCGAGACCCTTGAGGCGGAGCTTTCAGCCAGCCGGGCCGCCGCCCTGATCGTCAGCCACGACCGTGCCTTCCTGGAGCGGGTCACCCGCCGCTGCTTCTGGCTGGAGTACCGCAACGTGAAGCGCCTGGACCAGGGGTTCGGCGGCTTCGACGACTGGGCCGAGAAGATCGTCGCCCAAGAGGCCGAGGAAGCGCGCCGCCTGGACCGCGCCCTGCAGCGCGAGCAGCACTGGATGGCCCGCGGCGTGCAGGGCCGCCGGGCGCGCAACGAAGGCCGCCGACGGCGGCTGGAGTCCATGCGCCAGGCCCGGGCCGACCGGGTGAAGGACGCCCGCGGCGGCCTCAACATGGGCATCGCCAGCTCCGGTGTGTCCGGTCAGCGTGTGGCCGAGGCCAAGGGGCTCTCCAAGGCGTTCGGCGAGCGGGTGATCCTGAAGGGCTTCTCCACTCGCATCCTGCGCGGCGACCGGGTGGCGGTGGTGGGCCCCAACGGCGCGGGCAAGACGACGCTGGTCAAGCTGCTGCTGGGCGAGATCGCCCCGGACGCCGGCGAGGTGAAGCTCGGGACCAACCTGGAGGTCAGCTACATCGACCAAGCCCGCGCCGCCCTCGATCCGGAGATGAGCCTGAAGGACGTGCTGACGCCCTTGGGCGGCGACCAGGTCATGGTGCGGGGCGAGCCGCGCCACGTGGTTTCCTACGCCAGAGACTTCCTGTTCCGCGAAAGCCAGATCCGCCAGCCGGTGCGAACCCTTTCCGGCGGGGAGCGCAATCGCTTGCTGCTGGCCCGAGCCTTGGCCCACCCGGCCAACGTCATGGTGCTGGACGAGCCTACCAACGACCTGGACATGGACACCCTTGACCTCCTGGAGGACCTGCTGGCCGACTACGAGGGTACGCTGATCCTGGTCAGCCACGACCGAGACTTCATCGACCGGCTGGCCACCTCCACCATTGGTCTCGACGGGACCGGCCGCGCGGTGGAGACGCCGGGCGGCTGGCAGGACTTCGTCTCGCAGAACCCCGGCTTCTTCGGACGGCCGTCCACCACGGCTCCGGCGAGGAGCGAGAAGCCCGCGCCGCGGCCCGTGGCCACCCGGCCAGTCAAACTGACCTACAAGGATCAGCGCCGGCTGGAAGAGCTGGAGGGCTTGGTCCACGACCTGCCGGCGAAGATCGCCGAGCTTGAGGTGGGGCTTGCCGACGCCGGCCTTTACGCCCGTGATCCAACGGCGTTCCAGCAGCGCAGCAAGGCGCTCTATGCCGCGCAGGCGCAACTGGCCCAGGCCGAAGAAGAATGGCTGGCCCTGGAGGAGCGGCGAGAGACTCTGGAGGCTGGCGGATAGCTCCGCATACGGCTTTCCTGTGGATTTTCCCCGCCTCTGATTTTATAGGAAAAAGAGACATTTACTGCCAATCCATCAACAGGTTGTGCACACAGTTTCGGGGGGTGGCGCACACCGGGTGCGATTCAGGCGCTTGCCGCCCAGCCGGTTCGGTAGCAACCTGATTTTGCCGAGAGGGACTGCGGCGCGGGTGGACGGCGAAACCGGCAACGGACTAGCCTAGACCAAGCGAACAGAAGGCTTCTCAGGAGTAAGGAACCGGGGCAACCCGGGCCCCCTTCAGGGAGGCACCGGACGCGACCAAAACCGGCGGGGCGACCCGCTAACTGAGGCCGCAACCGACCTTGAACGCACAGATCCCCCAACGGATCTGGATGAGAGGGCGGTGTCACGGGCAACCGAGGCGCCGCCCTCTTGCTATTGGGCGATACCCAGCTTGGAAGCTGGGCCGCAGCGCCCTACCCTTTGGCGGCTGATCCGGGGGTCCCATGAAAGCCTTGCGTTCCATCGTCGTCGCGCTTGCCGCGCTGCTCTGCGCCTGCTCGCCGGCCAAGCCGCCGCCGACCGAGGGTGGCGGCCGCACCGCGATCCGCTTCGCCACAGACTGGCGCGCCCAGGCTGAGCACGGGGGCTTCTACCAAGCGCTGGCCAGCGGCGAATACGCCAGGCGCGGACTGGACGTGCAGATCGTCCAGGGTGGCCCCGGGGTGAACGTGCCGCAGCTGCTGGCCGCCGGCGCGGTGGACCTGGGCATGGGGTCCAACAGCTTCATCGCCCTGAACCTCGCCCAGGAGGGCGTGCCGGTGAAGGCGGTGGCGGCCTTCATGCAGAAGGACCCTCAGGTGCTGATCGCCCATCCCGGGCAGGACCTGAACTCCATCGCCGACCTGAAGGGTCGGCCGATCCTGTTGTCCGACGCCTCGGTCACCGCCTTCTGGGTGTGGCTGAAGGCCAAATACGGCTTCACCGACGATCAGGTGCGCAAATACACCTTCAACTCCGCGCCGTTCCTGGCCGACCGGCGCGCGGTGCAGCAGGGCTATGTGACCTCCGAGCCCTACACGATCGAGAAGGCGTCTGGGTTGAAGCCGGTCGTCTTCCTGCTGGCCGACGAGGGCTACCCCGGCTACGCCACCATGGTTCTGGCCCCCGACAGCCTAGTCGCCAGGAACCCCGCCGCCGTGCGCGCCTTCGTCGAGGCCAGCGCCAAAGGCTGGACGGACTACCTGGCCGGCGACGGCCGCGCCGCAGACGCCCGGATCCGCAAGGACAATCCTGAGATGACCCAGGACGTCCTCGACCAGGCGCGGGACAAGTTAAGGACCTACGGGATCGTCGCCGGCGCCGATGGGGCGCCGATCGGCGCCATGACCGACGCGCGCTGGAAGACCTTCTTCGACATGGCGTCGAGCCAGGGTGTCTATCCCAAGACCCTCGACTACCGACGCGCCTACACCCTGCAGTTCGTGAACCCGCCGGCCAAGTGACCGTCGCCGCGCTCATCGAGGTGGAGGTCGACTATGGCGCCCGCGGCCGCGCGCTTGGGCCGTTCAGCCTGGCCGTCGCGCCGGGCGAGATCGTCGCCCTGGTGGGGCCGTCCGGCTGCGGCAAGTCCACCGCGCTGCGGCTGCTGGCGGGGCTCGAGGCGCCCACCCGCGGTCAGGTCGTCCGCACCCCGGCCCGCGGTGAGACCGCCGTGGTCTTCCAGGCGCCAACACTGGCGCCATGGATGTCCGCCCGGGCCAACGCCGCCCTGCCGCTGGAACTGGCTGGGACCCCCGCAGCCGAGGCCAGGCGTCAGGCCGACGCGGCGCTGGCCCGCGTGGGCCTGGAGGGGGCGGAAGCCGCCCGGCCAGCGCAGCTCTCCGGCGGCATGGCGATGCGCGTCTCCCTGGCCCGGGCCCTGGTCACCGGGCCCCGGCTACTGCTGCTGGACGAGCCCTTCGCCGCCTTGGACGAGATCACCCGGCGGGTGCTCTGCGACGACGTGCTGGCGCTGTGGGCCGCCTCCGGGCCGGCCATCGTCTTCGTGACCCACAACGTGGAGGAGGCGGTCTACATGTCTGGCCGCGTGGTGGTGATGACCCCAGGGCCCGGCCGCACCGCCGGTGAACTGCTGGTGGCGGGACCGACGCCGCGTCCGGCTGGTTTCCGCACCACCCAGGCGTTCCGCGACAGCGTCGAAGCGGTCTCCGACACCCTCGCCCAGGGTGTGGCCGCATGAACCGCCTGATCCGGATCCTGGCGCCCCTGGTCCTCGTGGCCCTGTTGCTGGCGGCCTGGGAATTGGCCTGCTGGGGGCTGGCTGTGCCCGCCTACTTCCTGCCCGCCCCCTCCGCCATTGCGGTGGCCCTGGCCAGCGACTGGCAGGCCCTGCTGGGCTCCGCCTGGAACACCCTGGCCATGGCCTTGCTAGCCCTAGCCGTCGCCAGCGTGCTCGCACAAGGTATGGCCCTGCTGGTGGCGCTCAGTCCGACCCTGGAGCGCGCCGTGCGGCCCCTGGCCGTGGTGCTGCAGGTGACCCCGGTGGTGGCCATCGCGCCCCTGGTGCTGATCTGGGCCGGCCTCGACCACCCAATGCGGGCGATCGTGGCCCTGGCCGCTGTGGTCGCCTTCTTTCCGATCTTCTCCGGCGCCGTCACCGGCCTGAAGGCGGCCGACCCGGACCTGGAGCGGCTTTTCGACCTCTATGGGGCCAGCCGGGTGCAGCGCCTGGTCCGCCTGCGGCTACCGTCCGCCGTGCCGTTCCTGCTGGAGGGCCACAAGGTGGCTGCGGGCCTCGCGGTGATCGGCGCGGTGGTGGCGGAGTTCGTCGCCGGTTCCGGCGGCGCCCAGGGGCTGGCCTGGCGCATCCTGGAGGCCGGTAACCGCCTGCAGACCGCCCGCATGTTCGCCGCCCTCGTGGCGCTGGGCCTGATGGGCGCCCTGCTTCACGCTGCGCTAGAGCGCGCCGAACGGGCGGGCCTCGCCTGGTGGCGGGGGCGTTAGGGCTTGGCGACGTCGTCGAGGTCGAAGCGGATCGGCACCCGCACGGTCCCGACGATGGTCGGCAGGCCCTCGTCCGACCACACCGCCAGCCGGAAGGTGCGCGCCAGCGCCAGGGCGGCGCCGGCATAGCCCAGGCCGGCGGGATCCTCCGACTGAGCCTTGCAGGCTGGCTTCGCGGGAACCGCGTCAAACCGCGCGGCGGGGCTCGGTAGAGGCATTGCGGCGCAGACGGCTCAGGGCGTCGATGGCCACGATGCTCAGCGAGCGCAGGCCCTGTTCGGAGAACACTTCGAAGGCGGCGTCCAGCGCGGTGATCGCGGCGGCGCGCTCGCCGCGGTCCTTGCCGGTGATGTCCAGCCGGGCCTCATAGAGCCGGGCGAGGTGCACCTGCGCCAAGGCCCAGCCCGCCGGGTCGCGGCCGGCGCGCAGGTTGGAGAGCTCGATCTTCATGGCCGCCTCGGCCGCGTCGAGCACGGCTAGGTCGCCGGTGAGTTCCGCCGACCGGGCCAGGCATACAGCGCGCGCGCTGGCCGCCAGGCCGCGCAGGGGCGAGGCTGGCGCGTCTTTCAGCACCAGGCCGGCTCGGTCGAAACAGGTGACGGCCCGCTCGTAGGCGCGTTCGTCGTCGCTGGCCTCGCCAAGCGCCTGCAGGGCCTGGCCCAAAGCGATCTGCGTGCGGGCCCAGTCGAAGGGGCTGTGGTCGCGGGTCAGGTGGTCGAGGGCCGTGGCCAGCGCCGCCGCGCCAGCGGCGATGGCGTCGATGTCGCCCACCGCCTCGCCCCACAGGGTCATGGCCTGGCCGCGGGCGATCTCGGCCCGCGCCCAGGTGAGCGGTTCGTAGGCCGAGTCCAGCCGCTCGACGGCCAGGGTCGCGTCGTCAAGGGCGGCTTTCAGCAGACCCTCGTCCTGCAGCCGGGCCCCCCAGCCGCAGAGCAGGTCGGCGCGGATCAGCCGGGCCTCCGCGGCCAGGCCGCGCGCCGCGGTGAACCGGCGCGTGAGCGCGTCGAGGGCGGCGATGGGAGCGGAGAAGCGGGCGGCGGCGGCGTTGGCGGCTGCGGCGTCGCCCTTGGCGAGCTGGCGGCGAGCGTCGACAGCGGCCAGGCCCAGGTCGGCGAGCGGCGCGGAGAGTCCACCGCGGGCCGCGGTGCGAGCTTCGCGGAAGGCGGTTTCGGCGACGGCGTCGAGCTCGGGATCGCCGAACAGCTCGGCGCCCAGGAGCGTGCAGAAGGCCTGTTCACAGCGCGCCCGAGCCCATGCGTCGGGCTGACGGGCGGCGTCAAAGCCGGCGCAGGCGGTCTCCGCGGTGGCGGCGGCTTTGCGAAGGGCTGCGGCGTCGCCGGAGCGGCGGGCGACCTCGCGCCAGACGACGGCGGCGTCCAGGCGGCGCTGCGGCTTGTCTTTGGCGCTGATCCGGCCGGCGGCGATGTCGGCCGCCTTGCCTTCCTGTACGAGCAGCTGGAGGTCGAGCAGTTCGAGCAGGGATTGGTCACCGCCGGTCAGGCCGTCCGCGAAGGGCCTGACGCGCTCTGCGCCAAACAGCCGCTTGAACTCGCGTCCCAACCCCAACATCGCGCCGCTCCGGCTCCGCGGCCGTCCCACGATGGGACGATCCGCCTGGACCTTGAACGAAGAGAGCAAACCCGGAGCCGCGCGCTTTAACAAGTCGTTAACTTCTTGTGCATGGTTAACAGAAGCTTACCATACACAGTAAAGCGCAGATTCAAGACTTGTTCCGCGCTTAGGCGCGTTCCTTGGACCGTTCGAAGCGCACCTTCGGATAGCGCTCGGCCACGTAGCCGATCTCCCAGGCGGTCTTGGCCAGGAACACCGGCTGCTCGTCGATGTCGGCAGCCATGGCCATGCGGTGCTTGCCGGCGAAATCCTCTAGGTCAGCCTTGTCGCCGCCGATCCAGCGGGCTTCGGCGAAGGGGCTGGCCTCGAAGATCACCTCTAGGGCGTACTCGTTGGCCAGCCGGTCGGCCATCACCTCCAACTGCAGCTGGCCCACCGCGCCGACGATGAAGTCCGCGCCGATGTTGGGCCGGAAGAGCTGGGTGACGCCTTCCTCGGCCAGACCCTCCAGGGCCTTCTTCAGGTGCTTGGCCTTCAGCGGGTCCTTCACCCGCACCCGCTGCAGGATCTCCGGCGCGAAGTTCGGCAGGCCCGCGAAGCGCAGGGCGCCGGTCTCCGACAGGCTGTCGCCGACCCTCAGCACGCCGTGGTTGGGTATGCCGATCACATCGCCGGCGTAGGCCTCCTCGGCCAGCTCGCGGTCGGAGGCGAAGAACATGATTGGGGCGTTGACCGATAGCTGTCGCCCGGTGTTCTGCACCTTCAGCTTCATGCCCCGGGTGAACTGGCCGGAGGTGAGCCGCAGGAACGCGATGCGGTCGCGGTGGTTGGGGTCCATGTTCGCCTGGACCTTGAACACGAAGCCGGAGACCTCCCGGTCGCCGGGGATCACCTGGGTGGGTTCGCCAGCCTTCACCGCCGCCACGGCCTTAGGCGGCGGGGCGTAGGCGCCCAGGCCCGCCAGCAGCTCGTCGACGCCGAAGTGGCGGAGCGCCGAGCCGAAGAACACCGGCGTCATGTGTCCCTCCAGGAAGGACCCGATATCGAAGGGTTTGGAAGCCCCCTGTACCAGCTCGGCGTTGTCGGTCAGCTCGGCCAGTTCGTCCGGCCCCAGGAAGGTGGCCAGGGAGTTGCCCGCGAAATTGACGGCGGCGGGGTGTCCCTGCTCGCCATCAGGACCCTTCTTGGCGAAGGGGATGAAGCGTTGCTCGCGCAGGTCCAACATACCTTTGAACCGCCCGCCGGAGCCCGCCGGCCAGTAGAGCGGCGCGGGGTCGAGGGCGAGCTTGGAGCCGATCTCGTCCAGCAGGGCGAACGGATCCTGCGCCTCGCGGTCCATCTTGTTAATGAAGGTGACAATGGGGATGTCGCGCAGGCGGCAGACCTCGAACAGCTTGAGCGTCTGTGGCTCGATGCCCTTGGCCGCGTCCAGCACCATCACCGCCGCATCGGCTGCGGTCAGGGTGCGGTAGGTGTCCTCCGAGAAGTCCTCGTGGCCCGGCGTGTCCAGCAGATTGAACATCAGGCCGGCGTGATCGAACGTCATGACGCTGGCCGAGACGGAGATACCCCGCTCGCGCTCGATCTTCATCCAGTCCGACCGGGTGCGGCGGTTCTCGCCTCTGGCGCGCACCTGGCCGGCAGCCCGGATCGCCCCCCCGGCCAGCAGCAGGTTCTCAGTCAGCGTGGTCTTGCCGGCGTCAGGGTGGGAGATGATCGCAAAGGTGCGCCGGCGGGCGGCCTGCGCGGCGGGTGAGGTGCTCATGGGCGGCTGGTAGCCTGCGGCGTGCGGCGGCGCAAATCCGCGCCCCGCCCTCAGCCCGGTTCGACGGGCTCCACCAGGAAGTGGCGGCCTTCGCGGTCGTCGATCTCCACCACCCAGATGTCGGGATCGACCCGCATCGCGCGCTCGATGTAGCGGTCGAGGTCGGGCTCCTGGTCCGACGGCGCGGGCTGCATCCACACCCGCTCGCCGTCCAGGCGGGTGGCCTCGGCATAGAGGCGCGCGGTGTTCAGAGGCCGGTTCAGCACCTTGACCAGCACCGTACCGGCCCGGGCGTCGCCCTTGCGGATCACCATGGCGAAACCGCCGCCGATCTCGGCGCGGCGGATCAGGGCGCCCACCCAGATGTCCGTGGAAAGCAGCATGGAGGCGGAAGATGCGCCAAACACTGCGCGCCTGTCACGCCGCTAACCGATCGGAAAGGCCCAGCCGTTACGGTCCACCCAAGGTCCAAGAGGGCCGCCAAGAGAAATCAGAAGATGACGAGCTCGCGCAGAACCGCGCGGCCGGCGTTGCGATGGATGGGTTTGCTGAGCGCGGTGTTGACCGCGGCGCCGGGTCTCGCGCAGGCGCAGGCCCTGAACCTCTTCTACGAGCGTACGGTGATGATCGCAGCCGATGGCCGCTGCGGCCTCTTTGCGCCCGATGTGGCTGCGGCCCTCGCCGCCGGCCGGGCCCAGGCCCGCGGCGCGGCGTTGCGCGGCGGGACCACCCCCGGCTCTCTGGACACCCTGGCGCGGAGCGCCCGAGTAAAGGCGGCAGGCGCAGTTTGCGGATCGCCGGACATCGCCCTGGCCGCCAGTCGCGTGCGCGAAGCCTTTGCCGGATTCGCCAAGGTGACGCGCCTCTCCTACCCCGGCGACCTGGCTGGGTGGAGCGCCGACCGGTCGCAGACCCGGGCCGCCCGCTGGCGGCTGATGCAGGAAACGGGATTCGGTGCCGACCGCCTGAGCTTCGGCCTGGCCGGGCGCGAAACGCCGGGCGCCTTGGTGGCGGTGGGCCGTTTCGCTGACGGCGCGACCCCCTATGCCGCGCGCCTGGTGCTGCGCGACACCAGCCGAAGCCTCGGCCCCTATCTGGACCGCTGGGGCGGCGGGCCGACGGCGGGGCTGCCGCTGAGCCGGCGGCTGCCCCCGCGGGCGGCCACCCGTAGCTTCGCCGCCGAGGCGCGCAGCCCGGCGGGCCACGACCTGTTGCCCAAGACGGCCCGCGACGGCTGGGCGTTCCGCTTTCCCCCAGAGGCCGCGCGCGAGGTGGCCGGCCTCGACCCCCGCGAGGCGGTGGCCGTGGAGTTCCTGTTTTCGGGAGAGGTGCGCCGGGCCTATGTGGAGGTGGGCGACTTCGCCGCCGGCCGCGCCTTCCTGCAGCTGGCCGCGCGCTAACGCTCGGCGGCGTCAGCCCGGGCCAGGCGGGGCTGAGGTTCGCCAAGAACCGGCAGGCGCACGGTGACGGTGGTCCCCTCTCCCACAGCGCTCTCGATGGCCATGTCGCCTCCGTGCAGCCGGGCGAAGGCCCGCACCAGCGAGAGGCCCAGCCCAGCCCCGGCGGCGCGTTGGTCGGCGTCGCCGGCCTGTTCGTAGGGTCGGCCCAGCCGCTCAAGGTCGCGGGGGGCGATGCCGATGCCGGTGTCGGCGACGACCAGCTCCAGCACGTCCCCGCAGGCCTGGGCCGTCAGGGTCACCGAACCGCCTCGGGGTGTGAACTTCAGGGCGTTGGAGATCAGGTTCAGCGCGATCTGCTTGACCGCCCTGCGGTCTGCCTCGGCGTCCAGGGGATCGGCCGGCAGCACGCCGCGCAGGTGGATGCCGGCCCGGTCGGCCTGGCCCCGCATCAGCCGCAGCACCGCGCTCACCGCGTCGCGGGCGTCGAAGCTCTCGCGGGCCAGCTCGAACCGCTCGGCCTCGATCTTCGACATGTCGAGAACGTCGTTGATCAGCTCCAGGAGGTGGGTCCCCGACTCGTGGATCAGCTCGGCGTACTCGGCGTAGCGGTCGGCCAGCGGGCCGAACAGCCGCTGCCGCATGATGTCGGAGAAGCCCATGATGGCGTTCAGGGGGGTGCGCAGCTCGTGGCTCATGTTGGCCAGGAAGCGGGACTTGCCGGCGTTCTGGGCCTCGGCCGAAATCCGGGCCTCCTCCAGTTCGCTCTCGCGTCGCCGTTGCGGCCGGCCGTCACGCACCGCAGCGATCAGCCGAAGGGGGTCCATCCGGCGCAGGCTAAGGACCAGCCAACCCTGCGGATCATGAGCGGGGGCGAACCCGACCTCGGCGGCGCCCTCTTCGGCGGCCGCCTGCAAGGATTCGTCCAGGCCCAGGCGGTCCTCGGGTGCCGCCAGGTCCGAAAGGTTGCGGCTCGCCAGGGCGGCGGCCTCGACGCCCACCGGCGCTTGGCCGTAGGCGGCCAGGATGCGGCCGTCGAGCTGGAGGCTGAGCAGGAGCTGCGGCTGGTGATCGAGGAGACGAGACACATCCGAATGCCTGTTTTCCAGGCCCTGTGCATCACGCCGTGCGGCGCCTTGCAGGGCCACCAGGCCCGTGCCCAATCCACCCGCGATGGTGGTGATCGACAGAAAGCTCAACCAAATGGCGGATTGCGGCGACGGCATAGGCAGGGCCAGCAGCCGACCGCCGAGGGCGGCCACGGCGGTGGCGGCGATGGCGCAGGCGGTTCCCAAAGCCAGCAGTCGGGGCCGGCGGAAGGCGGCGGCGGCGGCCAGCGGCGCGAGGCACCAGGCCGCCAGCGGCCCCGCGGCGCCCCCGGTCATCAGGGCCGCCGAGCCTCCGGCCAGACCCCAGGCCAGGATGGCGATCACCCGGCCCGGCCCGCCGGCAGCCAGCGCCAGGCCGGCGCCGCAGAACGCTGCGGCGACCCCCAGCGACAGTGCGGCCAGTTCCAGACCGGGACTCAACAGGCCGTAAGCGACCATCAGGGAGGCGCTGGCGGCGGTGACCGCCGCCCAGCCCACGTGCCAGATAGCCGCGAATAGGGGCTCGCGCCGCCTAGTCTGCCTGGCTGATATTTGGCGCCGTTTGGGCATGCGACCTCTAGGAAACCCCGGTCCCGGCCAAGTCATAGCCTAGCCATGGCAAACGCGGGGTGTAAGGCCGCGCAAAGAACACCGCTTCGTGGAAAGGAAATCGTAAGCGCAAGGCGCCACCCTGTAACCCCCGCAACGGAAGGCCAACGGCCTCTGCATGTCCCAGCCGGCTCATCTGACGGTCCCGGCCGAGCCGCGCGCCCTGTCGCGACGCGACGCCGCGCTGGACGAACAGAAGCGCTCGTTCCTGCGGATGGTCAGCCACGAACTGCGCACTCCCCTCAATTCCATCCTCGGCTTCTCTGAGATTCTCACTTCGGAACTCTACGGGCCCCTGGGCGCACCTCAGTACAAGGAATATGCCGAGATCATCCGCGGCAGCGGACACAAGCTGCTGAAACTGGTCAACCAGGTGCTGGAGATCGCCCGGCTGGAGGGCCGCGCGGTGGACATGGACCTGCGCGCCGAGCCCCTGGAAGCCGCCTTCGACGACGTGCTGGCCGGCCTGCGCGAAGACCTGAACAACCGGGATGTGAGCGTTCTGGTGGCAGATCGCGGAACCCTTCCAGCGGTGCTGGCGGACCAGCGCGGCCTGCGCACCGTGCTGAACAACCTGATTCAAAACGCGATCGCCTTCTCCCCCGAGGGTGGCCAGGTCCGCATCCGCACTGCGCGGGACGGCGCCTTCGTGGAGATCGTCATCGTGGATGACGGAGAGGGCGTCGATCCCACCGACCTGCCGCGGCTGATGACCCCCTTCGAGCAGGGCGAGAACGCGTTGATCCGCCGAGGCGAAGGCGCGGGTCTGGGCCTGCCGATCGCGGACCTGACCTGCCAAGCCATGGGCGGACGCCTGCGGCTGTCGTGCCATCCGGGGACGGGCCTGGCCGCGCGGGTGCGCTTGGCCGCCGCCTGAGGCGCCGGGCCTCCGGCACGGTTGCGGATCGCCGCACGCCCGCCTAAGTCGCAAGGCCCATGGCCACCATCCAGCACGACCTAAATGAACTGGCCGACGAGTTCGAGCTCCTGGGCGACTGGGAGGAGCGCTATCGCTACGTCATTGATCTGGGCAGGGTTCTGACCCCGCTGGCCGATGCGGAGCGGGCGGAGCCCAACAGGGTGCGAGGCTGCGCCAGCCAGGTGTGGCTGGTGACCGAGCCGCGGGCCGACGGGACCTTGAGCTTCCGCGGCGATTCCGACGCCCACATCGTGCGCGGCCTGATCGCCATACTGCTGCGCCTGTTCTCCGGTCATGCGCCGGCGGAGATCCTGGACTTCGACGCCAAGGCCGGGCTGGAGAAGCTGGGCCTCAGCGGCGCGCTGTCGGCGCAGCGCTCCAACGGTCTGGCCTCCATGGTTGCGCGTATCCGCCGGGACGCGGAACTGGCGCGGGCCGCCTAGCGCCGGTCAGGCCGCGCGGATGCCGCTGTGCAGCTGACCCAGGCCCACCACCGCGTCGTAACCCAGGATCATATCCACGTCGGCGCCATTGGAGGCCAGCGGCAGGCGCAGCCACAGGATCGACAAGTGCGAGGCGCCGCGCCAGGCGAGGTTGTGGACGCCCACGGTGGGCCGGCGCTCGGCCACCACCTTGTCCAGTTCCAAGCGCCAGTAGTCGGCGGCCGAAGTGCTGTAGACCTCACTCAGCCGCCGGCCGGTGATCTCGCGGCCATAGA
The DNA here is from genome assembly GCF_046590535.1 of Phenylobacterium sp. Classification (GTDB taxonomy): domain Bacteria; phylum Pseudomonadota; class Alphaproteobacteria; order Caulobacterales; family Caulobacteraceae; genus Phenylobacterium. The sequence goes on along the minus strand of NZ_JBKJTG010000171.1, from coordinate 9,659 downwards.
CCCCATGCAACGCCGTGCCCGCCAGCCGCAGGCGGTAGTCCGCCCGGCCCGGCAGCACGTCCGTCAGGCTGATGGTCGGCAGGAGCCGCTTGAAGCCTTCCGGGTGAATGTCACGTCGGGCCGGCAGCCTGGCGCCACGCCGCAGCGAAGCCCAGTAGGCGAACAGTTCCTGATGCGCTCGGGCCGCCGCCGGGGCTCCGATCTGCACCGCCATATCTAGATTCCTCAACACAACTACTTGGAATCGCAACGAATCACTTATCGCCCGATGCGCGAATCGGCGGCAAGTCAAAACTGTGGCGAGCGGACAGGTTTTCGCGCGGGGCTAGACTGAAAAGCAGAACGCCCGCCGAGATCGGCGGGCGTTCGAAGTCTATGGAACGACGTTCCGCCGATGGGTGGGCGTCGGCTAACGCTTCTTGCGAGGCGCCTGGCGGCCACCCTGGCCGAGGCCCATCTGTTTGGCCAGGTCGGAGCGCGCCTTGGCGTAGTTGGGCGCGACCATCGGATAGTCCTTGGCCAGGCCCCACTTCGCCCGGTATTCCTCCGGGCTCATGTTGTACTTGGTGCGCAGGTGCCGCTTCAGCGACTTGAACTTGCGCCCGTCCTCCAGACAGATCAGGAAATCGGGGGTGATCGAGCGGCGGATCGGCACCGCCGGCTCCTTCGGCACGGCTTCCGCAGCCTCGGCGCCCGACGACACCGCGGCCAGGGCCCTGTGAACGCTTTGGATCAGGCTGGGCAGATCGGCCGCCGCCACCGAATTGTTCCCCACATAGGCGGAGACGATATCGGCGGTCATCTCGATAACTTCTGACTTATCGTCCATTCTTGTCATTCCGCAGGAATCGCGCACTGAACGGCGCTGATGTGATTCACGAGATCAGTAGCGGCGTCATTATCTGGAACTCGCCCTAAGCACAACACACGAATTTATCTGTTATCCTCGTCGAGCCGATGAAAACTCATAGGGAACGCGAGCGATACTGCCAGACGACCCGCACACCGAGAGTAAGATGCGCGCCCTGTACCTGAGGATGTCGCGTGGGGTCGGGCAGGATCAAGCACCGGGACGATCAAAGTGCGTGCGTTCGTGCGCACGCGGGCGGCGGCGACTACTGGTATTCTCAGCCTAGCTGAAGCCCGGCGCCCGCCAGTGTGGCCAGATGCCCGGCAGGTCGGTGGAGACCCGGTCGGGATAGTTGGGCTGGCGCTTCTCCAGGAACGAGCTCACCCCTTCCCGGGCGTCGCCGGAGCGGCCCCGGGCCTGGATGCCGCGGCTGTCGGCGCGGTGGGCCTCCATCGGGTGCGCCGCACCGGCCATGCGCCATATTAGCTGGCGGGTGATCGCGACGGACACCGGCGCGGTGTTGTCGGCGATCTCGCGGGCCAGGGCGCGGGCGGCCGGCAGCAGGTCGTCGGGGGCGTGCAGCGATCGGACCAGGCCGCGGTCGAGCGCCTCCTGCGCCGGGAACAGGCGGCCGGTGTAGCACCACTCCAGGGCCGTCTGGACGCCCACCAGCCGCGGCAGGAACCAGGACGAGGCCGCCTCCGGGTTGAGGCCCCGTCTGGCGAACACGAAGCCGTAGCGCGCCTCTGTCGAGGCCAGGCGGATGTCCATGGCCAGCTGCATGGTGGCGCCGATGCCCACCGCCGCGCCGTTCACCGCCGCGATCACCGGTTTCAGGCTGTCGAAGATGCGCAGGGTGACCAGACCGCCGCCGTCCCGCTGCACGCCGTCCTTCTGCCGCTCCGCCAGCGCCTCGCCGCCCCGCGCCTCGTAGTCGAAGGTCTGAGCCCCGGCCGAGAGGTCAGCCCCGGCGCAGAAAGCGCGGCCCGCGCCGGTGACGATGACGCAGCGCACCGCGTCGTCGGCGTCTGTGACGTCAAACACGTCGATCAACTCGCGCATCATCTGGGTGTTGAAGGCGTTGAGCTTCTCCGGCCGGTTCAGGGTGACGAGGGCGATCCCCGCCTCCGCCGCATAGGTCAGGGTTTCGAACGTCGGCGCAGGCATGGCGGGTCCCCTTCAGGTTCACGCCATTTCGGCCCGCTTGACGGACGGTAGGTCAAGGCCCGCAATAGCGCTGAAACGAAGATAGGCGGGCCGCACTCACGGACCCGCCGGGGAGCGGGAACGCATATGCATCCGGTAGTCCATGCCCAGACCCACCCGGACCGGGCGGCCTATATCATGGCGTCGACGGGGGAGGCGGTAACCTACCGCGACCTGGAGGAACGCTCCAACCAGGGCGCCCACCTGTTCCGGTCCCTGGGGCTGGTGGCCGGCGACGTGATCGCGCTGTTTATGGACAACCACCCCCGCTACTTCGAGATCGCCTGGGCGGCGCAGCGTGCCGGCCTTTACTTCACCTGCATCTCGTCGAAACTCACGGCCGGCGAGGTCGAGTACATCGTTGGCGACTGCGAGGCGAAGGTGCTGATCACGTCTCCCGGCGTCGGGCCGATCGCCGACGAACTGCCGGCCATCCTGCCGGGGGTGAAGCTCTACATGGTCGGCGAGGCTCGGCCTCCCTACGCCAGCTTCGACGCGGCCCGCGCGCCCATGCCCACCACCCGCATCGCCGACGAGACGGCCGGGTCCGACATGCTCTATTCCTCTGGCACCACAGGACGGCCCAAGGGCGTCAAGCCGGCGCTTACCGGCCTTGCGATCGACGCCCCCATTGGCTTGGCCGGAATGGCCGAGCAGCTGTTCGGCTTCAAGGCCGACGCCATCTACCTGTCGCCTGCGCCGCTCTATCACGCGGCGCCCCTGCGCTGGTGCATGAGCGTGCAGCGGATGGGCGGCACGATCATCGTGATGGAGAAGTTCGACGCCGAGCTGGCCCTGGCGCTGATCGAGAAGTACCGCTGCGACTGCAGCCAGTTCGTGCCCACCCATTTCGTGCGCATGCTGAAGCTGCCGCAGGAGGCGCGCGACCGTTACGACGTTTCCTCGATGCGCTCTGCGGTGCACGCCGCAGCGCCCTGCCCCGTGCCGGTCAAGGAACAGATGATCGCCTGGTGGGGGCCGGTGATCCACGAGTACTACGCAGGCACCGAGGGCAACGGCTTCTGCTACATCTCCTCGGCAGAATGGCTGACCCACAAGGGCTCGGTGGGCCGCGCGGTGCTGGGCGAACTGAGGATCTGCGGGGAGGACGGCGAGGCCTTGCCGCCTCGCGCAGAGGGCGCGGTGCACTTCGCCAACGGCCCGCCGCTCGCCTACCACAAGGCCCCCGAGAAGGTGGCCGAAGGCACCAATCAGCACGGGTGGACAACCCTGGGAGATGTGGGCTGGATGGATGAGGAGGGCTACCTGTACCTCACCGACCGCAAGAGCTTCATGATCATCTCCGGCGGGGTGAACATCTATCCGCAGGAGATCGAGAACCTGCTGATCGGCCACCCCAAGGTCGCCGACGCCGCCGTGGTCGGCGCCCCTGACGAGGAGATGGGCGAGAAGGTGGTTGCGGTAATTCAGCCCCTGGACTGGGACCTGGCCGGCGAGGACCTGCGCGCCGAACTCGCCGCGTACTGTCGCCAGCACCTCAGCCACGTGAAGTCGCCCCGGCTAATCGAGTTCATGCAGGAGTTGCCGAGACACCCCACAGGCAAGCTCTACAAGCGCCTGATCCGCGACGCCTACTGGGGCAAGGAAGGCTCGCGCATCGTCTGAGCGGGCGCTAGTGAGACGATTAGATATCCTCGTCTGACCGGAGCATCCGTGGTCCAAATCTTACCTGACAACGTCAACCCTGAGCTGCTCGTGGCCTTCGGCGACACCGCCCTGCGTAAGGGCGATCCCATACTCGCGGAGCGCTTCTACCGGGCGGCGATCTCCGAGGCCGGCGGCGGCGCGGGACCGGCGCTGCACGCGCGGCTCGGCCTGACGCGAAAGCCAAATAGCCGCACCCTGCCGATGCTCGACGCCCTGGAGGCGGTTCAGCGGATAGATGCGCGCAATAGCTTCGTCGGCGAAGGGCTCGCCACTTGGTACAAGACGCCGCCGTTCGCCGATGACGCACGCTTCCTTGACCTGGCGGACCGGCACGCGAACTTGCTGCCGGCCGCGAATTGGCACTGGAACCTGCAGACCGTGGTCTGGGCGGTACGACAGGCCAGGCCTCTGCCCGGAGATTTCGTGGAGCTGGGCGTGTTCAAGGGACACACCACCCGCTTCGTCGCGGACTACTTAGGCTTCCGGGACTGGCCCAAGACCTGGTTCCTCTACGACACCTTCGAGGGCATCCCGCAGGATCAGATGAACGCCGGCTGGGCGGCGAACAATGCCCGGGCCTACGTGGGTACTTTCTCCTTCGGCGAGGTCCGCGACCGCTTCGCCGACATGGCGAACATCCGGGTCGTCAAGGGCCGCGTGCCCGAGGTGCTCGCCGAGACCTGTCCGGAGCAGATCAGCTTCCTGCACATGGACCTGAACAGCGCCGTGGCGGAAGTGCAGGCCCTGGACATCCTTTTTGACCGCATCACCCCGGGGGGAGTGATCGTGTTCGACGACTACGCCTGGACCGTTTCGGCGCAGCAGCGCGCGGCAGAAGACGCCTGGTTCGCGCGCCGCGGCCTGCACATCTTGCCGCTGCCCACCGGCCAGGGCCTGTTCATCAAGGGATGAAGCCCCGCCTTGCCCGTGGCCGCACAGGTGCTAGACCGCAGGACATCTTGTAATTGAGGACACCAGCGATGAACCCCGTTGAGATCGGCGACCTGCCGGGCATGATCGGACAGGAGGTGGGCGTTTCGGATTGGGTCGAGATCACCCAGGAGCGCGTCAACACCTTCGCCGAGGCCACTGGCGACCACCAGTGGATCCATGTGGACGTCGAGCGCGCCACCCGCGAGATCGGCGGCCCCATCGCCCACGGCTATCTCACCCTGTCGCTGATCCCGTTCCTGGGCGCCGGCATGCTGCCGGTGAAAGGCGTCACTCGGGGGATCAACTATGGGTCCGACAAGGTGCGCTTCATCAATATGGTCCGCGTGGGCAAGCGCGTACGCATGCGCCAGAAGCTGATCGGCGCCGAGCCCAAGGCCGGCGGCATGCAGCTGCGCAACGAATGCACCATCGAGATCGAAGGCGAGGCCAAGCCTGCCTGCATCGCCGAGACGATCTCGATTGTCTACGGGGGTTAGCACGAGCGCCTCCCCCGGTTGCGGGGGAGGACCGTCTTAGTTGGGGGCGGCGGCTTCCTCGGCGGACGCGGCCTTGGCGCCCGTCACTACCGACTGGGCGGCCAGCGTCACCGGCGCCATTGGGTTCTGCACCAGGCTGATCGTCTCGCGGATGTACTTGGCGTGGGTAACGATGCCGATCTCGAGCCGTTCGTTGTTGAGCTCGACCTGCTGGGTCAGCAAGCCGGCTATAAAGCGGCCGCTTTCCGCTTCGGCGCCGGCCCGGCGCTTGCCTTGGGCGCTCATGAACACCGGCCCGCCCGAGTTGCCGGGAAACACCGAGAAGTCCAATAGGAAGGTCGGGAAGATCTTCGCCGGCGCCACCGGATAGGAGGCCACCCGGCCGGAGCGCAGGATCGGGAAGCCCGCCTGGTTGGCCGCCAGGCCCCGGGGGAAGCCCAGCGCCATCATCTCGTCGCCCGCCCCGACATCGTATCTCGAGAAGGTGTCGTCGGCCGCCAGGTAGTCCGCCGGGATCGCCGCCTTGGCAAATTCCGGCGGGGCGGTGATGGCGATGGCGGCGACGTCGCGGGACGGATGGTGCGTCCAGAGTTCACGACCGCCGCGGTCGCGGATGCGGAGCGGCTGGGGCGAGTAGCTCCAGCTGCCGTCGGCGTTGGAGATTCGGTAGCCGATCCGGGCGTCAGGGCCGGGCATCTTCTGCAGCACATGGTGGGCGGTGACGAGGATGGTGCGTGGCCGGCCGTCGGGGCCCGTCTCAGATATCAGGAAGCCGGTGCCGACGGTTCGTGTCCCGTCGCCGAGCGGCTGCTCGAGCTGAACGGTCGCGTGGATCAGCTCCACCGACAGGTCCATATCCATGAGGGTCCCCGAAACTAAGCTCGCTTAAACCCATCGCGTTTTCCGCGCGATCTCGTTCGACTGAGTGAATCAGACATCGCGCCAGCCAACAAGGCGAGAGCGCGTGATTAGGCCCGCGCCCAAACGACGCGTATGGAATCTGCACAGCGCTTGAGCCGGCCGCGGCGGCGCGGCATGTAGCCGGCCATGACCGCGCCCAGGCCTCCACTCGCCCGCAAGCAACCGCACCGCATCGACCAGCTAGGGCGAATCCGGGTGGACGACTACGCATGGATTAAGGACGACAACTGGCAGCAGGTGCTGCGCGACCCCAAGGTCCTGCGGGCCGACGTGCGCAACCACCTGGTGGCGGAGAACGCCTACACCAAGGCCATGCTGGCCGGGACCGAGGCCCTGCAGGCCGAGCTGTTCGCCGAGATGAAGGGGCGCATCAAGCAAGATGATTCGTCGGTTCCCGCGCCGGACGGGCCCTGGGACTACTACGCCCGCTATGACACCGGCGCGGAGCATCCGGTGCATGCGCGCCGGCCCCGCGGCGCGGCCGAGGGCGAACAGGTGCTGCTGGACGAGCCGGCGCTGGCGGCGGGCAAGGCCTTCTTCCAGGTGGGCGCCGCCAGCCATAGCCCGGACCACGCCCTCTACGCCTGGGCCGCCGACGACCAGGGCTCGGAGTACTACACGATCCGGGTGAAGGACTTGGCGTCAGGCGCGGAGCTGGGGCTGCCGGTGGAAAGCGCCTATGGCGACTTCATCTTTTCGCCGGACAGCGGCTGGCTGTTCTGGATTTGGCGCGACGAAAACGCCCGGCCCTCCAAGGTCTTTCGCCGCCCGGCCCGGGGCGGCGAGGACGTGCTGGTCTATGAGGAGGCCGACCAGGGCATGTTCCTGGGGCTGGGGACGGCCTCGGACGACAGCCACGTCCTGATCCAGGTGGGCGACCAGGAGACCAGCGAGATCTGGCTGATCCCCGCGTCAGACCCCACTGCCGCCCCTGTCGTCGCCGCGCCGCGCGAGGTGGGGGTGAAGTACAGTCTCGACCACTGGACCGACCGCTGGGTGATCCGGTCGAACGCCGATGGCGCGGTGGATTTCAAGCTCAGCGTCTCCGAGGCCGCCATTCCCGAACGGACCACCTGGCGCGGCTGGATCGCCCATCAGCCGGGGCGCTACATCACTGGCTTCGCCGCCTATGCCGGCCACCTTGTGCGCGCCGAGCGGGTCAACGCCCTCGACCGGCTGGTGGTGACAGCCCGAGACGGCGGCGAGCACCTCATCGGCTTCGACGAGGAGGCCTATGCGCTGAACCTCGAGGGCGGCTACGAGTACGCCACCACCACGGCCCGCTTCGTCTACCAGTCGCCGACCACACCGCGGCAATGGTTCGACTATAACCTGGCGACGCGCCAACGCACGTTGCGCAAGACCCAGGAGGTGCCTTCGGGTCACGATCCTGCACGCTATGAGGCGCGCCGGCTGACCGCCACGGCGGCGGACGGCGCGGAGGTGCCGATCACCGTCCTGATGCTCAAGGCAACGGCGCTGAACGGCTCCGCGCCGCTGCTGCTCTATGGCTACGGCGCCTATGGCCACGCCCTGGAACCCAGCTTCTCGATCCGCAATCTCAGCCTGGTGGACCGCGGCTGGATCTGGGCCACGGCGCATGTGCGCGGCGGGTCGGACAAGGGGTGGGGCTGGTTTCTCGACGGGCGCAAGGCGAACAAGCCCAACAGCTTTACGGACTTCATCGCCTGCGCCGAGCACCTGGTGGCGCAGGGCTATGGCGCCAAAGGCAACGTCGCAGCCTACGGCGGCTCGGCCGGCGGCATGCTGATGGGAGCGGTGGCGAACCTGCGCCCCGACCTGTGGGGCGCGATTATCGCCGCGGTGCCGTTCGTCGACGTGCTGAACACCATGAGCGACACCACCCTGCCGCTCACCCCGCCGGAGTGGCCAGAGTGGGGTAACCCCATCGCGGACCCGGACGCCTACGATCTGATCGCCGGCTACAGCCCCTATGACCGGGTCAGCCCCCAGGCCTATCCGCCGATCCTCGCCACCGGCGGCCTCTCCGACCCCAGGGTCACCTACTGGGAGCCGGCCAAGTGGGTGGCGAAGCTGCGCGAACACACCACGGCCGAGGCCCCGATCCTCTTGAAGATCAACATGGAGGCCGGGCATGCCGGCGCCTCCGGGCGTTTCGACTTCCTCAAGGAGATCGCCCTGGACTACGCCTTCGCCATCTGGGCGAACGGCGGGGACTGGAAGCGGCCATGATCATCCGGCCGGCGACGGCGATGGACGCGGGGCCCCTGGCGGCGATCTACGGCTATCACGTGCTGCACGGTTTCGGCACCTTCGAGGAGGAGACGCCGGACGCGGGCGAGATGGAGCGCCGCCGGCTGGCCATACTCGAGCGCGGCCTGCCCTACCTGACCGCCGAGGCCGACGGTCGGGTGCTCGGCTTCGCCTACGCCGGACCATTCCGGCCGCGGGCCGCCTACCGATACACCGTCGAGGACAGCGTCTATGTGGCGCCCGACGCGGCGGGCCGCGGGGTTGGCCGGGCGGTGCTGAGCGCCGTGCTGGGAGCCTGCGAGGGCCTGGGCCTGCGCCAGGTGGTGGCGGTTATCGGCGACAGCGGCAACGCGGCCTCCATCGGCCTGCACCGGTCGCTGGGGTTCGCCGACGCCGGTGTGGGGCGCAGCTTAGGCTACAAGCACGGGCGCTGGGTCGACGTGGTGTGGATGCAGAAGGCGCTGACCGGGGGCGACACCCGGGCGCCCGAAGCCTGAGTGAGGCTGACGCGGGGGGTCAGGCCCTCGCGCGGCCGAGGTCCACCAGCTTCGCGACGGACTTCGGTGAGGTCACGCCTGACCACCCGCTGGCTGGAGGAGCCGCCGTCGTCGCCGTAGGGAAAGATTGGCTGCGCTTCCTGGACAGTTATCGAACCCTTTGCTCTGCGCCCAGTCCCGATATCGGAAGAACCCTGAAGGCGGCAGGCTCCTTGGTCATCACCTAACTTCCTGCCCTGATGTCCGGGCCTTCAGAAGATCCACGTGCAGGTTGCGAAGGTCCGCTGACCGGCCAAAGGCCAACCACTGTTAGAGGCGATGCCGTTTGACCTCGCCGATACACGGAGATGGCAATCTGATATTTGAGTGGCGGTATCGGCAAGGTTCAGAGATCAATGCTCAATGACCGAAAGCCGCACGTTCACCAGCTACGCCACGCCATACGATGTCTACGTTGGCGAGCGGGATGTTTCCGATCTGCATCGCGACGAAGTTGACCGCCTGATCAAGGCCGTATTCCTCCCGGACGGCGAGGATTTCCGCGAACTGGTGACGCGGTGGAACGTCAAAAAGGCTCAGGTGGAAGGCCTCTGGTCGCTTGTGGTGCACGTCGGCCTCCGACTGGAACGCACTCGCGGGATCGCGGACCTCATCGAACGCACCGAGGACGATGTGCAGAACATCATCGCGACGTTGGATGGATCGCGCCTTTGGCTGCGGGTCGAGGAAGCTTTTCCGCCTTTCGACCACCTCACCTCCCGCACCGACTACGACTGGTCGGAATTGAACGGCTTGAGCGAAACGCTGGACGACTATTTCGATGATCCTTTCCGGCTTCTGGTCGCGGATGGC
>NZ_JBKJTG010000115.1:0-3275 GCF_046590535.1 Phenylobacterium sp. | reverse complement strand
CTGAGCCGCCGGGCGCCGGGGGAGCGGCCGGGATTCCTGCGCGCCGGCCACCACCGAGGCGGCGTCTTCCGCCGGCCCGCTCATCGCCGCCGCCCCGAGGGAAGGCTCCGGAAGCCGCCCTGCTGCAACAGGATGGCCAGGTGGCGCACCTGCCGCGCGGTTTGCGCCGGGCGCCGCGGGGTTGGATCTGATCTGGTCATGCGCGAACTGTATGTAAACTACAGTCGTTGCGCAACAAGATTCCGTAGGTTATCTACAGCGTCGAAAAGCCACAGGTGACCAACGTGGACGAACGCTTCCAGCGATTGCGCTGGGCCCGCATCGACAAGGGCTATGAGACCGCCTCCGCGGCCGCCGACGCGCACGGCTGGAGCCGCAACACCTACGCCTCCAACGAGAACGGCAACGCGCCGTTCTCCTACCGCCGCGCCAAGGAGTATGCCGCCGCCTTCGGCGTGCGCCCCGAGTGGCTCTATGACGCCACCGGCCCCATGCGGCCCATCGCCGAGGCCGGGTTCGTGCGGGTGATCGGCAACGTGGGGGCCAATCCCGACGGCGTGGTGCTGTTCGCCACGGGGCAGGAGCCCGGCGATCTCGCGCCGATACCGCCCGGGGGCACCGAGCAGGCGGTGGCGCTGCGGGTGGTGGGCCACTCCATGCGCGACGTGGCCGACGACGGCGCGCTGATCTATTTCGAGGACCAGCGCACCCCGCCGACGCCGGACATGCTGGGCCATGTGGTGGTGGTGGAGACCGACGGCGACGAGGTGCTGGTCAAGCGCCTGCTGCGCGGCTCTGCCCCCGGCCGCTACGACCTGGAGAGCGCGGTGGGCGCCACCCGCTCGGACGCCCGCCTGCGCTGGGCCGCCCACATCACCGCCATCATCCCGCCCTACCAGGCCCGCCGGATCATCCGCGGCGCCGCCTGATCTGTATTATTCATACATCTTGCGGGGGCGCCGTCAGCATGTGCAACGAGTTTCGCTTCAAGCTGGCCCTCGACCGCCTGGTCGATGAGTTCAGCCAGCTACGCCTGCCGCTGCATTGGGCGGGCGGCGCCCCCAACCTGGAGCCCAGGGACTCGATCCGCCCCACCGATCCCGCCGTCGTCATCCTTGGCCGCGAAAGTGGCGCTGAACTGCGCCAGCTCCGCTGGGGCTTCCCGCGGGACAAGGGCGGGCCGGTGATCAACTTCCGCTCCGAGGGTCGCCGCTTCGGCGTCGGCCGCTGCCTGATCCCGGCGGACGGATTCTACGAGTTCACCGGCGAGCGCGCGCCCAAGTCGAAATGGCTGTTCGAGGCGGCGCAGGGCGAGTTGCTGGGGGTCGCCGGCCTGGTGCGCGAGGACCGCTTCACCCTGCTGACCATGGCCCCGGGCGCGGACGTGGCGCCCTATCACGACCGTCAGATCGTCATCCTGCCGCGCGACCAGTGGGCCGCCTGGCTCGGCCCGCCGCAGGTGCAGCCGCCGATCCCGGTCCTGCCCGCCGGCGCCCTGAAAGTGACGCAGATCCGCTGAGGGGAGTCCTAGGGCAGGTCTTCCGCCAGGATCGCCATCTCGAACATGTAGGAGCCGTCCTCGTCCTCGTCCTGGAACACCACGCCGATGAATTCCTCGCCAACATAGACCTCGGCGCTATCCTTCTGCCGGGGCCGGGGCGTCAGGGTGATGCGGGCGTTGGCGAAGGTGCCGCGCAGATGGCCCTCGATCTTGCGGATAGCTTTCTCGTCCACGCCAACGCTCCTTCAGATTTCGTAGCGCCGGAACCTAGCGGCTCGCGCGCTCCAGTGAAACCTCAGATCACGTAGTCGTACACCTCGTCGGCCAAGGTGTGGTCCATGCTGCGCGCCGGCTCCTCGCAGGTCGGGCAGTTGACCAGCCTGGCGGGTACGCCGGCCGCGGTGCAGCCGGCCGGCACGGATTTCAGCACCACCGAGCCCGAGGCGATCTTCGCGTAGTCGCCGATGGTGATGTTGCCCAGCACCTTGGCCCCGGCGCCCAGCAGGACGCCCTTGCCGATCTTCGGGTGGCGGTCGCCGCGCTCCGCGCCGGTGCCGCCCAGGGTCACGCCCTGCAGCATGGAGACGTCGTCGCCGATCACCGCCGTCTCGCCGATGACGATGCCGGTGCCGTGGTCCACGAACACGCCGCGGCCGATCTTCGTGGCGGGATGGATATCCACTTGGAACAACTCGCTCGTACGGCTCTGCAAATAGAACGCCAGCGTCTCGCGGCCCTCGTTCCACAGCCAGTGGGCCACCCGGTGGGTCTGCAGCGCCAGGAAGCCCTTGAAGAACAGGAACGGCTGCAGGTAGCTCTTGCAGGCCGGGTCGCGCTCGAACACCGCCTTCAGGTCGGCCTCGGCGATCTCCACCAGGCCCGGCTGGCTCTCATAGGCCTCCTCGCAGATGTCGCGCAGGCTCATGGCCCGCAGCTCCTGGTCGCCCAGCTTGCGGGCGAGCTGGTAGGACAGCGCGTCCCCCAGGTTCTTGTGGTTCAAAATCACCGCGGCCAGCAGGCTGGCCAGGGCCGCCTCGCTCTTGGCCGCGCCAAAGGCTTCGTTGCGCAGCGCCGCCCATACGGGCGGCGGCGTGCCGGGATCAACCACTTCCAGGCGTTGGCTCATCGGTTCCTCCCGACCCATCAGGCTCTCCCTATCCTAGCATGGCGCGGCTGAGCGCGACCGGCAAAGACCCTTCCCGAGCCATATGGTAGGCCCGCAGCAGCATTGCTACGGTCAGGATGTCGCCGATCCGCCCGACGACCTCGCCTTGCCGAATGCGCCCGCGCATCCATAAAGAGCCACCCTATCGGATTTGTTAAACGAGGCGCCCGTGACCGCCCTGCCGCCCGCCCCGGACTTCGGCGCGCCGATCGACATCCAGCCGTCGCCGGAGGTGCTGCGCTTCCTCAGCCTGCGCCGCTCGACCTCCGCCGTCACCCTGGCCGCCCCCGGACCCAGCGCCGACCAACTCGCCGACCTGCTGCGCCTGGCCGCCCGGGTTCCCGACCACGGCAAGCTCGCGCCGTGGCGGTTCATCGTGCTGGAGGGCGCGGACAAGGCGGCTTTCGCCGATCGGCTGGAGGCCCTGGCGAAGGCGCGCCAGGACAGCCAGGACGCCGCCAAGCTCGCCAAGCTGCGCCTGCCCCCGCTGTGCGTGGCGGTGATCTCCTCGCCAAGGCCCGCCGCGATCCCGCAGTGGGAGCAACAGCTCTCCGCCGCAGCGGTGTGCGTGAACCTGCTCTACGCCGCGCTGGCCATGGGTTTCGGGGC
>NZ_JBKJTG010000058.1:0-12636 GCF_046590535.1 Phenylobacterium sp. | reverse complement strand
GCCTTGCGGGTGATCAGGGTGATCTTCGGCACGGTGGCCTCGGCGAAGGCGAACAAGAGTTTGGCGCCATGGCGGAGCAGGGCGGCCTGATCCGCCATGGCGCCAAACTCTTGTTCGCCTTCGCCGAGGCCACCGTGCCGAAGATCACCCTGATCACCCGCAAGGCCTATGGCGGCGCCTATGACGTGATGAGCTCCAAGCACATCCGCGGCGACATCAATTACGCCTGGCCCACCGCCGAGATCGCCGTGATGGGGTCCAAGGGCGCCGTGGAGATCATCTTCCGCAACCAGAGCGCCGAGACCCTGGTGGAGCGCGAGGCCGAGTACAAGGCCCGCTTCGCCAACCCCTTCGTGGCCGCCAGCCGCGGCTACATCGACGACGTGATCATGCCGCACGGTACGCGCCGGCGGATGGTCAACGCCCTGAAGAACCTGAAAGGGAAGCAGCTCACCAATCCCTGGAAGAAGCACGACAACATTCCGCTGTAGACCGCCGGAACGTCGTCGACGCCCCCGGTGTTGTTCCGTGAGGCGGGGTCACACCCGCCCCGCAAAGCACCACACGGAGGACTTTCGTAATGGCCGACAAATGGATGGACGAGCGCGATCGCACCTGGCGCGACCGCGAAGCCCGGCGCGAACCCTATAGCCGCGACGAACGGCGTCCCGACCAGATGGGCGGCGCTGACCGGTCGGGCGAGGACCGGACCTTCAACGGCGGGCCCGAGCGCGGCGGATTCGGCGAGCCCGGCGGCTACCAGGGGCAGGATCGGGTGTTCGGTGAGCGTGAGACGGGGGCCAACTATGGCCGCGGAGTCGGCGGACCGGTCGGCGGCGCGCCGCAGGGCGGATATGGCCGCCAGCCCAGCTTTGGCGCCCAGGACTACACCCGCCACGGCGCCCCCGAGCGCGAGCCCCATGCCCCGCAGGCGCCCCGCGCGCCGCGCCAGGACCTTGACGCCGGGTACCAGACCCGCGGTCCCCAGCGGCCTGCCTCCGGTGGCACCGGCGGCTACGACTACGAGCGCGGCTATGGCGACGGGCCCCAAGGCGGGCGCTACAGCCAGCCGGACGGTCCGGCGGACTTCCTGCAGCGAGCCGGCGAGCGGTTGTCCTCCTGGTTCAGCGGCGAGCTGCGCCGCGACGAGCCCGGCGACCCCGCCCCGCGCCACTTCCGGGAAGGCTTTGGTCGTGAGACCGGCGAGATTAGCGAGCGCGGCCACCGCGGCCTCGGTCCCAAGGGCTACAAGCGTCCCGACGAGCGGATCAGCGACGAGGTGCACGAGCGGCTCACCGACGACACCTGGCTGGACGCCCGCAACGTGGGCGTCTCGGTTTCCGGTGGCGAGGTGACCCTGTCGGGCACGGTGGAGAGCCGCGAGGCCAAGCACCGCGCCGAACGCCTGGTGGAAGAGATCACCGGCGTGGATCACGTGCAGAACAATCTGCGCGTCGACAAGGGCGGCCTCCTGACCCGCGCCGGCAGCGGTTTCGGCGACAGCGTGCTCGAAGCCCAGACCCGTGAAGGCGACACGACGGCGCCGATTCCGCCCAAGAAGTCGAACTAGCAGGCTCCAGCCCATCCCTCCCCACGACGGGGAGGGATGGCGCTAGACCGGGTGGTCGTTGTCGCCTCTGCCCAGGCGGTCAGGCAGGGGCGCGCCGGAGGGGACGAACTCCAGCGACACCGAATTGATGCAATAGCGCAGCCGCGTGGGCGCGGGGCCGTCAGGGAAGACATGGCCCTGGTGGCTGTCGCAGCGGGCGCAGCGGGTCTCAATACGGACCATGCCGTAGGCGGTGTCATTCACGGCGCGGACATTGGCCTCGTCGACGGGAGCCCAGAAGGACGGCCAGCCGGTGCCGCTCTCGAACTTGGTGCGGTGCTCGAACAGCGGCAATCCGCAAAGGCGGCAGCAGTAGACCCCGTCATCCTTCTGATCGAGCAGGCCGCCGCAGAACGGCGCCTCGGTGCCGTGATGCAGCAGGACGTCGGCTTCCTCCCGCGTCAGCCCTTGCTCGAGGTGCTTGCGTTCCTCAGGGGTAGGGGGTGAGAGATCGAAACTGGTGGGGGAGACTGCTGGATTGCTCATGGCCGTCAATCTAAGGTCCCGCCCTTCGATGCGGAAGACTTGAGGGCCAGAACCATGATCACAGCCACGACACCCCACCTCGCCGAACGCGCTACCGCCGCCACTTTGGGAGTGGTGACGGGCGAGGCGATCATCGGCGCCAACATCTTCCGCGACCTGTTGGCCGGCGTGACCAACGTCCTGGGCGGCCGGGCCACCGGCTACGAGAAGGCGCTTCGCCAGGCCCGCGACATCGCGCTCTCGGAAATGTGCGACGAGGCCCGGTCCATGGGCGCCGACGCGGTGGTGGCCGTGGACCTCGACTACGAGACCCTCGGCGTCGAGAACGGCATGTTGATGGTCTCGGCCAGCGGAACCGCGGTGAAACTCGCCTGATGTTTTCGAAGATCCTGATCGCCAACCGGGGCGAAATCGCCGTCCGGATCATCAAGACGTGCCGCCGGATGGGGATCGCCACCGTGGTGGTCTATTCCGACGCCGACGCCGACAGCCTGGCGGTGGAGATGGCTGACGAGGCGGTGCACATCGGGCCGCCGGCCGCCTCGGAGTCTTATCTTGTCGCGGACAAGATCGTCGACGCCGTGCGCCAGACAGGCGCGCAGGCGGTGCATCCGGGGTTTGGATTCCTGTCGGAGAACGCCGGCTTCGCCCGGCGGCTTGCCGCCGAGGGCATCGTCTTCATCGGCCCCAACCCCCACGCCATCGAGGCGATGGGCGACAAGATCGAAAGCAAGAAGTTCGCCACTAAGGC
Organism: Phenylobacterium sp.; assembly: GCF_046590535.1. GTDB lineage: Bacteria > Pseudomonadota > Alphaproteobacteria > Caulobacterales > Caulobacteraceae > Phenylobacterium. Next base: position 9,790 of record NZ_JBKJTG010000058.1, on the reverse strand, counting down.
TGGGATCTCGGTGGTGCCGGGCCATGTGGGCGAGATCGACGACACGGCCCACGCGGTAAAGATCTCCGAGGAGATCGGCTATCCGGTGATGCTTAAGGCGTCAGCCGGCGGGGGCGGGAAGGGCATTCGCGTCGCCTGGAACCGCAAGGACGTGCAAGAGGGCTTCCCGGCCGTGAAGGCGGAGGCCAAGTCCAGCTTCGGCGACGACCGCATCTTCATCGAGAAGTTCATCGAGAGCCCGCGCCACATCGAAATCCAGGTGCTCGGCGACAAGCACGGCCACGTGGTCCACCTGTTCGAGCGCGAATGCTCCATTCAGCGCCGCAACCAGAAAGTCATCGAGGAGGCGCCCAGCCCGCTGCTGGACGCCAAGACCCGCAAGGCCATGGGCGACCAGGCCGTGGCCCTGGCCAGCGCCGTCAACTACGACAGCGCCGGCACCGTGGAGTTCGTCGCCGGCCAGGACCGCAGTTTTTTCTTCCTGGAAATGAACACCCGCCTGCAGGTGGAGCACCCGGTCACCGAATTGATCACCGGGGTGGACCTGGTCGAGCAAATGATCCGCTCCGCCTACGGCGAGCCGCTGCCCTTCGCCCAGAAAGACCTGAAGATCGACGGCTGGGCCATCGAGAGCCGAATCTACGCTGAGGACCCCTACCGCGGCTTCCTGCCCTCGATCGGCCGGCTGGTGCGCTACGACCCCCCGGCCGAGGACGACACCGGGCCGATCAGGGTCCGCAACGACGCGGGCGTCCGTGAGGGCGACGAGATCTCGATGTTCTACGACCCGATGATCTCCAAGCTCTCCACCTGGGCGCCTGAGCGGATCGCCGCCATCGACGCCATGGGCCGCGCGCTGGAAGATTTCCACATCGAGGGGCTGGGCCACAACGTGCCCTTCCTGGCCGCGGTGATGGACCAGGAACGGTTCCGGTCCGGCAAGCTCTCCACCAACTATATCAAGGACGAGTTCCCCGACGGCTTTCACGGGACCGCCGCCACCGAGTTCCAGCGCGACCTGATGGCGGCGGTGGCCTGCGCCATGCACCGGGTGGTGACCCGCCGGGCCGCGCCGCAACTGATGCGCGACGACTGGATCGTCATCGAGAACGGCGAGCGCCGCTCTGTCCGGGTGACCAACGGCGCGGCGCTCACCGTGGAGTTCCTGGGCGAAGGCCGCACCCTGCGGCTGGAAGACATCGACTGGCGTCCCGGCAAGCCGACCTTCGCCGGGGTTCTCGACGGCCGGGCCTTCACCGCCCGCGTGCGGCCCGCCGCAGAGGGCTTCGTGATCCGCCACCGCGGCGCCCAGGCCAGCGTGCTGGTGCTGACCCCGCGCTCAGCCGAACTGCACGAGAAGCTGCCGCCCAAGAAGGCCGCCGACACGTCCAAGATGGTGCTCTCGCCGATGCCTGGCCTGGTGGTCACCCTCGACGTGGTCCCCGGCCAGCAGGTGCGCGCCGGCGAGGCGGTGGCGGTGGTGGAGGCCATGAAGATGCAGAACATCATCCGCGCCGAGCGCGACGGGGTGGTGAAGACCGTGGGCGCCAAGGCCGGTGACAGCGTCGCGGCCGACGAGGTGCTCGTGGAGTTCGCGTGAACCGCGGTAGGATGGCGGATCGGCGGGAGAGCAGGGGATGAACGGTCAGATCGACTGGAGCGACTTGTTCTTCTCGGCCAGCGGGCGCGCGGCGCGGTCGCCGGCGCTGATCGCCGCGGCGATCCTCCTGGGCGTCGCCGCGCTCTATGAGGCGCTGGTGGGCGCTACCCTGCACTGGCTGACCGGCTGGTTCATCTATCCGGCGCTGATCTATTGCGGCGCCTGCGTGTTGTCGAAGCGCCTGCACGACCGGGGCCGGTCGGGCTGGTGGGCGGGCCTGATCCTGTTTGCCATCGTGGCGGTCTGGCCGCACCCCAATGGCTTCTTCGATTTCCTGTTCGCCATCGTGCTGGTGTGGGCGGCGGTGGAGCTGGGCGCCATGCTGGGAGAGGACGGCACCAACCGATATGGGCCCAATCCCCTGAAGCGGCTCCTGGCGGCCTAGAGCGGCGCGCGGGCGTCCTCGATCTCGCCGAACACCTCGCGGAAGCTGGCGCGCAGGGCGGCGTCGGCCTCATCCATGGTCACCGGCAGGCCCAGGTCCACCAGGCTGGTCACCCCGTGGTCGGTCACCCCGCAGGGCACGATGCCGCTGAAGTGGCTCAGATCCGGCTCGACGTTCAGCGAGACGCCGTGGAAGGAGACCCAGCGGCGCAGCTTCACCCCGATGGCGGCGATCTTGTCCTCGCGGGGGGCCGCGCCGGACATACGGCGCTCCACCCAGACGCCGACGCGGCCAGGGCGCACCTCGCCGGTGACATTGAAGCGGTCGAGCGCCCCGATCACCCAGCCCTCCAGGGCGGCCACGAAGGCGCGCACGTCGCGGCCCCGGGCGGTCAGGTCGAGCATCACATAGGCCACCCGCTGGCCGGGCCCATGGTAGGTGAACTGGCCGCCCCTGCCGCTCTCGAACACCGGAAAGCGGGCAGCGTCGAGCAGGTCCGCAGGCTTGGCCGAAACGCCGGCGGTGTAGAGCGCGGGGTGTTCCAGCAGCCAGATCAATTCGCCGGCGCTCCCCTCGGTGATCGCCGCGGCGCGAGCCTCCATGGCCGCCACGGCCTGCGGGTACGGCACAGGGGCGGCGGACACCGCCCAGCCGGCCGGAACGGCGTCCAGGCGGCCGAATCGGGTCTTCGAAGCGGCGTTTAACGCGCGGTCAAGCATGTTGGCCGCAATGTGGGCTCTGGGCGTGCGCTGCGCAAAGCCCGTCAGTATTTAAGTTGTAAGTCAGGGGCGTACCTCCGTGAGCCAGGTCAAGGCCGTCAACGTGGAGATACAGGTCGTACTGGGGCGCTCGACGCTCCCCATGCAGCAGCTGCTGCGCATGGGCCGCGGGGCGGTGATCCCGCTGGACGCCACGGTCAACGAAGAGGTCTGGATCCTGGCCAATAACCATCCCATCGCCCGCGGCGAGATCCAGATCAACGACGACAAGATCTCCATCGCCGTGACCCGCGAGGCCAATGTTTACGACTACATGGCCGGCGGCGCGGGCTGAGGCGCCGGCGCCCTTCCCAAAGCAGCGCGCGTTTGCTAACCCCCGCGGCTCACCACGGGCGGTCGTGGCGGAATTGGTAGACGCGCAGCGTTGAGGTCGCTGTGGGGCAACCCGTGGAAGTTCGAGTCTTCTCGACCGCACCAGTGAATCAGGGTTTTTCGACAGGGATCGAGCTGCGCCGTAGGTCATAACGCCAGGGAGGTCCGCATGAGCCGTGAAACGGACGACCTTCCCAGCCGCGAAGAAGACCTGGAAGACTTCGCGCTCGGCGAGGACTACGCGCTAAATCCCGAGTTCGTGCCCATGGTGGCCGACGCCCTGGACCGGGGCGACAGTGAGCGCCTGCGCGAGCTGCTTGGCGCCCTGCATCCCGCCGACATCGCCGACCTGATGGGGTTCCTCTCCTCACAGGACCGCGAGGAACTGCTGCCGCACCTCGATCCGGAGATGCTGGCCGAAATCCTCTCCGAGCTGGACACCGAGATCCGCGAGGAGGTGCTGGAGGCGGTGGCCCCGGCCACCCTGGCCAAGGCGCTGGAGGAACTGGATTCCGACGACGCCGCCGACGTGGTCGACGACCTGGAGGACGAAAAGCGCGCCCAGGTGCTGGCGGCCATGCCGGAGGGCGATCGTGCCGCCATCGAGACCTCGCTGGCCTACGGCGATGAGACCGCCGGGCGGTTGATGCAGCGCGAGGTGGTGGCGGCGCCGCAGTTCTGGACCGTCGGCCAGACCATCGACCACCTGCGGCGCGAGAGCGACGATCTGCCGGAGCTGTTCTTCGACGTTTATGTGGTCGACCCGTCCTACAAGCCGGTGGGCGCGGCGCCTGTCAGCCACCTGCTGCGCGCCCAGCGCGACACGCCCCTGGCGCAGATCATGGAGCAGATCACCGAGATTCCGGTCGACATGGACCAGGAGGAGGTGGCCTACATCTTCGACAAGTACCACCTGATCTCCGCGCCGGTGGTGGAGCCGGGCGGCCGGCTGGTGGGCCAGATCACCGTCGACGACATCGTGGGCGTGATCCACGAGGAGAGCGAAGAAGACATCTTCGCCCTGGCCGGGGTGTCCGATGCGGGCCGCGGCGCGGACGTCTGGGAGACGGTGCGCTCCCGGTTGCCCTGGCTGTTGGTCAACACGCTCACCGCGGCCTTGGCGGTCAGCGTGATCCGCGCCTTCGAGGGCGAGATCGTCAAGCTGGCGGTGCTGGCCGTGCTGATGCCCGTGGTGGCGTCGCTGGGGGGCAACGCTGGCACCCAGACCCTGGCGGTGGCGGTCCGAGCGCTGGCCAGCCGCGAGCTGTCGGCGGTGAACGCCATGCAGACCGTGCGCCGGGAGATGATCGTGGGCCTGCTGAACGGGGCGGTGCTTGCGGTGCTGACCGGCGCCGCGATCTACGGCCTGTTCCGCGATGCGCGGCTGTCGCTGGCGTTCGGCCTGGCCCTGGTGATCAATGTCTTCGTGGCCGCCCTGGCCGGGGCCCTGGCGCCGCTGGCGTTGGAGCGGATGGGCCGCGACCCGGCGGTCTCCTCCTCGATCTTCGTGACCTTCGTCACGGACTTCACGGGGTTTTTCGCCTTCCTGGGGCTGGCGGCGCTCATCCTGTTGTAAACCCCTGGCGGGTTATGACACGGCCCGGGTCTTGCCTCGCTGGACCTGGCGCAATCGCGTCTGTGTCAAACTGGGTCAGAGGGCATGAAGCCGCGTCACCGAGTCTCCCGGACCGCGATCGAGCTGTTGAAGCGGTTCGAAGGCTATCGCTGGCAGGCGGCCGAGCTCCCGGACGGGCGCTGGACGATCGGCTATGGCCATACCCAGACCGCGCGCCAGGGCGCGCAGGTGTCCGAGGAGGACGCCGAGGCCCTGCTGCTCTACGACCTGATCGCCGTGGCGCACACGGTGAACGAGCTCACCTACACGCCGCTCAGCCAGAACCAGTTCGACGCGCTCTGCGGCTTCACCTTCAACATCGGCCTGGACAACTTTCGCCGTTCCTCAGTCCTCAAGCGGATCAACGAGGGCGCGCTGATCCAAGCGGCCTGCGGCATGGAGCTGTGGCGGAAAGCCGATTTCGAAGGCGAGTGGATCGTCATCGACGCCCTGGTGCGCCGCCGCGCCGCCGAGAAGGCCCTGTTCCTGACGCCGCCGGGCGGCGCCTGGGTGCCGGTCCCGTCTCCCGTCCTCAAGCCCGCCTTCGACGCCGACGCCCGCGAGATGCTGCCGCGCCAGGCGCCAACGCCGTTAGTGACCTCGCTTGAGGGCGAGAAGGTGCTGGTGCTGCGCGAGGGCGAGCCCGCGCCCGCGCCGGCCCAGCCCGAGGAGGACGCCAGCCCGGCCCGCGCGGCGGCCGAGGCGGTGACCGCGCGTCTGCAGACCCTCTTCCCCGATCCGGGCGAGACCCTGGAGATCGAACACCCGGCCGAGCCGCGCCCGCAGGCCGATTTTGCGCCGCCGATCACCCCGCGCGTGGAGAGCCCACCCGCCGCCGACCAGCCCTTCGTCCTGACCCACCCCGAGGAACACCTGGGCGAGCGGCCGTTCGCACCGCGTGAGCCCGCCTTCGAGCCGGACGAGACCCCGGGCCCGGGCCTGTTCGACGCCCCGGCGCCGGCCAACGACACTCGGACCGCCACGCCGCCCGACCCGCTGGGCGAGGATCCGGCGCCCTTCCAGTTCCCGGCCGCCCGGCCGGAGCCCGCGCCGACGCGGCGCCGGACGAGCCTGCTATCCCTGGTGACCCTGGCGGTCATCGGCCTGGCCTTCTTCGCCGGCGGCCTGTTTTGGGCGCTGAACGCCCGCACCGGCTTCGAGAGCGGCTTCATCAACCCCTTGCTGGTGGGCGGCCTGGCTGGCTTGGCCGGGGTCGGCTTCTTCGCCAGCGCCGTCTACATGCTGCTGGAGCGGCTGAGCCAGGCTGCCGAACGCGACTAGACACCGCGTCCTGCCGTCTCGCAGCCCGCGGCGACGCATGCTAACCCTCGGGCCATGATCCCGAACCACGGCCCCACGCTGGAATTCGGCCTCGGCGAGACGGCTGACGCCATCCGCGAGACCACGCAGCGCTTCGCCGCCGACAAGATCGCGCCGCTGGCTGCCCAGATCGACGCCGACAACGAGTTCCCACGCCACCTGTGGCCGCAGATGGGCGCCCTGGGCCTGCACGGGGTCACCGTCGAGGAAGAGTACGGTGGCCTGGGTCTGGGCTACCTGGAGCACGTGGTGGCCATGGAGGAGGTCTCCCGGGCCTCGGCTTCGGTGGGCCTTTCCTACGGGGCGCACTCCAACCTCTGCGTGAACCAGATCCGCCGCTGGGGCTCGGACGCCCAGAAGCACCGCTACCTGCCCCGCCTGATCAGCGGCGAGCACGTCGGCGCCCTGGCCATGAGCGAGGCCGGATCCGGCTCCGATGTGGTCTCCATGCGGCTGGCGGCGCGGCGGACCGGCGACCGCTACGTCCTCAACGGCACGAAGTTCTGGATCACCAACGCGCCGCACGCCGACACCCTGGTGGTCTACGCCAAGACCGACCCGGAGGCGGCCGGCCGCGGCATCACCGCCTTCCTGATCGAGAAGGACTTCAAGGGGTTCTCGGTCAGCCAGAAGCTGGACAAGATGGGCATGCGGGGCTCCGACACCGGTGAACTGGTGTTCGAGGACTGCGAGGTCCCGGAAGAGAACGTCATGGGCCCGGAGAACGGCGGCGTCGGCGTGCTGATGAGCGGGCTCGACTACGAGCGCACGGTGCTGGCCGCGGGGCCGCTGGGCATCATGCAGGCCTGCCTGGACGTGGTCCTGCCCTATGTGCGTGAGCGCAAGCAGTTCGGCCAGGCGATCGGCTCGTTCCAGCTCATGCAGGGCAAGGTGGCCGACATGTACGTCGCCCTGAACTCGGCCAGGGCCTACGTCTATGCGGTGGCCAAGGCCTGCGACGCCGGCATGACCACGCGGTTCGATGCGGCCGCTGCGATCCTGCTGGCCAGCGAGAACGCCGTGAAGGTCTCCATGGAGGCGATCCAGGCGCTGGGCGGGGCCGGTTACACCAAGGACTATCCGGTGGAACGCTTCGCCCGAGACGCCAAGCTCTATGACATCGGCGCGGGCACCAACGAGATCCGCCGCTTCCTGATCGGCCGCGAGCTGGTGGGCGGATGAGGGCGCTGGGGGGACTGCTCATCGCGCTCTCGCTGGCCGGGTGCGCCAACTTCCAGCGCCCGACCTGCCCAATCGGCCAGGAGCAGCTGCGCACCGCCCAGCTCTTCCTGGGCAGCAGCGCGGCCAGCACGGCAAGTGAGGCTGAACTGCGCAGGTTCGTCGACCAGGAGATCACCCCGCGCTTTCCTGGCGGGCTCACCGTCCTGGATGGCGGCGGCCAGTGGCAGGGGGCCGAGAACAAGCTGATCCGTGAGGCGGCCAAGGTGGTGCTGATCGTCCTGCCGCCCAGCGGCGAGGCGCAGACGCGCATCGAGGCGGTGCGGACCGCCTACAAAACCCGCTTCAAGCAGGACAGCATGATGCTGGTCACCCAGGCGGCCTGCGTCGCCTTCTAGGCTGCAGCCAGCCGAGCGTCGTGCGCGCGCCGCAGGGCCTCGGCCGTCGCGGCTTCGGCGGCCGGACAAGAGCTCCGGGTCGACGCCGTCCAGCAGCGGCCCGATGGCGGCGTTGGCGGCCACCAGGTTCCAGCGCAGATCGACCACCAGGTCGAGCTGGCTCAGGCGGCGGCGCTGACGCCATTCGCGCAGGTGGCCGCCCACAGGCTTGGTTGTTGCGATCATGGCGGCCAGCTTAGCCGGCGCCCGCGGCGCGTCCATGACCTCACAGGTGAGGGCTGGAATGCGAAAGGCCGCCCCATTGCTGGGACGGCCTTTCCATAGTCGGACCGCAGAGCGGTTCGCGACCCCTTGCCTTACCGGTGGCTTAGGCGCGGACCCCGTAAGCGGAGGTCCAGGTCACGGTCACAGCCTTGCGGCTTTCACTATGAGACACTGGGTCACCTCCTTTCGATTGTTGAACAAGACCCCGAATATGGGGCGCTTCGCGGGTGTGTCAAACCCCGGATTCTCAGCTCAGCGCGTGGCGGATCGAAGCGACCCCGTCGCAATGCCCAGGGCCTTGAGCTCGGCCTGCTCGATCAGGCTAGGGCGGCGGCGAAGTTCAGGCACCGGGTGTTGCAGTTTGTCCAGGGCGGCGATCATCGCCCGGTACCCTTCGGCCACGGCCACGTCGTAGGCGCTCCAGTCCCGGATCTCGACCTTGGAGACGTCGGGCAAGACCAAAACGTCGGTGGCTTCCCGGGCCGCCGCCAGGTCGCGGCCGGTGGAGACGGTGGCCGCGCGCATCAGCAGCGAAACGATCGGCGGCCCCTTGCGCCAGTCGCCGGACCACAGCCAGCGCCAGACCGACGACGGCCGGGCCACGTCGTCGGCGGTGATGCTGCGCGCGCCGGAGACGTCGACGCCGACGATCGGCCCGAGCTGGCCGGCGCGCATCACGTCGGCGGGAAAGTTCTTCATCACCGCCCCATCTACCAGGACGTTGTTGCCCTCGGTGGCCGGCGGCAGCACGCCGGGGAGCGAGATCGAGGCCCGCAGCGCCTTACAGAGCAGGCTGCGGCGATGCATGTGATAGGCGCCGGTGGTGAGATTGGAGGAGAGGCAGAAGAACGGCAGCCAGAGGTCGGCGATCTGAGTGTCGCCGAAGTGGTGTTCCAGCCGTTGCGAGACCTTCACCCCGTGGGTCATGGCCAGGATCGGCAAGGCTATGTCGTCCAGCGGGCTGGAGTCCACGAAGGCCTGGCGGATGCGGCGGTCCAGCTCCGCTTCGTCCCAGCCCATGGCCAGGCCGGCGCCGATCACCGCGCCCATGGAGACCCCGCCCACGAAATCCACGGGGACGCCGCGTTCCCGCAAGGCGCGGATCGCGCCCACATGGGCGTAGGCCCGGGCGCCGCCGCCGGAGAGCACCAGGCCCACTGACTGGCCGGTGAGCACCCGGGCGATCCTCTGGGCGTCGGGCAGGTGATCGCGGCGCAGGTGGAAGATCCGCGCCGGTTGGGTGGCGTCCATCCACGCCTCGGACCCCTGCGGCCGCGCCAGCCCCGCGGGCTGCAACAGGATGAGGTCGACCAGCTGCTGAGCCTGCAGCGGCGAGGCCGACAGCGCCAGGTCCGGGCCGGGCTTGCGGTCGCCCCGGGCCACGCGGAACAGCCGGTCCACCTGCCGCGACACCACCTGGCGCCAGCCCGCGTCGGCGGTTTCGCCAACATAGAGGACGAAGTCGTGGGTGCGCTCGACCTCAGAGAACCACTCGGTGGGGGCGCTGGCGGCCTCCACGCCCACGGTGGTCACCGAATAGCCGAGGCGGGCGATCTCCCGGGCCAGGCGCTCGACGGTGGGCCGCAGCAGGCCCGGCTGGCCGGCGGCCACGAAGCCGAACACGGACGGCTCGCCCATGGGCCCCCGGCTGGCCGCCTGCCGGGTGCGCAGGATCATCAGCCGCGCCAGCTCGATCATCACCGAGGGGTCTTCCTCGCAGGCCTCGAAGAAAGCCTCGCGGGGCAGGGCGAAGATTTCCGAGTCGCGCAGGGCGACCACCTCGGCGGAGTGTGGCGCGCCGGCGATCAGGGCCATCTCGCCCGCGGGCTCGCCCGGGCGGATCACGCCGAGGAAGGCCAGGAGCCGCAGTTCCTCGGC
>NZ_JBKJTG010000081.1:0-11542 GCF_046590535.1 Phenylobacterium sp. | reverse complement strand
CAGCTCGTTGCGGCCTTCGGCAGTGAAGACCGCGCCGCGGCCGGCGTTGAACAGGGGGTCGTCCTCCAGCAGGCGGACGGTGGTCTCGCAGGCGTCCAGCGCCAAGCCGCCGGCCTTCAGCACATTCTCGCCGGCCTGGGTGACCCGGGCCAGGGCGGCGCGATAGGCGGCCTCCTGCTCAGGCTTGAGGTGGGCGCGATCGATCACGCCCGCCCCGCCATGCACGACGATGGCCCACCTGCGCGGCAATCAGCCCTCCTTGGCCGGCAGCACGCCCCGGCGTACCTGGTCGAGTTCGATGGACTCAAACAGCGCCTTGAAGTTGCCCTCGCCGAAGCCCTCGTTGCCCTTGCGCTGGATCAGCTCGAAGAAGATCGGGCCGATCATGTTCTCGGTGAAGATCTGCAGCAGCAGGCCCTGGCCCTCGGTGGGGGCGCCGTCGAGCAGGATCTTGTCGGCCTGCAAGCGCTGCAGGTTTTCGCCGTGGCCGGGGACGCGGGCGTCGAGCTGCTCGTAGTAGGTGTCCGGGCTTTCCTGGAACTTCACGCCGCGCTCGCGCATGGCCTCCACCGAGTTGAAGATGTCCCCGGTCCCCAGCGCCACGTGCTGGATGCCCTCGCCGTGGTAGTCGCGCAGGAACTCCTCGATCTGCGAGTGCTCGTCCTGGCTCTCGTTCAGCGGGATGCGGATCTTGCCGCAGGGGCTGGTCATGGCCTTGGAGAACAGGCCCGTCTGGGCGCCTTCGATGTCGAAGTAGCGGATCTCCCGGAAGTTGAAGATCGCCTCGTAGAAGCCGGCCCACTTGGCCATGTTGCCGCGGAACACATTGTGGGTGAGGTGGTCGAGGTAGGTGAGGCCCATCGAATTGGCCGGAGCCGCCTTGGCGGCGCCTTCAATAGGCAGGAAGTCGACGTCGTAGATCTCGTGGGCGCCGTAGCGGTCCACCAGATAGAGGTTCGAGCCGCCGATCCCCTCGATGGCCGGGATGTTCAGTTCCATGGGACCGACCGGGCCCTGCACGGCCTTGGCGCCGCGCTCGACAGCGAGCTTCAGGGCCTTGGCGGCGTCCTTGACGCGGAAGGCCATGGCGTTGGCCGAGGGGCCGTGGATTTCGCGGAACGCCGCCGGCTGGCCGGAGGGCTCCATGTTGAGCAGGAAGTTGATGTCGCCCTGACGGAAGCGCAGCACGTTTTTCGACCGGTGCCTGGAAACCGCGGTGAAGCCCATCAGCTCGAACAGCCCCTTAAGCCGCTCCGGCTCCGGCGCGGTGAACTCGACGAACTCGAAGCCGTCGGTGCCGAGGGGGTTCTCGAAGAGATCGCGGCCCTGCGTCTCAGCCTGAACGGTCATGGGGTGAAGTCTCCTGTCCTGCGGAGATGGTATCATCTGAAACGAAATCACGGTAGCCGCCGGCGACGTCACGAAAGACAACCGCCGCGGGCCCTGCTAGCGGAACGCCCGAACCTCCCCCAGGATCGCACATGCTTCGACGAATCTACGATTGGGTGCTGGCGCTGGCCGGCTCCAGGCGGGCGCCAGCCGCTCTGGCTGTGGTCTCCTTTGCGGAAAGCTCGTTCTTCCCGATCCCCCCCGACGTGATGCTGGGGCCGATGGTGCTGGCCAGGCCCGACAAGGCGTTCCGCTACGCCGCCATCTGCACCGCAGCGTCGGTGCTGGGCGGGGTGCTGGGCTACGCGATCGGGGTGTTCCTGGAGCCGGTGGCCCTGCAGATCCTCGCCCTGTTTGGCCACCCGGAGGGGCAGAAGGAGTTCGAGGCCTGGTTCGCCCAGTACGGCCTGGGGATCATCCTGGTGAAGGGCCTGACGCCGATCCCCTACAAGCTGGTGACCATCACCGCGGGCCTGGCCCACTTCGACCTGTTCACCTTCATCTGGGCCTCGGTGGTGACCCGCGGCGCACGGTTCTTCCTGGTGGCCGGGGTGCTGAAGTACTTCGGCCCGGCGATCCTGGCCGAGGTGGAGCGGCGGATGACGCTATATGCCCTGCTGGGCATCGCCGCCCTGATCGCCATCGTGGTGGCCGTGAAGGTCTTGGGCTGAGCGAGCTTTTGAGGTCATATCGCCCCTGATGCTGAACCCCGTCCTCGACCGCTGGCGGCTCTGCGCGCTGGTCGCCTCCGCCCTGATGCTGGCCACCGCCCATGCCTTCGAGACCTTCGGAGGCCTGGCGCCGTGCCTGCTGTGCCTGCGTCAGCGGGAAGTCTATTGGGTGGCTCTCGCCCTGGCGGCGGGCTTCGTGGTTCTCATACGCCTGCGAGGCGGCGCGCGCTGGCGGGAGGCCTCTTGCTGGTTGCTGGGCCTAGTGTTCCTGGCCGGCGTGGGCGTGGCGGCCTATCACGCCGGGGCCGAGTGGAAGTTCTGGCCCGGGCCCACGGCCTGCGGGGGCGGATCGGGGAGCGTGGACGCGGGCGCCCTGGCTGACTTCATGAAGGGCGAGCCGGTCAAGGCGGTGCGCTGCGACGAGGCGCCGTGGGTGTTGGCGGGCCTGTCCATGGCCGGCTGGAACGCTTTGATCTCCCTGGTCCTGGCCGCGCTCAGCGTCGCGGCCGCGCGGCGCGAACGAGGTCGGCGATGACCGAAAAGCCGATCCCGCCGCGTCCAGGCCGCGGCGCCACCGCCGCCCGACTGGCGGAGATCCTGCGGGTCGACCACGCCGGCGAGCTGGGCGCGGTCTCAATCTATCGCGGCCAGCGGGCGGTGTTCGGCGACGCGCCCGGCAACGCGCGCATCGCCGGCCAACTCGCCGAGATGGAGGCCCATGAGGCCGTGCACCTGGCCCGCTTCGACCGCCTGCTCACCGAGCGCCAGGTGCGGCCCACCGCTCTGACGCCCCTGTGGCGCCTGGCCGGCTTCGCGCTGGGCGCAGGCACGGCGCTGATGGGCGACAAGGCGGCGCATGCCTGCACCGAGGCGGTGGAGACGGTGATCGAGGAACACTACGCCGGCCAGGTCGCTGAACTGGCCGAGCGCGAGCCGGAGCTGGCCGCCGAGCTCGCCCGGTTCAGGGAAGAGGAGCTGGCCCACCGCGACCTCGCCCGCGAGGAAGGCGCCCGCGACGCGCCGGCCTACGGTCTGCTGTCGGCGGTGATCCGCACCGGTTGCCGGGCGGCTATCAAGATCAGCGAGAAGCTCTAGGCCGCGTTGACCCGGGGCGCGCCGGGGCGTTTCAGTGGACGCCCATCGGAGCCCCGCGTGACCACACCATCCAGCCTTCATCGACCGCATCGCCGCGCCGTGCTGGCGGCTGGCCTTGGCGCGCTGGCGGCGACCCCGGCCGGTGCGGCGGACAAGCCGTTCAGCCTAGCCGACTGGACCCGCTATGAAACCCGGCTGCGCGCCCGGCTGGCCGACGCCGCGGGCGAAGCGTTCGACGACCCGGCGGCGCGTGAGATCCTGACGCTGACCAACTCCGTGCGCGCCCGGGCCAGGGCCGGCGCCTGTGTCTGGCACCCCGGCCTGGCGGAGACCGCGCGGGCGCACGCGGCGGACCTGGCCTCGCGCCGCTATGTGGAGCACCTGTCGCCGGAGGGCTTCGACCCCAGCCACCGCCTGTGGCTGGTGGAGCGCCGGATGATCGGATCGGCCAGCGAGAACATCGCCTATCGCCGCGCGTCGCAGGCGACCACGCCGCAACAGCTGATGACCCTTTGGCGCCGCAGTCCGAAGCACTGGGAGAACCTGCTAAGCCCCAAGCACACCCACGCCGGCTTCGGGATCGTGCGGGCCGAGGACAGGACCTATCTGGTGGGTCTCTACGCCCATCCGGCGGCGGCGCTGGCCGAGCCCCTGCCCTTCCGGCTCAGCGACCCGGCGACGATCTGGCGGACGCTGCAGGGGCTGCCCGCCAACCTGCGTGGCGGCGTGGGCGCGCCGCAGGGCGCCGGGGCCGGCCCGCGCGGGGCCGAGGACGACGCGGCGAGCGAGCGCCGCAGCGGCGTCTACCAGCTCAATGTACGCCGCCGGCTGGACGCCCGCAGCTATGAGCTGATCGGCGGCCCGATCTTCGTCTGGAGCTGAGGCTTCGCGCCGCCCGCGATACCGCTAAGGTGAGCGCCTGTTCCTCCCGTCCGTCCCGGAGTCCGCCCTTGCGCCCTGCCCCGCTGCTCGCCGCCCTGGTTCTCGCCGCGGCCTGGCCCGCCACCTCCCAGCCGATGGCGCCGATGCTGACGGTGAAAGAGGTGATGAAGCACGTGGTCAATCCGGCGGCTGAGACGTTCTGGAAGGGGTCCGGCTCGGTGACCACCGAGGACGGCGTCGAGGAGCGGGCGCCGACCACCGACGCGGCCTGGGACGCGCTGGTCAACGCCGCGGCCGTGGTGCTGGAAGGCGGGGTGATCCTCAAGACCCCCGGACAGGGGCCGGCGGACCCTGAGTGGCAGCGGTTCTCTCAGCAACTGGCCGACGCCGGGGCGCTGGGCATGGCCGCGGCGCGGGCCAAGGACGAGGACAAGGTCTTCGAGGCCGGCGGCGAGGTCTACAACGCCTGTTACGCCTGCCACGCGAAGTACATTCCGCGCCCCGCCAACTCGCTGTGGAAGCAGCCCTAGACCCTTTCCGGATCAAGTGGAATCACTTGAGCCGGATAAAAAGGGTCTATCTTCCAAAGTTTAGAGCGTGACGGGCGCCGAAACCGGTATCCACTTTCGGCTGTCACGCTCTAGGAGTATCCGTCTTGGCGACCCCCGACCTGTTCGATCCCCTGACCTTCGCCCACGGCCCGGCCATGAAGAACCGCTTCATGCTGGCGCCGCTGACCAACCTGCAGAGCCATCCCGACGGCCGGCTCTCGGAAGAGGAGTTCCACTGGCTGACGCTGCGGGCCCAGGGCGGCTTCGGCCTGACCATGACCTGCGCCAGTCATGTGCAACGCCAGGGCCAGGGGTTCCCCGGACAGCTGGGCGTGTTCTCAGACGACCACCTGGAAGGCCTGACGCGGCTGGCCACGGCGATCAAGGCGGCGGGCAGCGTGGCCGCCCTGCAGATGCACCACGCCGGAAACCGTTCGCCCACGGACCTGGTCCCGGAGCCGGTCTGCCCCTCCGACGATCCGGAGACCGGCGCCCGGGCGCTGACCACCGCGGAGGTCGAGCAACTGGTGGAGGACTTCGTGGCCGCCGCCGTCCGCGCCGAGCAGGCCGGGTTCGACGGGGTCGAGGTGCACGGCGCCCACGGCTATGTGCTGGCCCAGTTCCTGTCACCCGCCATCAACCGGCGCGAGGACCGCTATGGCGGCTCGGTGGAGAACCGCGCGCGGATCGTCTTCGAGATCATCGACGGGGTGCGCACCCGCCTGCGGGCAGACTTCCAGATCGGCCTGCGGCTCTCGCCCGAGCGGTTCGGCCTGGAGTTGCCGGAGATCCGCGACGTCGCCCGCGAGGTGCTGCGCCAGGGCCGCATCGACTACCTGGACATGTCGCTCTGGAACGTGGCCAAGGAGCCGGTGGACGAGGCGTTCAAGGGTCGCTCGCTGATGTCCTACTTCACCGAACTTGAGCGCGGCGAGGTGCGGCTGGGGGTGGCCGGCAAGGTCACCTCGCCGGCCATCGCCGCGGAGATGCTGGCGGCGGGCGCCGACTATGTGCTGATCGGGCGCGCGGCCATCCTGCACCACGACTTCCCCAAGCGGGCCCGCGACCGCGGTTTCGAGCCCACCCCCCTGCCGGTGAGCCGCGACTACCTGCGCCAGGAGGGGCTGAGCCCCAAGTTCGTGGAGTACATGAACAATTGGCCGGGCTTTGTGGAGGCCGCCTGAGCCCTGCGGCGCCGTCGCGCCTTGCACGGTGGCGCGGGTCAGGGTGGTTAGAGGGTCAGCATCACCCCACAGAGGCCTTCCCTTGACCCGATCCCTGCGATTGCTCGCGCTGACCTGTGCCTTGGCCGCCGCGCCGCTGGCGACAGCCCACGCCCAGACCGGGCCTGTGGCCGTGGGCCTCAATCTCGGCACGCCGGGACTGGGCGCCGAGGTCCAGCTGCAGCTCTCCGACAATTTCGTGGTGCGCGGCGGCGCCGACGTCCTGAGCTTTGACCGCGACGAGACCTATGGCGACGTGGACTACCAAGCGGACCTCAAGGCCAGGACCGCCGGCCTGTTCGCCGACTGGCATCCGCTGGGCGGCGCCTTCCTGGTCTCTGGCGGCGCCTATCTGGGCGAGCGCAAGTTCGACCTGTCGGCGACCCCGGCCGGCCCCGTGAACATCGGCGGCGTCAGCTTCACGCCGGCGCAGGTCGGCCGTTTCAACGGCGAGGTGAAGCTTTCCAACGTGCAGCCGTTCGCGGGCCTGGGCTTCGACAACACCTTCTCCGGCGGCGGGGCCTGGGGGTTCCGCGCCCTGGTGGGCTTGGCCTTTTCCAAGGCGCCTGATGTCAGCCTGACCTCCACCGGCGGGTTGCTGTCCTCGGACGCGACCTTCCAGGCGCGCCTGCGCCAGGAGGAGGCGGAGATCCGCGACGACGCCAAGGGCTTCCGCTACTTCCCCATCGCCCAGGTGGGCGTCACCCGGCGCTTCTAGAGCGTTCGACGGTTGAGCTGGCGCGCCCCCTCCACCGCTTCGCGGTCCCCCTCCCCCGTTTCACGGCTGAGGAGCGGGCCGCTCCTCCCCTGTTGGGTAGCCGGCGCACCCCATTGTTGATGTTGAGGGTGGCGATCCGCACGGCGTCGGCCGCGGCTAGGACGGTCGCCAGGCGATGGCGTCGGGGAGCGGCCCGCCGGTCGCCCAGTCCAGCAGTTCCACGGGATGCACCACCGGGGCGCTCAGGGCCGGCGCCAGCTGGGCCATGCAGCCGACATTGCCGGCGCTGACCACGTGGGCTGCGACCTTCTCGATATTGGCGACCTTGCGGTCCCGCAGCTGCGAGGCCAGGTCAGGCTGCAGGATGTTGTAGGCCCCGGCGGAGCCGCAGCAGAGGTGGCCCTCCGGCACGTGGCGGACCTCGAAGCCGGCCTGCGCCAGCAGGGCGGGCGGCGTGGTCTTGATCTGCTGGCCATGCTGCAGCGAACAGGGGGCGTGGTAGGCGACGCTGAGCCGGGTCTTCTGGGTCACCGGCGGCAGGCCGATCTCGGCGACAAACTCCAGGATGTCGCGGGCCAGGGCCGCCGCGGGCGCGCCGTCCTCCCCCAGCAGGTGGCCGTAACCCTTCAGGGTCGTGCCGCAGCCGGCCGCTGTGGTGACGATGGCGTCGAGCTCTCCCGCCTGCGCCCAGGCTTCGATGTTCGCCCGGGCGAAGCCGCGGGCCTCGTCGGTGCGGCCCAGGTGCTCCGAGAGCGCCCCGCAGCAACCCTCGCCGTCGGCCAGCACCACGTCGAACCCGGCCCGGGTGATCAGCCGGATCGCCGCGGCGCGGACCTGGGGCGCCAGGGCCGGCTCGACGCAACCCTGTAGCAGGGCGACGCGGCCGCGCCTTTCCCCCTGCGCCTGGAACAGGCGCGCGCGGTCCAGCGCTGGTCCGGTGGACGAAGGCGTCAGCCGCAGCAGGGCCGCCAGGGGACCCAGGCGCAGAGCCCGGAACAGGGGCTCCAGGGGGCGCGCCAGCCGCCCCGCGATGAGCGCCGCCGCCAGCCGCCGGGGTCGCGTCAACACCGCCGGGATCAGGGCGCGCAGGGTTCGTTCCGTCCACGGACGTTTGTAGTGGGTCTCGATGTGCCCGCGGGCGTGGCCGATGAGCTGGCCGTAGTCGACCCCGGATGGGCAGGTGGTGTTGCAGGCCAGGCAGGAGAGACAGCGGTCGATGTGGGTGACGGTGGCCTTGGTGGGCGCGCCGCCGTCCTCCAGCATGGCGCGGATCAGCTCGATGCGGCCCCGCGGGCTGTCGCGTTCGTCGCCCAGCAACACATAGGTCGGGCAGGTGGCGGTGCAGAACCCGCAGTGCACGCACTTTCGGATGTTGGCCTGGCTGGCGGCGGTCTCGGGTTCGGCCAGTTGCTCGGGGGTAAAGGCGGTCCTCATGCGGGGACCATGCGGCCAGGGTTGAGGATGTCCAGCGGATCGAAGGCGGCCTTCACCCTTGCGGTGAGCGCCGCCAACGGACCGGTCAGGGGCTCGAAGGCCGGGCCGTCGCCGCGATAGAGCGTGGCGTGGCCGCCCAGGGCGCGGACGGCGGCGCGCAGGGACTGCGGCTCTGCGTCGCTGAGCAGCCAGACCAAGCCGCCGCCCCAGTCCTGGATGATGTCGCCGACGATGACGCCGGGGACCTGCCAGCCATTGGCCGGAGGCAGGGAGAGACGCCATAGCGGCCGCGGGTCGGCGGCGAAGGCGTCCACCTCACGCACCTGGGCCCAGAACTCCGCGCTGTGGGCGGCGTTGAGCTGCTGGATCGCGCCGAGGCCCTGCAACAGGCGCACCAGAGCCTGCAGGCGAGACGCCACGGAGGCCTCGAACCCTTCCAGCCGGATCGCCGTCACCGCCAGATCGGCGCCCAGGGGCGGACGCTGGGCCGCAGAGGTGGGCAGGTGTGCTGCGCCGGAGACCTCGCAGGCCGAGTTCAGCGCCCGGCCCATGGCCTGGGCGGCCCGGCGGTCGTCGAGGCCGAAGAACAGCAGGGTCATCTCGGTGCGCGGCGCGGGCAACACCTTGATGGTCACCTCGGTCATCACCGCCAAGGTCCCCCAGGAGCCGCACATCAGCTTGGAGAGATCATAGCCGGTGACGTTCTTCACCACCTTGCCGCCCGCCTTGAAGCGCTCGCCGCGGCCATTGACCGCCTCGAAGCCGAGCAGGTGATCACGGGCGGCGCCCGCCCGCACCCGCCGCGGGCCGGAGAGGTTGGCCGCCAGCGTCCCGCCCAGGGTCGCCTCACCAGGTTCCCCCAAGAGGCCGCCCAGATGCGGCGGCTCGAACGGCAGCATCTGGCCTTCCGCGGCCACCAGGCGTTCCAGGTCGGCAAGCCTGATGCCGGGCTGGGCGGTGAGCACCAGTTCCTCTGGCGCGTAGTCCACCAGCTTGTCGAGGCCAGCCAACGACAGGACCGCGTCGGCGCGCACCGGTCCACCGATCCCGCGCTTGGTCCCGCCGCCGACGATTTCCAGCCGGCGGCCCTCGGCGGCGGCCTCCGCCACCAGCTTTTGCACCTCGTCCGCCGACGTCGGGGTGTCGATACAGGCCGTGGCGTCCAGCATCAGAACCGCGGCAGGTCTGGGAAGGCGGTGCGCCCGGCGTGCACATGCACCCGGCCAAGCTCGGCGCAGCGATGCAGGGTTGGGAACACCTTGCCGGGGTTGAGCAGCAGGTCGGGGTCGAAGGCGCACTTCACCCGCTGCTGGCAGGCGAGGTCGGTCTCGGTGAACATCTCACCCATGAGGTCGCGCTTCTCGACGCCAACCCCGTGCTCGCCGGTGAGCACGCCGCCCACCGACACGCAGAGCTTGAGGATCTCAGCGCCAAAAGCCTCGGCGGTCTCAAGCTCGCCCGGCTGGTCGGCGTCGTAAAGGATCAGGGGGTGCAGATTGCCGTCGCCGGCGTGGAAGACGTTGGCCACGCCCAGGCCGTAGCTGGCGGACATCTCGTAGATGCGGGTGAGCACAGCGGGCAACTGGCGACGCGGGATGGTGCCGTCCATGCAGTAGTAGTCGGGCGCGATCCGCCCCACCGCCGGGAAGGCCGCCTTGCGTCCGGCCCAGAAGACCAGTCGCTCCGCCTCGTCGCGCGACACCCGCACGAAGTCCGCGCCCCGGGCAAGGGCCAGAGCCTCCACCTGCGCGGAGAGCTCGCCGCACTCGGCCAGGGGGCCGTCCAGTTCGACGATCAGCAGCGCCTGGGCGTCCACGGGATAGCCCGCGCCGACGAACGCCTCGGCGGCGCGGATAGCCGGCTGGTCCATCATCTCCAGGCCGGCCGGGATGACGCCGGCGGCGATGATGTCGCCCACGCAGGCGCCGGCCGCCTCCACCGAGGGAAAGCCCAGCAGCAGGGCCTGGGCCGCCTCCGGCTTTGGCAGGATGCGCACTGTCACCTCGGTGATCACGCCCAGGAGCCCCTCCGAACCGGTGACCACGCCCAGGAGATCGTAGCCGGCGGCGTCGTGGCCACGGCCGCCGAGGCGGACCACCTCGCCGCTCATCAGCACGATCTCGCAGCCCAGCAGGTTGTTGGTGGTCAGGCCGTACTTCAGGCAGTGCACCCCGCCGGAGTTCTCCGCCACGTTGCCGCCGATGGTGCAGGCGATCTGGCTGGAGGGGTCGGGGGCGTAATAGAAGCCGTCGGCCTGCACCGCCTCGGTGATGGCCAGGTTGGTGACGCCGGGCTGCACCACGGCGCAGCGGTTCTCGTAGTCCACCTCGAGGATGCGGTTGAATTTCGACAGTCCCAGCACGATCCCGTCAGTGAGCGGCAGGGCCCCGCCGGACAGGGACGTTCCGGCGCCGCGCGGCACCACCTTCACTCCGTTTGCACCGCACCAGCGCAGGATGTCGGCCACCTGGGCGGTGGTCTGCGGCAGGACCACGGCGATGGGCGTCTGACGATAGGCGGACAGGCCATCAGACTCGAAAGGGACCAGGCCCTCGGGCGCGCTGACCACGCCCTCCCCCGGCACGATGGCCTTCAGGGCCCGCACGATCTCGTCCTTGCGGGCGATCAGCGCGGGGTCGGGCGCAGGCATCCTCATGCCTGTCACTAACCCCAGTTTGGCCGGGCGCTCCAGCGCTTAGCGCGGCTCACGACCGACCGCCTGAACCCGCCGCGCCACGTCGGCGTCGCCGCACATCCGTTTCGTGGAAGGCTTTTCCACCACCGTCACGGGCAAGGTGCGGAAGTTCGCCATGCGCGAGGCGATGATTGCGGAACTTGACCTCATCCTCGAAAAGACGGCCTAGAGCGCTATTCGCTCCGATAGACTCGGAGCGGCGCTCCAGGTCTTTGTGTTGTCGCGCTTTCTGACGCCCAACCGGTGGCCACTTCGGCGGAAAGCGCTCTAGGCCTGCACGCCCCAGAAGCGAGAACGCGCCCGGATGAGGAAGATCGCCACCGCCCTCGACCCTGCCTCCGCCGGGTTCGCGGCCAACGCCGAGGTCAACCGCCGGCTGGCGCAGGAGCTGCGCGAGCGGGCCGGCAAGGCCGCCCTGGGGGGCCCGGAGGCGAGCCGCCAGCGCCACGAAGCCCGGGGCAAGCTGTTGCCGCGCGACCGGGTCATGCGGCTGCTGGACCCCGGCTCGCCGTTCCTGGAAGTGGGGGCGCTGGCTGCCAACGGCCTCTACGGCGACGAGGCGCCCGGCGCCGGGGTGATCACCGGCATCGGCCGGGTCTCCGGTCGCGAAGTCATGATCGTGGCCAACGACGCCACGGTGAAGGGAGGCGCCTATTTCCCGATGACGGTGAAGAAGCACCTGCGGGCGCAGGAGATCGCCCTGCAGAACCGCCTGCCCTGCGTCTATCTGGTGGACTCCGGCGGGGCGAACCTGCCGCATCAGGCCGAGGTGTTTCCCGACCGCGACCACTTCGGCCGCATCTTCTTCAACCAGGCGCGCATGTCGGCGGAACGGATTCCGCAGATCGCCTCGGTGATGGGGTCGTGCACCGCCGGCGGCGCCT
>NZ_JBKJTG010000046.1:0-6173 GCF_046590535.1 Phenylobacterium sp. | reverse complement strand
TAGTCGATGACGATGCCCTTCTGGGTTCTCAGCTTGGACACCACACGTTCGACGTCAATCGGCGGCACCACTGAATCGTTCTGGCCGTGCAGAATCAGGCCGGACGCCGGGCAGGGGGCCAGGAACGAAAAGTCGTACGCATTGGTGGGCGGAGACACCGAGATGAAGCCATCCGTCTCGGGCCGGCGCATCAATAGCTGCATCCCCACCCATGCGCCGAACGAGTAACCGGCCACCCAGCATTGGGACGCGGCCGGATTGGTGGTCTGCAGCCAGTCCAGCGCCGTCGCCGCATCGGCCAGCTCGCCGATACCCCCGTCGAATTCGCCCTGGCTGCGTCCGACGCCTCGGAAATTGAACCGCAGCACCGAGAAGCCGCGCTTCATGAAGAGGTGGAAGAGCTGAACAGCCACGGGGTTGTTCATCTGGCCGCCGGCCTTGGGATGCGGGTGCAGGATCAGCGCCACCGGCGCCGTCTCGCTCTTGCCCTGCGAATACCGGCCTTCGATCCGCCCGGCCGCGCCGGTCAGAACCACCTCTGGCATGCGAACCCTCTCAAAAGAACCAGTTCAAATACTTGACTGCTGCGCTTGGTCTTCCTAAGTCTCAGCCATCCGGCCGGACCGGGCCTCGAGCCCCGCGCAAGGCGGCGGCTTGTAGCACAGCCGGGCCGGGACGCGCGCGAAAACTGCATCGGATGTAAACGCCATGCGCCTCTCCACCAAAGGTCGCTACGCCGTAATGGCCATGGCCGACCTTGCGCGACGGGAAGGCGACGCCGCCCGCGCCGTGGCCCTGGCCGAGATCGCCGCCCGCCAGGAAATTTCGCTCTCCTATCTCGAACAGCTCTTCGCGCGCCTGCGCCGCAAGGGCCTGGTGACCAGCGCCCGCGGGCCCGGAGGCGGCTATCGCCTGGCGCGGACCGCCGAGACCACCTCCATCGCCGACATCGTCCACGCCGTGGACGAGCCCCTGCGCGCCACGCGCTGCGTCAGCGCCGACAAAGGTTGCATGATCAAGGGTGAGCGGTGCCTGACCCACGACCTCTGGGAAGACCTCGGCCACCGCATCGAGGACTACCTGGCGTCAGTCAGCCTGGCCGACGTGGTGCTGGGCCGCCTCGGTCCCGCCCGGGCCGCCGCATGAGCATCTATCTGGACCACAACGCCACCACGCCTGTGCGCCCTGAGGCCTGCGCCGCCGTAGCCCGCGCCCTGGCGATGGGTGGTAACCCCTCGTCAGTCCACGCCGCGGGCCGCGCTGCCCGGGCCCTGGTGGAGCACGCCCGCGACGAGGTCGCCGCCCTGGTGGCGGCGCCGGCCTCCACCGTGGTGTTCACCAGCGGCGGCACCGAGGCCAATGCGCTGGCCCTGGAAAG
This sequence comes from Phenylobacterium sp., assembly GCF_046590535.1. Lineage (GTDB taxonomy): Bacteria > Pseudomonadota > Alphaproteobacteria > Caulobacterales > Caulobacteraceae > Phenylobacterium. The sequence goes on along the minus strand of NZ_JBKJTG010000046.1, from coordinate 4,795 downwards.
CGCCGTGGCGGCGGGCGCGCGTCGGCTGGTCGTCTCGGCGCTGGAGCACGACAGCGTCCAGGAGACGGCCCGGGCCGCGGGCGTCGCCGTGGAAGTCTTGCCGGTGACTGCGGACGGCGTCGCCGACCTGGCCTGGCTGGCCGAGCGCCTGGGGCGCTGGGACGCCGCCGACGGCAGGCCCTTCGTGGCCATGATGCTGGCCAACAACGAGACCGGCGTGATCCAGCCGGTGGCGCAGGCCGCCGGGATCGTCCGCGCCGCGGACGGTTGGTTGCACGTGGACGCGGTGCAGGCCGGCGGCAAGATCGCCATCGACAGCCGCGCGCTAGGCGCCGACACCCTCAGCGTCTCGGCCCACAAACTGGGCGGGCCGCAAGGGGTGGGCGCTCTGACCTTCGGCCCCCGCGCGACGCTGTCCCGACGCCAGCACGGCGGCGGCCAGGAACGCGGCCGGCGCGGCGGCACCGAGAACGTCCCCGGCATCTGCGGCTTCGGCGCGGCGGCGACCGCTGCGCTCGGTGACCTCGAAAGCTTCCAGCGGCTGGCCGATGGCCGCGACGCGCTGGCCGCCCGGATGAAGGCCGCGGGCGCCGTGGTGATGGGCGAGGGCGCGCCCAGGCTCGCCAACACCCTGTGCGTCGCCACCCCCGAATTCACCTCCGACCTGCAGGTCATGGGGCTCGACCTGGCCGGGGTGCTGGTCAGCGCTGGAGCCGCCTGCTCGTCGGGCAAGGTCAAGGCCAGCCCCGTGCTCACGGCCATGGGGCAGGGCGAGCTCGCCGCCTGCGCCATCCGCGTATCCGGCGGCTGGAACACCGACGACGGCGACTGGAACCGGCTGGCCGAGGCCTGGCTGGAGGCGCATGGCCGCCACGCGGCGCGCCGCCGCCAGCCCGCCGCCCTGGGAGTGCAAGCGTAATGGCCGCCGTCAAACAGACCCGCGATCAGGTCGAGAGCCTGGAGAAGTACCAGCACGGCTTCGTCACCGACATCGCCCAGGACTTCGCGCCCAAGGGCCTCAGCGCCGACATCGTTCGCTTTATCTCCGCCAAGAAGGAGGAGCCGGAGTGGATGCTGCAGTGGCGGCTGGAGGCCTATGAGCGGTGGTTGGCCATGGACGAGCCCGCCTGGGCCAAGGTCAACTTCCCGCCCATCGACTACCAAGACAGCTACTACTACGCCGCCCCCACTCAGAAGGTCGGCCCCAAGAGCCTGGACGAAGTCGATCCGGACATCCTGGAGACCTACAAGAAGCTGGGCATCCCGCTTCGCGAGCAGGAGGTGCTGGCCGGCGTCGAGGGCGCTCCGCGCTATGCTGTGGACGCGGTGTTCGACAGCGTCTCGGTGGTCACCACCTTCAAGAAGGAACTGGCAGAGGTCGGGGTGATCTTCTGCCCGATGAGCGAGGCGATCCGCGACCACGGCGATCTGGTGCGCAGGTACCTCTCCACCGTGGTGCCGGTGAGTGACAACTACTTCGCCTGCCTGAACTCGGCGGTCTTCTCCGACGGCAGCTTCGTCTATGTGCCGCCGGGCGTGCGCTGCCCGATGGAGCTCTCCACCTATTTCCGCATCAACGCCGCCCAGAGCGGCCAGTTCGAGCGCACCCTGATCATCGCCGACAAGGGCTCCTACGTCTCCTACCTGGAGGGCTGCACCGCCCCTATGCGCGATGAGAACCAGCTCCACGCCGCCGTGGTCGAGCTGGTCGTCATGGACGACGCGGAGATCAAATATTCCACCGTCCAGAACTGGTATCCGGGGGATCCGGAAACCGGCAGGGGCGGCATCTACAACTTTGTCACCAAGCGCGCCGACTGCCGTGGTGCGCGGTCCAAGGTCTCCTGGACCCAGGTTGAGACCGGCTCCTCGATCACCTGGAAATACCCCTCCTGCGTGCTGCGTGGCGACGAGAGCTCGGGCGAGTTCTATTCCATCGCCATCACCAACGGCCGCCAGCAGGCCGACACCGGCACCAAGATGATCCACCTGGGGCGCAACACCCGCTCGCGGATCATCTCCAAGGGGATCAGCGCGGGGAAGTCCTCCAACACCTATCGCGGCCTGGTCTCGGCGCATCCGAAGGCTGTGGGCGCGCGCAACTTCACCCAGTGCGACAGCCTGCTCATCGGCAAGGACTGCGCGGCCCACACCGTGCCCTACATCGAGGCGCGCAACAGCCAGGCGAAGTTCGAGCACGAAGCCACCACCACGAGGCTGTCCGCAGACCAGCTGTTCTATGTGATGCAGCGGGGCCTTTCCCAGGAGGAGGCCGTCCAGTTGCTGGTCAACGGTTTCGTCAAGGACGTGCTGCAGAAGCTTCCCATGGAGTTTGCCGTGGAGGCCCAGAAGCTGGTGGCTATTTCGCTCGAGGGGAGCGTCGGATGACGTCGCGGTCAAAGAAGGGCCTTACGCTGAAGGACGCCTTCGAGGTGGAGCATGCCCGGCGCGAGATGGAGCGCCGCAAGCGCGACGACGCCGAGCGCCAGCAGCAGGAAGAAGACCTAGCCCGCGCAGAGGAACTGCATGAGGCGCTGATCGCCGACGGCAAATTCCTGGCCGACAAGGGGCTGGTGGTGGACCGCCGCCGCTACACGGTCAGTCTCGACCACGCCGACTACCGCTTGGCGGTCTATTTCGAGGCTGGCAAGGCCAGCGTCACCGCCGCCGACAAGCGCTCGACGCCGGCCGGGTCGGCCGCGCCGCGCAAACAGGAAACCGTGGAGAGCGTCGCCGACGCGCTTCGGGTCATGGCCCAATACCTCGCCGACGAGACCCGCTGATGCTTTCCGTGAAGAACCTGCACGCTGTGGTGGACGGCAAGGAGATCCTCAAGGGCCTGACCCTGGATGTCCCCGCCGGCGAGGTGCACGCCATCATGGGTCCGAACGGGGCAGGTAAGTCGACGCTCTCCTACGTGCTGACCGGCCGCGGCGGCTATGAGGTGACGGGAGGCTCCGCCACCCTGGAGGGCGAGGACCTGCTGGCGCTGGCCCCCGACGCGCGCGCGGCGCGGGGCGTCTTCCTGTCCTTCCAGTACCCGCTGGAGATTCCCGGCGTCCCGGCCCTGACCTTTATCCGCACGGCGCTGAACGCCCAGAAGAAGGCCCGCGGCGAGCCCGAAGTGAGCGCTCCGGAGTTCCTCAAGCTCGCCCGGCTGAAGGCCGCCGAGCTGAAGATCGACTTCGACATGCTCAAGCGCGCGCTCAACGTCGGTTTCTCAGGTGGTGAGAAGAAGCGGATGGAAATCTTTCAAATGGCGATGCTTTCGCCGCGTTTTCTGATTCTCGACGAGACCGATTCCGGCCTCGACATCGACGCGCTGCGCATCGTCGCCGACGGGGTCAACGCCCTACGCTCGCCTAACCGCGCCATGCTGGTGATCACCCACTACCAGCGGCTGCTGGACTACATCACCCCCGACCGGGTCCACGTCCTGGCCGGCGGCCGGATCGCCGCCTCCGGAGGCCCCGAGTTGGCCCACGAGCTGGAGCGCGAAGGCTACGACCGCTACGCGAGGGCCGCTTGAGCGTCGCCGCCGCCATCCGCACCCGCGACGCTGCCGAGCTGCCCGGCAAGCGCGACGAGGACTGGCGCTGGACCGACCTGCGCGGCTTGATCCGCGCCCTGCCGGAGCCGTCGGCGCCGCTGGACGAAACAAACTTGGCCGCAGGACCCTTCGACCTGATCTGCGACGACCTGCAGGTGCTGGCCAACGGGCAGGGCGCTCCGCGCATCGACCTGGCCCCCGGCGAGACCCGCTCCGTGGGCCTGCGAGTGGTCGCGCAAGGCTCCGGCTCCCACGCCGGCCGGGTCATCGTCTCCCTCGCAGCTGGCGCGCGCCTGACCCTGCTGGAGACCTACGAGGGTGATGAAGGCTCCTACCTCGCCCAGACCAGCCTGACGGTCACCGTGGCCGAGGGCGCCCACCTGGAACGGATCGTCCTGGCCGCTGATGGCGCCGAGGGCGTTTCGGTCTCCCAGGCCCAGGTCGAACTGTCGCCGGGCGCCAGCTTCGCCCAGACCGTGCTGACCTCCGGCGCTCGCCGCCAACGGCTGGAGACCCGGGTCAGCCACCCCGGCGGCCACGCCCAGGTGCGGATGGACGGGGTTTATCTGCTGGCCGAGCGCCGCCACGTCGACATCACCACCGCCGTAACCCACGAGGCCATGCACGGGACCACCGACCAGCTGGTCAAGGGCGTAGTGCGCGACCAGGCCCGCGGCGTCTTCCAGGGCAAGATCGTGGTGGCGCGCGGCGCGGACCACACCGACGCCCGCATGGGCCATCACGCCCTGGTGCTCTCCGACCGGGCCGAGGTGGACGCCAAGCCGGAGCTGGAGATCTATGCCGACGACGTGTCCTGCGCCCACGGCAATACGGTGGGCGCCCTGGACGAGGACGCCCTGTTCTACGCCCGCCAGCGCGGCATGCCCGAGGACGACGCCCGCGCCCTGCTCACCGAGGCCTTCGTGGGCGAGGTGGTCGAGCGGATCGTCCATGACGGCGCCCGCGCGGTGGCCGCGGCCTGGACCGCTGCAAGGCTGGGCCGCTGACCATGGCCTTCGACGCCCAAGCCGCCCGCGCCGAGTTCCCGATCCTGCAGCGCCAGATCAACGGCAAGCCGCTGGTCTATCTCGACAGCGCCGCCTCGGCCCAGAAGCCGCGGGCGGTGATCGAGGCGATGACCTGGGCGATGGAGAACTCCTACGCCAACGTCCACCGCGGCCTGCACACCCTCGCCAATGAGACGACCGAGGCGTTCGAGGCGGCGCGCGAGAGCGTGGCGCGGTT
>NZ_JBKJTG010000085.1:0-4720 GCF_046590535.1 Phenylobacterium sp. | reverse complement strand
CTGCAGCGGTCGCTTCTATGTCTATCGCTCGACGGCTCGCCGCCGTCCCGGGGACGAAAACACCACTTCAATTGGCGTATGACGCGGACCCGACGGTCGGGGCGAATCCCGAAAACGACGCGAAAGTAGCTGGTACCATGTCAGCGCCAGGGCTTGCTGATTTTCTAATGACCCGCTCGCCAGCTGATGGATCCCAGCCATGGATCCCAGGCCCGACAAGCCGCCTGGGCTTGGGGAAAAAACCCTTTATAATCATCGGAAGAAATGGTGGGTGCAGTAGGATTCGAACCTACGACCCGCTGATTAAGAGTCAGCTGCTCTACCAACTGAGCTATGCACCCGCCTCCGCTCCGGCGCAAAGTATCAGGCCGGCGGCGAGGGCGCGGAAAATACGCGAAAACGACGGCTTGGCAAGGCGAGTTCAGACGAGGTGTGCGGTGGCGTCCGAAGGCTCGAAAAGCGTTGTGGATTTCAAGTACCTGGAAGACTTCGCCGCCGGCGACATGCGGGTGGTCACCGAGGTGCTGGCCCTGTTCCGCGACCAGGCCCAGGCCTGGGCCGACAAGCTGGCCACCTCCGACGCCGGCTGGCAGGACACCGTCCACACCATCAAGGGCTCGGCGCGGGGCGTGGGAGCCTTCGCGCTGGGGGAGGCGGCGCAGCGGGCGGAAGAGCTGGGCCCCTCGGTGCTGACTCTGGTGCGCGGCGAGCTGCAGGCCGCGGTGGCCGATATCGAGGGCTACCTCACCCGGGTCGGCGGCGGCTAGGCCTTGCGCAGGGCGTCCCAGACGCCAAGCTCATAGGCGATGCACTGCTCGATTAGGGTCCGCCAAACCGGCTCGGCGATGGCTTCCGAGAGGCCGGCCTGACGGGCCTCGGCCTTCACCTTGGCCACCACCTCCTCGATGCGGGCCGGGTCGCGCACGGCGCTGCGCTCCGGCTTGATGCGCGCCGCGGCGTCCATATAGCCCTGGCGCTCGGCCAGCAGGGCCACCAGGTCCCGGTCGAGGGCGTCCACCCCCTGGCGAACCTGGGCCATCGTCGTGCAGTCGCAGGCCTTGGGCCGGTCGTCGGTGGGAAGCGTCATCGCAAACTCGTCTAGCGGTTAGATGCCGGCGCCGTTGTCGATGGCCGCCAGCGCCTGTTCGTGGGCCAGGGCCTCGGCCTCGATCCAGCCCACGAAGGCCTTCACCTGGGGCAGCCGGCCCTTGGCCTTGGGATGGACGAGGTAGTAGGCGAAGTCCACCGCGGTGGCGATCTGCAGGGGCGCCACCAGCCGGCCCGCGTCGATGTCGGCCTGGGCCAGGGTGCGCTTGGCCAGCGCCACCCCACGGCCATTCATCGCCGCCTCGATCACCAGGCTGGACTGGTTGAACCGGGGCCCGCGCATGCCGTCGATGCCGCGCAGGCCGCGCGCCGCCAGCCACATGGACCAGTCGGGGCAACTGTCGTCCGGATCGGGCGAGCCGTCGTGCAGCAGGATGTGGTTGGAAAGGTCGGCGGGGCTGTCAAGGGGCTGCTCGGCCAGGAGGCCGGGGCTGGCCACCGGGATCACCGTCTCGCTCATCAGCCGTTTGATCTCCAGGCCCGGATAGCGCCCGGCGCCATAGCGGATGGCGATATCTACCTCGCCGGCGGTGAGATCGACGAGCTCCAGGCCAGCCGAAAGCCACACATCCACCTGCGGATGGGCGCGCTCGAAAGCCCCCAGGCGCGGCACCAGCCACTTGGCGGCGAAGGAGGGCGCGGCGGTGAGCGTCAGCCGGCGGCCGTCCACGGCGGCGGTGAGCAGGGAGGCGGCCTCGGCAAGCCGGTCGAAGGCTTCGCGCAGGGCGGGCAGGGCGGTCTGGGCGGCGTCGGTGAGCAACAGGCCCTTGGGGGTGCGCTTGAACAGCGCCGCGCCCACGAAGTCCTCCAGGTTCTGGATCTGCTGGCTCACCGCCCCGGGGGTGACCGAGAGTTCGTCGGCGGCGCGGCTGAAGTTCAGGTGGCGGGCCGCGGCCTCGAAGGCGCGCAACGCATTGAGGGGGGGAAGCCTTCGGCGCCCAGGGTTGCGTTCCATGAGATTTGCTGACAGCCCCGGCAGAAGTCCTTGGCTTGCGAATTGGGCCCTGCAAGGCCAATTTGCAAGCGTACGGCGATGTGTCGGCCCTTTTCATCGCCGGGCGACAGCGGGACGGGCGCAAGTCCGTCCCGACCAGTTTCGGACCAGGGGCCTTGTTAGAGAAGCTTAAACCATGGCGCAGCAACACATAAGGCCGAAGCGCGCCGGCGGCCGGCTGGTGGTCCTGGGCGGCGGTGTCCATGTCCGACCGCAGGGCGCTGTGTGGCTGGTGGGCGCCGGCCCCGGCGATCCGGACCTGCTCACCGTCAAGGCGCTCAAGGTGCTGCAGACCGCCGATGTTGTGGTCCACGACGGCCTGGTCTCCGACGAGATCCTGGCCCTGGCGCCGCCGGCCGCGCGCCGCATCAGCGTCGCCAAGCGCAAGTCGCGCCATTCCTATGCGCAAGGTGAGATCAACCGCATGCTGACAGCCTTTGCCCGCGACGGCCTCATCGTCGTCCGGCTGAAGGGCGGCGACCCGTTCATCTTCGGCCGCGGCGGCGAGGAGCTGGAAGCCTGCCGCGAGGCCGGCGTGGACTGCCACGTGGTTCCCGGCGTCACCGCGGCGCTCGCCGCCAGCGCCGCGGCGGGCGCCCCCCTGACTCACCGCGGACAGGCCCAGGCCGTCACCTTCGTCACCGGGCATGCAGCCCAGGGCTGCGAGCCGGATCTCGACTGGGCCAGCCTCGCCCGGCCCAACCAGACGGTGGTGATCTACATGGGCGTCTCCATGGCGGTCCCCATCGCTGCGCGCCTGCTGGCCGCCGGCCGTGATGGCTCGACCCCGGCGCTGATCGTCGAGAATGCTTCGCGGACCCGAGAGCGCCGCATCGTCACCACCCTGGCCGGCCTCGCCGAGGCCGCCGCCCAGGTGTCCGGCCCGGCCCTGCTCATCGTCGGTGAGGCCATGGCCCTGGCGCAGGCCGGCGAGGCCGCCGAAATGGACGCGATCGTGCGCGAGGCGCGGGCATGAAGGCGCTTACCGCCAACCGGCTGATCGACGGCGAGGTCGTGTTCTGGAACGCCGGCCAGTGGGTCGAGCGGTTCTCCGACGCCGAGCTGTTCGACGACGACGCCCGGGTCGAGGCCGCCGAAGCGCACGGCAAGGACCAGCTGACGGTGGTGGTGGACGTCTATCCCATCGACCTGATCGAGGCCGGGGGCCTGTGGGCGCCGCTCTCCTACCGCGAGCGGATCCGCGCGCTGGGCCCCACCAACCTGAACCACGGCAAGCAGGCGGAGGGCGGTGCGGCCATCGAAGCCCTGCAGCATGCCCATGGCGCGGCCCGCTCTACGGGCCGGGTCAACCTGATCAAGCGCAAGTGAGGCGCCGATGTACCGCTACGACACCCTAGACAAGGACATGCTGGCCGACCGGGCGGCGGAGTTCCGCGGCCAGGTGGCGCGTCGGTTGGCCGGCGAGATCACCGAGGACCAGTTCAAGCCCATCCGGCTGATGAACGGCCTCTATCTGCAGCTGCACGCCTACATGCTGCGGATCGCCATCCCCTACGGCTCCCTGAACCCCACGCAGCTTCGCAAGCTCGCCTGGATCGCGCGCACCTACGACAAGGGCTACGGCCACTTCACCACCCGTCAGAACCTGCAGTTCCACTGGATCAAGCTGGCTGACACGCCGGCGATCCTGGATCACCTGGCCAGCGTCGACATGCACGCCATCCAGACCAGCGGCAACTGCATCCGCAACATCACCGCCGACCCCTTCGCAGGCGCCACCGCAGAGGAGGTGGACGACCCCCGCGTCTGGGCCGAGGCCATGCGCCAGTGGTCGACCCTGCACCCCGAGTTCTCGTTCCTGCCGCGCAAGTTCAAGATCGCCATCACCGCCGCGCCCAAGGACCGCACGGCGGCCAGGGTTCACGACATCGGCCTTGTGGTGAAGCGCGCCCGCGATGGCTCGCTGGGCTTCGAGGTGATGGTGGGCGGCGGCCTCGGCCGGACGCCCTATGTGGGCCCGACGATCCGCGAGTTCCTGCCGGCCAACCGCCTCTTCTCGTACCTGGAGGCGGTGCTGCGCGTGTACAACCGCCACGGCCGCCGCGACAACATGTTCAAGGCCCGCATCAAGATCTTGGTGGCGGCGCTGGGGCCTGAGGAGTTCACCCGGCAGGTCGAGGCCGAATGGGCCAGGATCGGCACGGTCTCGGACCTGCCCGACACCGAGCTGGCCCGCATCCGCGGCGCCTTCGCGCCGATGAGCTTCCAGACCCTGCCGGTGCTCTCCGAAGCCTTCGATACCGCGAAAGCTTCGATTCCTGCCTTCGCCCGCTTCGTGCGCAACAACGTCAAGCCGCACAAGAAGCCCGGCTACGCCATCGTGGAGGTCAGCCTCAAGGCCATTGGCGCCACGCCGGGCGACGCCAGCGCCGAGCAGATGGAGGTGGTGGCCGACCTCGCCGAGCGCTTCGGCCAGGACGACATCCGAGTCACCCACGAGCAGAACCTGGTGCTGCCCCACATCCGGCTGGACGACCTGCCGGAGGTCTGGGCGGCGCTGAGCGCGGCGGATCTGGCGACGCCCAACATCAGCCTGGCCTCCGACATCATCGCCTGCCCCGGGCTGGACTACTGCGCGCTGGCCAACGCCCGGGCGAT
>NZ_JBKJTG010000128.1:0-5514 GCF_046590535.1 Phenylobacterium sp. | reverse complement strand
GGTAGAGCCAGGCGCGGGCCTGGTCCTGACCGGCGGCGCCAGCCAGCTGGCCGGGGTGCGCGAAGTCGCTGTCCGCGTATTCGACCGCCCCGTGCGCCTGGGCCGTCCGCGCCGGGTGCCACACCTGGCCGACGCCGCCTCCGGTCCCGCCTTCACCGCGGCGGCCGGGATCCTGCACCGCGCTGCCTTCGGCCCCCGCGAAGCTGTCTCCGCCAAGGCCCTGGCCTCGGCCAAGCTGCGGCGCGAGCCCCTGGAGCCGGGCGCCAACCCGATGGCCAAGGCCGCCTCCTGGCTGCGTGATAACCTCTAAGCTAAACGCCTAGGTTGCAGGCAGGGCTGCGCGCCCGGAGCCTCTGAAAAAATCACCAGTGAGCCAGGGCGTCGCAACTGGCCCCTGATTCGGCTTGTCCCTTGTCCGAAAAGGACTTTTCTCGCCAAACCGCCCGTCGACGCCCGCCCGACTCAGCGTATGCGGTTAACCGTCGATTAAGGGTGTCGGTCGCGTACTTAACGCATCCTTACGAAGGCGCGGGCGGGGCAGCCGTCCAGCGCTCGAACCGGTTTTGGGAAGGACGCAGGGGTCCCATGGCAATAGCACTCTCCGCACCGCGTGCGACGGAACTGAAGCCGAGGATCGTCGTGTTCGGCGTTGGCGGCGCCGGCGGCAACGCCGTTAACAACATGATCGAGGCCGGGCTGGAGGGGGTCGAATTCGTCACCGCCAATACCGACGCCCAGCAACTGGCCTTCGCCAAGACCGACCGGCGCATCCAGCTTGGCGTGCTGGCCACGCAGGGGTTGGGCGCCGGCGCCCACCCCGAGATCGGCATGAGCGCCGCCGAGGAGTCGATCCCGGAGATCGGCGAGCACCTCGACGGTGCGCATATGGTGTTCATCACCGCCGGCATGGGCGGCGGCACCGGCACGGGGGCTGCCCCGATCATCGCCAAGTGCGCCCGCGAACGCGGCATCCTGACGGTGGGCGTGGTGACCAAGCCGTTCCACTTCGAGGGCCGTCACCGGATGCGCCTGGCCGATGCAGGCATCGGCGAGCTGCAGCGCTACGTGGACACCCTGATCGTCATTCCGAACCAGAACCTGTTCCGCGTCGCCAACGAGCGGACCACCTTCGCCGAAGCCTTCGGCATGGCTGACCAGGTGCTGCATTCGGGGGTGCGCTCCATCACCGACCTGATGGTCCTGCCGGGCCTGATCAACCTCGACTTCGCCGACGTGCGGACGGTGATGACCGAGATGGGCAAGGCGATGATGGGCACCGGCGAAGCCACCGGGGACGACCGCGCCCTGATGGCCGCCCAGAACGCCATCCAGAACCCCCTGCTGGACGAAGTCTCGCTGAAGGGCGCCAAGGCCGTGTTGGTGAATGTCACCGGCGGTCTCGACATGACCCTGCTGGAAGTCGACGAAGCGGCCAACGCTATCTCCGAGCAAGTCGATCCGGAAGCCAACATCATCTTTGGCGCGGCCTTCGACCCCTCCATTGAGGGGATGATCCGGGTCTCGGTGGTGGCCACCGGCATGGACGGCGCCTCCATTGCCGCCATCGAGCCCAAGGTGGAGCGCCGGCCAATGACCGCGCCGGCCCTGCGCGCCGACATCCGGCCCTACACGGCCGAGACCGCCCAGCCGGCCCCTGCGCCGGTAGCCGAGCCCGCCCACGGCGAGCCGGCGATGGCCATGGACACGCTGGAAGAAGAGCAGGGCGACCTCTACGCCACCCCCGTGGCCGAAGCGCCGCTGGTGGAGGGCCCGCTGGCCCGGACCGTCGATCCGGAGGCCGCCGAGGCCGAAGACGAGCCGCTGTTCGCCGAGCCCGCCTTCGAGGAGCGCCGTCCGCGCGGCGGGTTCCTCAGCCTGTTCGGAGGCCGTCCCCGCTACGAGGCTCAGCCGCAAGCCGCCGCCCCGCGCCCGCAGGCCACCGCCAGCCGGGGCGGCGCACTGCCCGCCGAGGCGCCTGAGCCGTTGGAACAGGCCGAGCCCGGCGAGGACCTGGAGATCCCGTCCTTCCTGCGCCGCCTGGCCAACTAGGCTTCACGCGCACGTAACATTAGGGGCGGACACCGGGTCGACCGGTGTCCGCCCCTTCTTGATTCGGCGGGCTTGCGGCGAGAAACATTGCGAAACACCAAGTGTTTTGCTGCATCGCGGCGAAGAGCTTAACCGGCACGTGGGGCGTAACTCGGTCACCTTGGCCGGCCGTTTGTTTTTGGAAGGTCCCGGCGTGGCCGAGCAGGTGTTTCAACATACCCTGAGAGCCCCCGCCCTGTTCGCAGGGGTGGGCGTGCACACCGGCGCGCACACCCGCGTCTCCGTGCGCCCAGCCCCCACCGACACCGGCATTGTCTTTGTGCGGACCGACGTCACCGACCGCCCCAACCGCGTGCCGGCCACCGCCGCCGCGGTCTGCAAGACCCAGCTCGGCACCGTGATCGGCAACACCGCCGGCGTGACGGTCTCGACCATCGAACACCTGATGGCGGCCCTGGTGATGACCGGGATCGACAACGCGGTGGTCGAACTCGACGGCCCGGAGATGCCGATCATGGACGGCTCGTCGCTGCCGTTCCTGCAGGTCCTCGACCGGGCCGGCAAGCGCCAGCAGGCGGCGGCTCGCCGCTTCATCGAGATCCTGGACAGGGTCGAAGTGACCGACGGGGACAAGCGCGCGACCCTGGCGCCCGCCGACCAGTTCGAAGTCGCCTTCGAGATCGTCTTCCCGACCCCAGTGATCGGCCGCCAGACGGTTGACCTGGTGATGGACGAGCGCGCCTTCCGCGAGGAGCTCGCCGACTGCCGCACCTTTGGCTTCGTTCACGAGGTTGAGGCCCTGCGCGCTTTGGGCCTGGCCCGCGGCGGCAGCCTGGAGAACGTTGTGGTGATTGAGGGCGACCGGGTGCTGAACCCGGAGGGCCTGCGCCGCCCCGACGAGTTTGTGCGCCACAAGGCGCTGGACGCCATCGGCGACCTCTATGTGCTAGGCGCCCCGGTGATTGGCCGCTTCGAGGGCGTGCTGGCCGGCCACGCCATCAATAACCTGCTGGTGCGCGAGCTGCTGGCCCGGCGCGACGCCTGGCGCCTGCGCACTCTGGTGGACGACCTGGCCGAAGCGGTCTGAGACGATCCGTTCCGTTTGATCCGCGAGGCGTGTGGTGTAGAAGCACTTCACGGCGTGGGGGCGCGCCCTGGTTCTTTGAGGTGAAGGTGTCCTTGCTTCGCAATACGTGGGCCCGCCCGGCTCTGGTGGCCGTCATGTGCGCTCTCGCCCTCGGGGCCTGCGCCGGCCAGAAGAAGAAGCCCAAGCTGGCCTATGAAGAGCGCCCGGTGGAGCTGCTCTACGCCACCGGAGCCGACCGGCTGGACCGCCGCCAGTGGGCCCAGGCGGTGGACTACTTCCAGGAAGTGGAACGCCAGCACCCCTATTCGGAGTGGTCCCGGCGCGCGATCCTGATGCAGGCCTTCGCCCACTACCAGTCGAACAACTATTCCGAGGCGATCGCCGACGCCGACCGTTTCATCCAACTCTATCCCGGCAACCAGGCGGCGGCCTACGCACACTACATCAAGGCCATCTGCTACTTCGAGCAGATCGTCGACGTGAACCGCGACCAAGCGGCCACCGGCCAGTCGCTGGAGAACCTGCGCGGCGTGGTGCAGCGGTTCCCCGGCACGGAATACGCCCAGGACTCCCGGCTGAAGATCGACATGGTCAACGACCAGCTGGCCGGCAAAGAGATGTCCATCGGCCGCTGGTACCTGCGCCAGAACGACACCCTGGCCGCAGTCGGCCGGTTCCGCTCGGTGATCGACCGCTACCAGACCACCAGCCATTCGCCGGAGGCGCTCTACCGTCTGGTGGAGGCCTACCTGACCCTGGGCCTGCTCGACGAGGCCAAGCGCAACGGCGCGGTGCTGGGCTACAATTACCCCGGCGACCAGTGGTACGCCGACGCCCACAAGCTGCTCACCGCGCGCGGCCTGCAGCCGGCGGTGGAGCCCAGCGGCTCCGGACGGCGCGGCCTGTTCCGGATTCCCTTCCGCAAGAACAAGACCGAGACCATCAGGCCCCCGGCCGCGAGCTTGGCCCCGGTCGCCGAGGCGAAGACCAACTGAAGAATTCTCCGCCGCTCAGCGGGGTGAGAACAAAAGATGTCCGCGCGCTCTTCTATCGCGCCTGATTCCGGGCGATCTTCGCGGCCATGCTGATCGGACTGTGGATCCGCGACGTGGTGCTGATCGAGGCCCTGGACCTGTCCATCGGGCCGGGCCTCACCGCGCTCACCGGCGAGACCGGGGCCGGCAAGTCGATCATCCTCGATGCGCTGGGCTTGGCCACCGGCGCGCGCGCTGACGCCGGGCTGGTGCGCCGCGGCGCCGCCCAGGCGGCGGCGTCGGCGGTTTTCGCGCCCACCCCCGCCCATCCCGTCTGGGCGCTGCTGGAAGACAAGGGCCTGACCTACGCCCGCGATGAGGACCTGGTGCTCCGCCGCACTCTGGCCGCCGACGGCCGCAGCCGCGCATTCGTCAACGACCAAGCCACCGGCGTCGGCGTGCTGAAGGAGGTCGGCGACCTCTTGCTGGAGGTTCACGGCCAGCACGAGACCGTGGGCCTGCTGGACGCCCGCACCCATCGGCCCATGCTGGACGCCTTCGGAGATCATGAGGCCCTAACCGCCGCCGTGGCCGAGGCCTGGCGCGGCTGGCGGACGGTGCGCGAGCGGGTGGAGATCCTGCGCACCGACGTGGATCGCGTGGCGGCGGAGACCGAGGAACTGACCCTACGCCTGTCCGAGCTGGACCGCCTCGACCCGCGCGCGGGCGAGGAGACCGCGCTCGCGGAGGAACGCGCGGTGCTGGGCGCGGCGGAAAAGGCGCTGGCCGACATTGCCCAGGCCCGCGACGCCTTTGACGGGCTCTCTGCCAAGGTGGCCGGCGCCGTGCGCGCCCTGGACCGGGCGCGGGAGCGGGCGATCACCGCCGGCGCCGCGGGCGAGGGCGCGGCGGTCTCTCGGCTGACTGAAGCCTCGGCGGCGCTGGACCGGGTGCTGATCGAGGCGGGAGAGGCCGAGGCGCAGATCGGTTCCGCCGCGGCGGCCTTTGACTTCGAGCCCGATCGCCTGGAGAAGGCCGAAGAGCGGCTGTTCGACCTGCGCGGCCTGGCCCGCAAGCTAAACGTCAGCGTCGAGGAACTGCCCATCCTGCGCGCCCGGTTCGCCGAGCGGCTGCGAGCCGTGGAGACCTCCGAGGACGCGCTCAAGGCCGCCGAGACGGAGCTGGCTGCCGCCCGCGACGCCTACATGGCCGCCGCCGCCGGGCTGACCGCCGCCCGACGCGTCGCCGGCGACCGCTTGGCCGGTGTGGTCATAGGCGAACTCGCGCCTCTGAAACTCGACAAGGCCCGTTTCCGGGTGGCCGTGGAGCCGCAGGCCGCGGACCGCGCCGGTCCCACCGGTCTGGACCGCGTAGCCTTCGAGATCGCCACCAACCCCGGCGCGC
>NZ_JBKJTG010000230.1:0-5159 GCF_046590535.1 Phenylobacterium sp. | reverse complement strand
TAGGTGCCGATCAGGATGCGCCGCTTTACTTCGGCGCCGAACCCCTGGGCGCGGGTGTTTTCATAGGTCTCGGTCAGGTTGCCACCCTCGACCCGCAGGCCGTAGCGCATGCCGTCGTAGCGGGCGAGGTTCGAAGAGGCCTCGGCTGGGGCAATGATGTAGTAGGCCGGCAACGCGTACTTGGTGTGCGGTAGTGACACCTCGACGATCTCGCAGCCGGCGTCCTTCAACCAGGCGATCCCCTGCTCCCACAGGGCGTCAATCTCGGGCGGCATGCCGTCGACGCGGTACTCCTTCGGGATACCGATCCGCAAACCCTTGACCGATTTTCCACAAAAGCTTGCAAAATCCGGGACTTCGGCATCGATGCTCGTTGAATCTTTCGGATCGTGACCGGCCATGGAGGTCAGCAGGATCGCAGTGTCCTCGACCGAACGCGCCATCGGCCCGGCCTGGTCCAGCGACGAGGCGAAGGCGACGATCCCCCAGCGCGAGCAGCGCCCGTAGGTGGGCTTGATGCCCACCGTGCCGGTGAACGAGGCCGGCTGGCGGATCGAGCCGCCGGTGTCGGTGGCCGTGGCCCCCAGGCACAGCTCGGCGGCCACGGCGGCGGCGGACCCGCCCGACGAGCCGCCGGGGGTCAGCTGGGCGCCGCCGCCGCGGGCGCGCCACGGATTGACCACCGGGCCCCAGGCCGAGGTCTCGTTGGACGAGCCCATGGCGAACTCGTCCATGTTCAGCTTGCCCAGCATCACCGCCCCGTCGCGCCACAGGTTGGCGGTGACGGTGGACTCATAGGTGGGCACGAAGTTGCCGAGGATCTTCGAGCCGGCGGTGGCGCGCACGCCCTCGGTGCAGAACAGGTCCTTGATGCCCAGGGGCGCGCCGTCCAGGCGTCCAGCCTCGCCCCGGGCCCGGCGCGCGTCGGAGGCCTTGGCCATGGCCATCGCCTTCTCCGGGGTCTCCAGCACGAAGGCGTTGAGCGCCCGGGCGGCTTCCACCGCCTGCACATGGGCCTGGGTCAGCTCGGCCGAGGAGAAGGCCTTGGCGGCCAGCCCGTCGAGGGCGGACTTCAGGGTGAGCGAGGTGAGGTCAGCCATCTACTCGACCACCTTGGGGACCACGAAGAAGCCGCCGACGGTGCGCGGCGCATTGGAGAGCACCTTGGCCGGATCGCCGCCCTCGGTGACCACGTCGTCGCGCATGGGCGCGGGCGTATGCACGGCTGAGGTCATCGGCTCGACCCCGTCGGTGTCCACCTCGGCGAGCTGTTCGATCCAGGCCATGATGCCGGTCAGCTCCCTGGCCAGCGGCTCCAGCTTCTCCTCCGGCTCCGCGATCCTCGCCAGCCTGGCGACCTTGCGCACGGTCGCCGCGTCGATGGCCATCGGCCCCTCCTTGAACTCAAGGGCGTGGGTTAGCCGCGCCCGGCGCCTTTTTGCAAGCCATCGCTGCCCATGCGACAGGGGGCGATGGCCGTCGTCGACCTTCTGCAGCTGCCCGCCCTCGCCCCGCCCGGCTCGCCGCTGGTGGGCCTGGACCTGGGCGAGAAGACCATCGGCGTGGCGGTCTCCGACACCACCCGCACGGTGGCCAGCCCCCTGGCGCTGATCCGCAAGGTGAAGTTCACCGGGGACGCCGCCGCCCTGTTCAAGCTGATGCAGAGCCGCGGGGCGAGCGGGATCGTCATCGGCCTGCCGGTGAACATGGACGGGACCGAGGGCGTGCGCTGCCAATCCAACCGCGCCTTCGCCCGCAACCTGCTGCGCCTGCGCGACCTGCCGATCGCCTTCTGGGACGAGCGGATGTCCACCATGGCTGTCAACCGCATGCTGATCGGCGAAGCCGACGTCAGCCGGGCGCGGCGGGCCGACCTGGTCGACAAGCTGGCCGCCGCCTGGATCCTGCAGGGCGCCCTGGAGCGCCTGCGAGGGGCCTAGGTCGCGCACTCACAAAGCTCCGCGGTGCGGGCGCGGCAGCCCACGTGCGGACATTGATCATCGGGTTATTCCGACTGCATTTCTTGAGCCTTCCAACCGAAGTTCCAGCCAGTTCCTCGTAGTCCGCGCCTCTTCGGCCAGCCAATGCCGGAAACGCCGAACCTGGGGCCGTGCCAGGGCGTCAGGGCGAAACCGAGCCTGGAAGGCATGTTCAGTCCAGCAACCGGTCGACAGGGGGAAGGGTAGCGACAGCGTCCCGTCGTCCAGTCCTTCACCGATCAGGGCGAGCCCGCAGAGGGTCAGGCCCGCGTCCGCCCGGACCGCCTCCAGAACCGGAGCGATCCTCTGGAAGCGCATGCCGCGTTCCGGCGATGTGCGGTGGAAGCCCTGGACGCGAACCCAGTCGGCCCAGCCGGGCGCGGCAGAATCATCCTTGTAGAAGTCGAGGTGCAGCAGGGGGAACCCCTCAAGCCTGTCTCGCTCGACCGTTCCTGCGATCCGGCGAACGTTCTCTGGCGAACCGATGGGAATGATGAAATCCTCGAACAGGAGGTCCCGGTTCGGCTCGTCCGCAGCCTGGCCAAAGCTGATCTCGCAATCGACCGACCCAAGCCGCAACGGGGCCTCGCCTTCGCCGTTGATGCAGAACAGGATGTTCGGATGCTGGGCGCGAAAGCGATGCAGCCGCGGCTTCAACCACAGCTCGGCGACGTCAGTCAGCGCCGCCAGATGGATTTCATGGCCGCGCTGGAGATTAAGCGCCTCGGCCACCGCCTCCAGTTCGCGAAACGCCGTTCGGAGGCGATCCACGGTCGGGCCGACGGCTGGAGTGGGTGACAGTCCGGAACGGCCGCGCGTGAGCAGATCCACGCCCAGATAGTCTTCCAGCACCTTGATGCGCTGTCCAACGGCCGCAGGGGTAATGGAAAGCCTGTCCGCCGCTGCCGCCAGGGAGCCGTATCTCAGGGCGGCGTCAAGCGCCTGAAGTGAACGCAGATGCGTGGGGGCGACCATGCTCCCGATACTAAAGGTAGGCTTTATCATCGACAAGAAAGTTTAGCTTCCTTAGCCACCCTGTTCACCTGATGTTGCACCCCAGGAACAAGGAGCATCCGATGAGTAAGCTGAAACGGTATCTGATCGAACGCGACATCCCCGGCATTGGCGGCATGTCTCTGGTCGAACTGTGCGGGGCGGCGCGGGCGTCCAATAACGCGATCGAGCAACTCGCCGGCGCGGTCCAATGGCAGCACAGCTATGTCGCCGGCGATCAAGCCTTCTGCATCTACGTGGCCGACAGCGAGGAGACCCTTCGCAAACACGCGGAGCTGAGCGGTATCCCGGTGACCCGCATCACCGAAGTACCCCTGATCATCGACCCCCTCACCGCCAACAACTGATCCGCGCCGCTCGTCCGAATCCAGGAGAGTCGTCATGCGAGGCCTGACCTCAGCCCTCTACAGTGTGTTCGCCTACATCGTCTTCTTCGCGAGCTTCCTCTATGCGATCGGTTTTGTTCAGAATGCCGTCGTTCCGAAAACCATCGACAGCGGGGCGGCCGGTCCGCTGCTGCCCTCGCTTCTGATCAACATGGCCCTGCTTGGTGTTTTCGCGGTCCAGCACTCGCTCATGGCGCGACCTGCGTTCAAGCGGGTCTGGACCCGCGTCGTCCCACCCCAGAGCGAGCGCAGCACCTATGTCCTGTTCGCAAGCCTGGCCCTCTTGCTTCTGTACTGGCAGTGGCAGCCGCTTCCGCAGACCGTGTGGTCGATTGAGGATTCCTTTCTCTCCTTGGGAATTCTAGGCGTCGCCTGGTTCGGCTGGGGCATGGTGCTCGTCAGCACCTTCCTGATCAGCCACTTTCACCTGTTCGGCCTCTCGCAAGGTTTTGCCAGGATTCTCCGCCGAACGGGCCACGGCGACACCGTGTTCACGACGCCGTTTCTGTACCGCTGGCTGCGGCATCCCATCTATGCGGGTTTCATCATTGCCTTCTGGGCAACCCCTCACATGAGCCTGGGGCACCTTGTCTTCGCGACGGGTACGACAGGCTACATCCTGATCGGCATCTGGTTCGAGGAGCGTGATCTGGTCGCCCAGTTCGGTGATCGATATCGGCAGTACCGCCAGACGGTGGGGATGCTGTTTCCGAAACGCGCCGGCCCGATCCGCGACAAGCGTCCCGCATGACGCGGCGGCCGGCGCGCGCTCAGACGGCCTCAAGCGCGGACTCGATCCTCGAAGCCGACTATGTCGTGGTCGGCGCTGGCGCAGTGGGACTGGCTTTCGTCGATGTCCTGCTGGACGAGACGAAAGCCGATATCCTGCTGATCGACC
Source organism: Phenylobacterium sp. (assembly GCF_046590535.1). Classification (GTDB taxonomy): domain Bacteria; phylum Pseudomonadota; class Alphaproteobacteria; order Caulobacterales; family Caulobacteraceae; genus Phenylobacterium. The sequence goes on along the minus strand of NZ_JBKJTG010000230.1, from coordinate 882 downwards.
GACGCGCTGAACCGGGCGGCCACTGGCGCGACGCCTATCCCTTCGTCAGGCTGCACAATGTCTCGGCGCTTTATGGGGTGAACTCCATGCCGCTCGGCTCCGGCGCGCTGGACACGACGGGGCTCGACGCCGGCTGCATGGAGCGCGCAGGCCTGGCCGAGATCCTTGACTATTACGACACGGTGTTTCGGGAGAAGCTGCTGGCGAGCGGGCGGGTCAGGTGGCTTCCACAGCACGACTACAGGCGTGAAGGTGTAGCTATATCCCTGGTCGACGGTAAGGCTTTGAAAATCCGGGCACGCCGCCGGGTCGTCGATGCAACCTTTACCGACGCGCGGCTTCCCAAGACCCATGGCCCTGGCTTTCCCGTGGCCCAGGGCGTGCGGTGCATCAGTCCTGACGCGCTGGAGGTCAAGGCCGTAAGCGCCTCCGGCTATACCGTGATCGGGGCCGGAAAGACGGCGATGGACGTGGTGTTGCACCTCCTTTCGCAAGGTGTCGACCGGCACGATATCGCGTGGGTCCGGCCGCGTGAGCCCTGGCTTCTGAACCGCAGGCGGCTGCAACCGGCCGAACCCTTCTTCGAGGATACCGTCGGAGGGTTTGCCGACGAGATGGAGGCCGCGAGCCAGGCCGGTTCCATCGACGATTTCTTCCTTAGGCTGGAAGCGGCCGGGGTCGTCCTGCGCCTGGACCGCGCTGTCGTCCCGACGATGTTCCGTTGCGCGATTGCCGGTGAGCGCGAGGTCGAGGTTCTGCGTACGGTGCGCGACGTCGTACGGCTGGGTCATGTCATGGCCCTGGAGCCCGATCGGATGGTGCTCGAACACGGCGTCCGCCGGTTCGGCCGTGATCGCGTTCATGTGCATTGCACCGCGGACG
>NZ_JBKJTG010000101.1:0-8513 GCF_046590535.1 Phenylobacterium sp. | reverse complement strand
CGACCCCGCGCCATCTTCTTCTACGCCGGCGAGAACGACCTGAACGCCGGCAAGACGCCGGACGAGACGGTGGCCGACTTCCAAACCTTCATGGACCGCAAGGACAAGACCCTGGGGGCGACCAAGGTCTATTTCATCGCGCTCAAGCCCTCCAAGCTGCGCTGGGATCAGTTCGCCGCCCAGAGCCAGGCCAACACCGCGATCCGGGCGATGGCCGAGGCGCGCGCTGACCTGGAATTTGTCGATGTGGTCCCGGCCATGCTGGAGGACGGCGCCCCCAAGGACATCTTCGTCGGCGACGGCCTGCACATGACCCCCGCCGGCTACGTCCTCTGGACCCGCGTCGTCCGCCCGGTGGTGGAGAACGAGGCCCGGACGGGGTGGGCCTGCAAGCCCTAGCCCCGCGCAAACCTCTTGGCGCCGCGCCTCATCGGGTTAACGTTGTTCACATGACCGCCCGACAGAGGCGGCGCGGAGGAGGCCCTGATGAAGTTCACCTGGTTCAACCTGATGCCGTGGCCCTATCTGCCGGACGATTTCCGGGAGAAGAACCGATCCGTCTGGGTCGACATCGACCAGAAGCTGTTCGATCCCGCCAAGAGCCATGAGGTCTACAACACCTATATGGACCTGCTGGAATACGCCGACACCCTCGGGTTCGACGGCGTCGGCGTGAACGAGCACCACCAGAACGGCTACGGCATCATGCCCAGCCCCAACATCATCGCCGCCGGCCTGGCCCGCCGCACCAAGGACGCGGCCATCGTCGTCCTGGGCAACTCCATCGCGCTGTACAATCCGCCGATCCGCGTGGCCGAGGAGTTCGCCATGCTGGACTGCATCTCCGGCGGCCGGCTGGTGGCGGGGTTCCCGGTGGGGACCTCCATGGACACCAACTACTGCTACGGCCAGATCCCCTCCTTGACCCGGGAGAAGTATCAGGAGGCCCATGACCTGATCATCAAGGCCTGGACCACGCGCGAGCCCTTCGCCTGGAACGGCCGCTACAACAAGCTGCGGCATGTCAACATCTGGCCGCGCCCGATCCAGGACGCGCCCCACCCGCCAGTCCATATCCCCGGCGGCGGCTCGGTGGAGACCTACGACTTCTGCATCGACAACACCTACTCGTACTCCTACCTCAGCTTCTCCGGCTATCTGCGCGCCCAGGCCCTGATGGACGGCTACTGGCGCCGCATCGACGAGCGCGGGGTGGACAAGAGCCCCTACCGCGCCGGCTTTGCTCAAACCATCCTGGTGGCCGACACCGACGAGGAGGCCGAGCGGCTCTATTCCGAGCACGTCAGCTACTTCTACAACCGCTGCCTGCACGTCTATCCAGGGTTCGCCGACGCGCCGGGCTACCGCACCATCAAGACCATCCAGTCCGGCGCGCTCTCGCAATACGCCCCGCCCAAGGGCGGCTATGCGACGCTGTCGTGGAAGGACCTGGTGGAAGGCGGCCACATCATCGCAGGCAGCCCCGAGACCGTGCGCCAGCGGATGGAGGACCTGATCAAGGGCCTGCACGTGGGCAACATCTTCTGCCTGATGCACGTGGGGAACATGCCGGCCGACAAGTGCATGTATTCCACCAAGCTGTTCGCCGAGAAGGTGATGCCGAAGCTCCGCAACATGTTCCCCGACTACGCCGACGACGATCGGTTCTGGTGCAAGCCGCTGGCCAAACAGGTGAAAGCCGGCGCCCTGCCCCCCGCGCCCACCCGCGCGCCCATGACCGAGCAGGCGTGAGCACCGTGATGGACATCAAGACGATCGCCACCCGCCACGCCGCAGTCCGCTACTATGAAGGCGGCCAGGGCCCGGCGCTGGTCTATCTGCACGGCGCCGGTGGCGTCACCGCAGATGATCCGTTCCTCGCGGCCCTGGCGCAGACCCACCATGTGTTCGCGCCGCTGGTCCCGGGCTATGGCGACAGCGAAGAGGCGCCGGAGATCCGCGACATGCTGGATTTCGCCCTGCACACCTGGGACGTGGTCGAGGCGTTGGGCCTGAACGACCCTATCCTGGTCGGTCACTCCATGGGCGGGATGATCGCCGCGGAAATGGCCGCCACAGCCCCCAACGACGTCTCGCGCCTGGCGCTGATCGCGCCTGCCGGCCTGTGGGACGACGACCATCCGATCGCCGACCTGTTCTCGCTGTTGCCCTTCGAGATGCCGCAGATGCTGTTCCACGACGCCGTGGCCGGCGCGGCCATCCTCACCGCGGGGCGCAACGTGGAGGACCCGGGGTTCCTGCAGGCCTATCTGGTGGCCAATGCGCGCCAACTGGGCATGGCCGGGCGGATTCTGTTTCCGATTCCCGATCGGGGGCTGCGGCAGCGGCTGTACCGGATCAAGGCCAGGACCGTGATCGTCTGGGGAGATAGCGACCGGCTGATCCCGCCCACCTATGCCCACGCCTTCAAGAAGGCCATCGCCGGGGCGGAGCTGGTCTCGATCCCCGAGGCCGGCCACATGGTTATCCTGGAGAAGACCGCCGCCGTCGTGCAGGCCGTGGAACGGCTGGGCTAGGGCGCCGTCTTGGCCGGCACGGTCCAGCGGTAGATCATGCCGCCTTCCACATCGACCTTCTGCTCCGGGACCCAGTCGCCCATCAGGAAGGCGTGGCTGACGATTCTCGTGCCCGGCTTGAGGTCGGACAACAGCTTGGGCATCAGCTTGGCGTTCAGGCTGGGCAGCAGGTAGAGGGTCACCACCGAGGCCTCGCGGAAGTCGGCCTCGAACAGGTCCTCCAGTCGGAACGTCACCAGGCCAGTGACGCCGGCCGCCTTGGCGTTGGCGTTGGCCTCGGCGATGCGCTCAGGGTTGATGTCGATGCCCACACCGCGCACCCCGAACTGCTTGGCCGCCGCGATGGGGATGCGGCCGTCACCCGACCCCAGATCGTAGAGCACGTCTCCGGGCTTCACCTCGCCCAGCTTGAGCATGGCGTCGACGATCTCGTGGGGCGTCGGCACATAGATTACGTCCGGGCCGCGGTTCGGCGCCGGACGGGCCTGCTGGGCGAGCGCGGGCGACGACGGGCAGGCGATCATGATAGCCAGGGCGAAGGCCAGGGCGTGGGTTTTCATGGGGCGGTGTCCTTGTTGCGCGACTGCAGGGGCAGGATGAGCAGCCCGCCCACCGCCAGCACGGCGACGCCAAGCAGCGCCCCCTTTCCGGTGTAAGCCAGGCTGGAATAGAGCAGGTAGGCGTTGGTGATCACGAACAGTGCCGGCAGCAGCGGATAGAGCGGCACGCGGAACGGCCGCTCAATATCCGGGTCGAGTTGGCGCAGGCGGAACAGGGCCAGTCCGACCAGCAGGAAGAAGGTCCAGAACACCGGGGCGGTGTAGTCCACCGCCAACTTGAAGCCGTCGCGCACGAAGGCGCCCACGAGCGTCAGCGCCAGGGCCGCCAGACCCTGAAGCAACACGGCGTTGCGCGGGCTGCCGGCGCGGACATCCCAGCGCCCGAGGACCGCCAGCGCCGGGTGATCGCGGCCCAGCGCATAGGCGGTGCGCGCGCCGGTGAAGACCGTGGCGTTGGCCGAGGTCAGCGCCGCCACCGCGATGAACAGGCTGATCAGGGTCGCGCCCACCGGCCCGAAGGCCAGGCCCATGACGTCGGCGGCGACGGCGTCGGATGCGGCCACGCCCGCCAGACCCAGGGCGCGGAGGTAGGCCGCATTGGCCAGCAGGTAGAGGACGGTGATCAGGCCAAGGCTGGCCACCAGCACCGGGGCCATGCGGCGCGGCGCATCCTTCAGTTCCGCCGAGACATAGACCGCCTCGTTCCAGCCGCCGAAGGTCAACAGCACGAAGACCATGATCAGGCCCCAGGCGGTGGTGTCGGGCGGCGCCGGCGCGGGCGCCGCGGCGGGCGCCACCAGGAGGCCCGCGACAATCACCGCCGCCAGGCCCACGACCTCGGCCACGGTCAGCCAGTTCTGGGTGCGGGCGCCGGCGGTGACCCCCACCCAGTGGATGCCGGTGATCCCGGAGACCGCCAGGGCGGCATAGATGGCGGACGACGCGGGCCCCAGGCTGACCAGCTGGCTGGCGTAGTCGCCGAATACGAAGGCCAGCAGCACGATGGAGCCGGTCTGGATCACCGACAACCGCGCCCAGGCGTAGAGGAAGGCCAGCCGCTTGCCGAACGCCCGGGCCAGGTAGTGATAGTCGCCGCCCGCGTGGGGATAGGTTGAGGCCAGCTCCGCATAGCAGAGCGCGCCCACCAGCGAGACCAGCCCGCCGGCCGCCCAGGCCAGCAGGACCATGGTCGAGCTTTCCGCGGCGCCGGCCACCAGCGAGGGCGTGCGGAAAATTCCCGCCCCGACCACGATGCCGACGGTTATCGCCACGGCCTCGCGGGCGCGCAGCGTCGCGCGGGGAGCCTCGCCGGCGGTGTTCGAGACGTGGCCCTCAGTCATCCCTGCGCCTTGCCGGTCGGCGGAAATTGGCGGCGCCGGAGCGGGCAAGGTCAAGGCGGCGCGGCGATGAACGGCGGCCCAGGCGATCACGGGTCGGTGATCGGTAGGGTACGCACCGACCTGGACCGCCGCCTTCATTTTGACCTCCGGGCGTGTTCAAGGCGTTGTCCTGTGATGGCGCGACATGCTCAGGCGGACCTCTTCGACGCTTCCCCGGCCTTCCCGGAAGGCCTGGCCTACCGCGACGGCGTGATCGCTGCGCAAGACGAGGCCGAACTCGCCGCTCGGCTGGCCGGGCTCGACTTCCAGCCTTTCCGGTTCCGCGGTGTCGAAGGCCGCCGGCGCGGGGTGTCGTTCGGCCTTCGCTATGACTTCGCGGGCCAGCGCCTGATTGCCGCCGAGCCGATGCCGGATTTCCTGCTGCCGGTCCGCACGCGCGCCGCCAGCCTCGCCGAGTGGCCTCCCGAGGCCTTCGTCCAGGTCCTGATCAACCAGTATCAGCCCGGCGCGGCCATCGGCTGGCACCGTGACCGCGCCGTGTTCGCCGACGTGGTGGGGGTATCCTTGCTGGCGCCCTGTCTCCTGCGATTTCGCTGGCCCGCGGGCGAGAGCTGGGAGCGGCTCTCGGTTCCGCTCGCGCCCCGCTCGGGGTATCTGTTGCGCGGCGCAGCCCGGAACGAGTGGGAGCAAAGCATCGCCCCCGCCCGGGACCTGCGATACTCGATCACCTTCCGGTCCCTGAAGACCCCGATGCGCCCTTGAATACCGCCGCCCTCATGAGCCGCATCGCGACGTTGGGCGCCCTCTTGGCTCTGGCCGGGTGCGTCAGCCATGAGTTTCCCGACTCCTCCAAGCTCTACGGCCAAAATCTCGACGCGGCCCGCGCCATCTACGGTGAGTGGACCACGAATGTGACGCTTGACGGCAAGCGGTTCTACATCTGGCGTCGTGGCGCGACCTACGAAGGCCAGCAAGTGTACTGCGAACTCTGGGTCGAGGTGGCCCCGCGCAACATCATTGGCCGCCGCTTCGTCCAGGGCCACGCCGAGGCGTGCAAGCTGTTCTGAGGCGGGCGCCTTACTGGGCGTGGGTCGGGGCTGTGGGCGCCGCCGGTCCGGGTCCGGTCTTCGCCTGCCAGAGCAGGTAGGCGCGCAGGTCCTCCGCGCCGGCGGCGTCGAAGAACCGGCGGAAGCCCGCCATGCCGCCTGCCTTCAGAGCGCCGTCCAGGACGATGGTCTGGAAACCCTGCGGCTCGAGGATCGCCGGCGACCGGGAGAGGTCCGGGAAATAGGGCCCGGCGCCATGGCAGGCGCTGCAGTAGGTTGCGAACAGCCGGCCGCCCCGGTCGCCATCTCCCGACGAAGGCGCGGCTTGGGTCAGGTCGAGGGGCGGTTGGGTCACGGCGGCTGGATAGGCCGGCGGCTTGACCTGGCCGCCCAGCTTGAACACCAGCAGGCGGCCCTTCTGGCGGGCCTCGTTGCGCCCCCCGGCGCCCCCCGCGCCGACCATCAGCGCCACATGCTGCTTGCCGCCGATGGCGTAGGTGGAGGCCGGCGCGATGGCCTGGACGCCGGTGGGATAGGTCCACAGCGGGCGCCCGCTGGCGGCGTCGTAGGCGGCGAACCGTTTGTCCGCGGCATGGAACACCAGCCCCCCGTCGGTGGCCAAGACGCCGCTGGTCCACTGGTCGGGGAAGGCGACGCTCCAGCGCTTCCTCTGGGCCACCGGGTCCCAGGCGATCAGCTCGCCCTTGGCCAACAGGAGCGCGGCGGGCCGTACCAGGGAGGGCGCGGTGTTGGGGCCGTCGAACCTGCGCAGGACGCCGGTGTTCCAGGCGCCCGGCAGGAAGGTGAAGCTCTGCGGATCGGCGTAGTAGCCGCGGCCGTGCTGGGCGGGAATATAGACCAGGCCGGTCTTCGGGCTGAAGGCCATGGGCTGCCAGTTGTGGCCCCCAAGCGCGCCCACCAGCTGGGTGCTGACGCCGCCCTTCTGATAGCGCGCGAAGGGCGCTTCCACCGGCCGGCCGGTGGCCGGATCGATCCGCTGGGCCCAGTCGACCGGCACATACTTCTCCGCCGAGACCAGCTTCCCGGTGGCGGCGTCCAGCACGTAGAAGAAACCGTTCTTCGGGGCCTGCATGACCACGCGCCGGGTGGCGCCTCCGATGGTCAGGTCGGCGACCATGATGTGCTGGGTGGCGGTGTAGTCCCAGCTCTCGCCGGGCGTCGTCTGGTAGTGCCAGACATAGGCGCCGGTGTCGGGCCGCAGCGCCAAGATGGACGACAGGAAGAGGTTGTCGCCCTTTCCACCCGAGCGGATTTTGTGGTTCCACGGGTTGCCGTTGCCGACGCCGACGAACACTAGGTCGAGCTTGGGGTCGTAGGTGATGGCGTCCCACACCGTGCCACCGCCGCCGGACTGCTTCCAGGCGCCGTCCGACCAGGTGGCCTGGACCCTTTCGCGCAGGATGGGGTCGGAGGCCGCGCCGTCGGCGACGCCTTGCGGATTGGGTGTCGTGTAGAAGCGCCAGGCGAGTTTGCCGCTCTGCGCGTCGTAGGCCGAGACGTATCCGCGCACGCCGTACTCCGCGCCGCCATTGCCGATCAGCACCTTGCCCTTCATCACCCGGGGCGCGCCGGTGATGGTGTAGGGCTTGGCCCGGTCAGTGGTCTGCACCGACCAGGCGGGCCGACCGGTCTTGGCGTCCAGCGCGATCAGCCGACCGTCGAGGGTCCCCAGGTAGAGGCGGCCCTTCCACAGGGCCACGCCGCGGTTGACCACGTCGCAGCGGGCATTGAACCCGGCCTCGCCCGGAACCTTGGGATCGTAGCTCCACAGCCGCTTTCCACCGGCCGCGTCGAAGGCATGGACCTTCGACCAGGCGGTGGTCACATAGAGCACCCCGTCGGCCACCAGCGGCGTGGCCTCCTGGCCCCGGTCGGTGTCGAACTCCGCCCACCAGGCGACGCCGAGACCTGCCACCGTCCTGCGGTCGATCTGCTTCAGCGGGCTGAACCGCTGCTCGTCATAGGTGCGCCCATAGGTCAGCCACTCGGCCCCGTCGGCAGCGGCGATCCGCCGGGCGTCGACGCCGCGGTCGCAGCCGAACAGCAGCAGCGCCGCAGCGAGTGTCATCAGGCGCCGCGCCAGCCCCCCCACGGGCAGGGCCTCAGGCCTTCAGGTCGGCGAACGTCTTGCCTTCGGCGACCAGCTTCTCAAGCGAGGCTGCGGGCTTGAACTGGTCGCCCATCTTGGCCTGGAACTCCTGCATCTTGGCGAGCACCTTGGCGGGACCCACCTGGTCGCCGTAGTGCATCGGGCCGCCGCGATAGACCGGCCAGCCGTAGCCGTTGACCCAGACCACATCCACGTCCGAGGCACGGATCGCCTTGCCTTCGTCGAGGATTTTCGCGCCCTCGTTGATCATCGGATAGACGCAGCGCTCCAGGATCTCCTCGTCGGAAATCTTGCGCGGGTTGGCGCCCGACTTGACGATGAAGTCGTTGATGATCTTCTCGGTGACCGGCGAGGGGATGGCGTTGCGGTTCTCGTCATAGTCGTAGTAGCCGGCGCCGGTCTTCTGGCCGCGGCGGTCCATCTCGCAGAGCACATCGCGGATGGTCTCGCCCTTGGAGTTCTCCTTCACCCAACCGATGTCCAGGCCGGCCAGGTCGCTCATGGCGAACGGACCCATGGGGAAGCCGAAGTCGTAGAGCACGCGGTCCACATCCCAGGGCATGGCGCCTTCCATGACCAGCTTCTGCGCCTCGCGCTGGCGCTGGCCGAGGATGCGGTTGCCCACGAAGCCGGGGGTGACGCCCACCAGAACGGCGACCTTGCCGATCTGCTTGGCCAGCTTCATTGAGGTGGCGATCACGTCCTTGGCGGTGTGGTCGGCGCGGACGATCTCCAGCAGCTTCATGACGTTGGCCGGGGAGAAGAAGTGCAGGCCGATGACGTCCTGCGGCCGCTTCGTCACCGAGGCGATCTCGTCGATGTTTAGGCCCGAGGTGTTGGTGGCCAGGATCGCGCCCGGCTTACAGATCCGGTCCAGGTCGGTGAAGATCGCCTTCTTC
>NZ_JBKJTG010000054.1:0-13253 GCF_046590535.1 Phenylobacterium sp. | reverse complement strand
CAACGACCAGGTGCGCTTCGAGCTGAGCTACTACGCTCTGGAGCCCGATATCCGGGTCGTCGCGCCCTGGCGGGAGTGGGATTTCAAGAGCCGCGAGGCGCTGCTGGCCTTCGCCCGCGACCACCAGATCCCCATCGCCAAGGACAAGCTGGGCGAGGCGCCGTTCAGCGTCGACGCCAACCTGTTGCACTCCTCCTCCGAGGGAAAGGTGCTGGAGGATCCGGCGGTGGAGGCCCCGGAGTTCGTCCACATGCGCACGATCGCGCCGGAGGACGCGCCCGACACGCCAACGGTGTTCACCATGGACTTCGAGCGCGGCGACCCGGTGGCCATCGACGCGGAGGCCCTGTCGCCGGCCGCCCTCCTGACCAAGCTCAACCAGCTCGGTCACGACAATGGCGTCGGCCGCCTGGACCTGGTGGAGAACCGCTTCGTCGGCATGAAGTCCCGCGGGGTCTACGAGACCCCGGGCGGCGCCATCCTGCTGGCCGCCCACCGGGGCGTCGAGAGCATCACCCTGGACCGCGGCGCCATGCACCTGAAGGACGAGCTGATGCCGAAGTACGCATCGCTGGTCTACAACGGCTTTTGGTTCGCCCCCGAGCGCGAGATGCTGCAGGCCGCCATCGACCACTCGCAGGCCTCCGTCACCGGCCAGGTGCGGATCAAGCTCTACAAGGGCAACGTCACGGTGATCGGCCGCACCAGCCCCTATTCGCTCTATGACCAGGAACTGGTGACCTTCGAGGAAGGCGCCGTGGCCTACGACCACCGCGACGCGGCGGGCTTTATCAAGCTCAATGCGCTCCGCCTGCGGGTGGCCGCCAACCGCGACAAGCGGATGAAGGGTTAGGCGTCCAGCCGGTTGAATGGGTAGCGGTCGCGAATCTCGGCCTGGAAGTAGCGGCCCTTGGAATCCGCGTCGACGAAGCAGCGGTGCACCGCGCCCGGCACGCCCACATAGACGTAGCTCTCGCCGCTGATGAACCGCACCAGCAGCTTGGCGCGGCCCTCGTCGTAGTCGATCTCGCTGATCGCCGTCGACTGAACGTCCATCGGCTCTCTCCAAACCGGGTCACCGCAGGCTAAACGCCCGCGCCGCGGCCAAGAGTTCCCCCTCTGGTAAGAAGCATGCCAAGCTGGCCGTCACGGCGAAGCCTGTTCGCCGACGAGGGGGACTATCCATGGAACCGCACAGCCGGGTGGCGATCGTCACCATACTCGCCCTGCTCCTCTACTTCGCCGCCGGCTGGGAGGTGGGCCGAGCCCGCGGCAAATCCGGGATCGAGGCGCCGGCGATGACCGGCGATCCCCTGCTCGAGCGCGCCGTCCGCGTGCACTACAACATGCTGGAGTGGCTGCCGATCTTCCTGGTCTCGCTGTGGCTGTTCGCCATCTATTGGAACGACCTGGTGGCCACTGTGGTGGGTGTGGTGTGGCTGATCGGGCGGGGCCTCTATGCCCGGGCCTACATGGCCGATCCCGCCAAGCGCGGCGTGGGCTTCATGATCCAGGCGGCGGCCTGCGCAGTGCTGCTGTTCGGCGCGCTGGGGCGCATCCTCTACACCCTCGCCACCACCGGGGCCTGAAGTCAGGGCAACCACAATTGCGGCCAAGTGTTGTGACGTTTACACCTCTTGTCGAGGGACGTTGCGAAGGATCGAGACAGACAAGATGTCAAAGAGATCAGCCGCTTTCGTGGTGAGCTTGGCCCTGGCGGCCGGGCTGGCGGCCTGCGCCACGCCGACGCCCTACCAGCCGGCCATCCCCGGACAGGCGGCGTCAGGCGGCTATTCGGAGATGCGCCTGGAGACCAACCGGTTCCGGGTGAACTTCAACGGCAACAGCCTGACGTCGCGCGAGACCGTGGAGGGCTACCTGCTGTTCCGCGCCGCCGAGCTCACGGTGCAGGAGGGCCACGACTGGTTCTCCATCGTCGACCGCGAGACCAACCGCGACCGGCGGACCTATGTGGAGCCCGATCCCTTCTACCGGCCCTGGTACGGCTCCTACGGCTACTGGCGCCCGTCCTGGCGCTACTATGGCGGCCGCTACGGCTGGCGCAGCTGGGACCCGTTCTTCGGCGACCCGTTCTGGGCCGACCGCGTGGACGTGCGCACGGTGGAGAGGTTCGAGGCCTCGGCGGAGATCGTCCTGGGCCGCGGCGCCAAGCCCGCCGGCGACACCCGGGCGTTCACGGCCCGCGAGGTGATCGACAACCTGCGCCCGCGCATCCAGTACCCCGCGCCGCGCTAGGCGGCGCAGCGTCCGCCCTCCGGCTCCGGCCGGGGGGCGGCGGCTCAGGACGCCATGCGGGCGACTAGCTTGAGACGGGCCCCGGCTCGGCCAGCGTAACCATCACCCTCTTGCGTTGGGCGCCATCGAGCTTCGCGACAGAGCCCGTCTCTTTCGGCGACACTAACTGACCCTCCGACCCCCACCCGCTCAGCGGGTTCGTTCCTCGGCCAAGGTCGAGCTGGACAGCTAATGTAGCAGGTTGTGAAGCCTATGGCGCAACCTGCTTAGAAGGCACTCACAATGACATCAGTCACGAAGTTGAGAGGTCCAAGTCGAGCCGTGTCGAATAGCCATTCTCGTGGCTTGTCGCCATCATTGTCCCGCCGAGTCGTTGAACCGACGCCGTGAGAATCTTGAGCCCCAGCCCGACCCTCCCGCTTGGCGCAACTGTTTTGACCTCGCCCGGTTGAGCATCGTCGCTGCACACTAGCCGATAGCCGGCCTCGCCCACCCGCTTACCGCTCAGGTAGATAGTTCCAGACGACTGCTTGAATGAATGCTTCGAGGCGTTGGTCGCGAGTTCATTGACGATAGTCGCAACTGTCGATGCTTCCTGCGACCCTACCCTCACATTCTCAAAACTGCCTTGGACCGAGACATCGGCCGCAAGCGTCGAACTGATCAGGCTCACGACCTGATCGAGGTACGGCCCAAGCTCGATCAACTCGTTGGTGGCGGCCATCCCCAGATGCTCGTGTAGCGCGGCGACGATGTTGACCTGCCGCGCTACCCGCTCGAGCGAGGCGCGCGCTTCGTCGTTGTCCGAAGCCTGTCGCTCAAGCGAGACGAACGCGCCGACCGCCTGCAACGAATTCTTGACCCGATGGTCGATCTCGCTTCGAAGCACCGTCTCGTTGGCGATGACCGCCCGCAGGTCAAGCTGGGTCATCACCTGATCGGCGAGGATGCGGAGCGCATCCCGCTGCAATTGATCGAGCACTCGCGGCTGATTGTCGAGCACGCACAACGTGCCGATCGGATAACCCCCCTTCGACCTGAGCAACGCTCCCGCGTAAAAGCGCAGCCCTGGGTCGGCGAGGCATAATGGATTATCAGCCATCCGTGCATCGGCCAGCGTATCGGGGATTTCGACGAAGTCATCTTCCAGAATGACGTGGGCGCAAATCGACGTATCGAGCGGCGTCTCTCTTACGCCAAGCCCGGTTTCTGCCTTGAACCATTGCCGCGTCTCGTCAATCAAGTTGATGACGGATATCGGGGTTCCGCAAATCCGCGAGGCAAGCATCACGATGTCATCGAAATCCGTCTCCCGGGGCGTATCGAGAATTTCATACGCTCGAAGCGCTGCCAGGCGCGCGGGTTCGAATGGATGATGCTGGGCTTTCATGAGGAGTACCGAGCGTAAGCTGACCCAAAAGACAAGTGCGCAGGGACCGCGTTATTCCTACTCAATCGAATTGCCCTGGACTATATCGCGGCTCAAAACGATTGCATCGGGAGACCGGATTCCGGGCCCCTCGCGAACGTGTGAATGGCGATCCCTTGTCAGCGCCGAGATCAGCTAGGCGTTGCAAATCCAAGCCTTAGGCGTGCGGTGTAGGTCAGACATGTGCAGGATCGAAAACAAGCGAAGCCCCCAGGCGGGCCATGAAGGGCGGCAAGCCCAGAGGTTGCAAGCCCTAAGAACTGCGCCCCTCGATCGGCGCTAACCGCCTACGCCAGCCGAGACAGGAGTGGCCACGCGCCGCTGCAACGGAGTTGCAACGGAAAGCCTTCGCGATCGCTGGCGCGGAAGCTTGAGGAACCCGCTTCGGGGCCCTAAGGCCCCTATTCTCTTTTGTGTTTCCGCTTCCGAATATTGGAGCGGGCGAAGAGATTCGAACTCTCGACCCCAACCTTGGCAAGGTTGTGCTCTACCACTGAGCTACGCCCGCGCTCCTCGAAGCCGGCCACCGGCCCGCGCCCCGAAAATTCGAGAGGCGGCTTATGGCAGACGCCCCAATCCTTGGCAAGCGGGCGGCCCCGTGAATTCAGCCGCCGAACCGGGGCGTTTTCAGCCGGCGTTTGTTGACGTGGTCCTGGCGGGCGGGCGCCACCTCTTCCGGGAACTCGCCCTTGAAGTAGTAGCGCTGCCAGGCCTCCTTGGTGGCCTCCGGGTCCTGGCGGAAGATCCGTTTGTTGAACTCCGAACGGTGCTTTTCCCACACGTCGTACTGGTTGCGCAGTTCGGGGTTGGAATCCATGCGCCGGATCACCGGCTGGATGTCGGTGAGGGTCTTGTCCTGCAGCAGGGTGATGAAGCAGAACGGCTCGCCCTTCTCGAAGCGCACCTTGCCGGGCCGGGTGAACATCCAGTTCATCGTGAAGGGGAACGGCAGCCAATCGGTCTCCACCACGCCCGCCAGGGGCTGGATGCCGTCCTTGATGTGGTTGGGCGCGCCCATGGCCATCATCGACCAGCCCGGCGGCGTGCGGAACAGGTAACCCGCGTGGAAGGTCAGCACCCCGTGGCTGAAGTGGCTGGTGGCCAGCTTGTGGAAGTCCGGGTGGGGGTAGTCAGGCTTCAGCGTGATGTCGGTCTGCAGATTGCCGCCGTTCCACTCCGCGGTGAAGGCCGTAGGGCAGAGCAGCTCCCACCCCGAGGAGTTGGCCATGGTCAGCGGCAGGCAGCGGTAGGGGTGGCGCGCGGAAAAGCGGTCCATCCAGGCGCGCTGCGGCCGTCCGGGCACGATCTCCGGCGGGCGCTCGGTGACGGGGTAGCACTCCAGTTCCATCGGCGGGACTCTCTGGGGGCGGCGGGATCAGGGTCCCGACTGATAGAGCGCAGGTCGCCTTCCCGTCCAGTTCCGCCTAGATCGGGCGCATGAAGACACGCGCAGACCTGCTGGCCTTCCTGGAGGAGATCGGCGTGCCGGCCGAGACCCATGACCACCCTGCGGTGTTCCGGGTGGGCGAGGACGTGAAGATGCAGATCCCCGGCGCCCACACCAAGAACCTGTTCCTGAAAGACGCCAAGGGCCAGCTCTGGCTGATCTCCGCGCAGGCCGAGGCCTTGATCGACCTGAAACACCTGCCCCTGGTGATCGACTCGGCCCGGCTGTCGTTCGGCAATGCGGAGCTGATGGCCGAGACCCTGGGCGTCACCCCCGGCTCGGTCACCCCCTTTGCCCTGATCAACGACGCCGAACGCCGGGTGCGCTTCGTGCTCGACCGTTCGCTGGCTGAAGCGGAGCAGGTGAATTTCCACCCACTGACCAACACCGCCACCACGACGGTGACACAAGATGGCTTGCGCCAGTTCCTGGCGGCCCTAGGCGTAACGCCCCTGGTGGTGGATTTCGCCGCCATGGCGGTGGCGGAAAGCGCGGCCGTCCGTTGAACCGGGCGCGGCTTGCGACCATCTTTGCCGTCAGACGTTTTCGAGCCTTGTTGCGAAGGACCATCCGACCATGAGCCTGATCGGGGAGACCGCCGGCCCGCCGGCCGCCGAGATCATCAAGGACGGCACGGACGCCAGCTTCATGGCCGATGTGGTGGAGGCGTCGAAAACCACGCCGGTGATCGTCGACTTCTGGGCCCCCTGGTGCGGCCCCTGCCGCCAGCTGGGCCCGGCGATCGAGAAGGCCGTCCTCGCCGCCAAGGGTGCGGTGAAGCTGGTCAAGATCGACATCGACAAGAACCCGGCCTACGCGAAGCAGCTTCGCGTGCAGTCGATCCCGGCGGTGTTCGCGTTCGTGGACGGCCGCCCGGCGGACAGCTTCCTGGGCGCGCTGCCCGAGAGCGAGGTGAAGCAGTTCGTGGACCGCCTGGCCAAGCAGGGCGGCGGCGCGGGCTCGCCCGTCGACGGCCTCCTGGACATGGCGCGAGAGTCTCTGGAGCTGGGCGACCTGGGCGGCGCGGCCCAGGCCTATGCCGGCGTCCTGCAGGAAGATCCGGCCAACCTGAAGGCCCTGGGCGGCCTGGCCAAGGTCTACATACAGTCCGGCGACGCGACGCGGGCCCGCGAGGTGGTGGCCATGGCCCCCGACGGCGCCAAGGACCCCGACCTGGACAGCGTCCGCGCATCCCTGGCGCTGGCCGAGGACGCCCCGTCTGAGACCACGGAGGTCGAAGCCCGGCTGGCGGCAGACCCCGCCGACCACGCGGCCCGCTTCGAGCTGGCCAGGGCCCTCGCCGGGCAAGGCAAGTTCGCCGAAGCCTGCGACCACCTGCTGGCGATCATCGAGGCCGACCGCGAGTGGAACGAGGGCGCCGCGCGCAAGCAACTGCTCACCGTGTTCGAGGCGGCGGGCCATGCTTCCGAGGTGGCCAAGGCTGGCCGCCGGCGGCTCTCGGCGGTCCTGTTCAGCTGATCGGCGAGGGAGGAAGCGTCATGCCCGGCTACCGCCGCACCGTCGACCTGCCGCAGGTGATCGCGGTGTTCCCGCTGGACGGCGCCCTGTTACTGCCCGGCGGCGACCTGCCGTTGCAGGTGTTCGAGCCGCGCTACCTGAACATGATCGACGACGTGATGGCCGCCGACCGCATCGTCGGCATGATCCAGACCCGGGCCGGCGGCGACCGTAAGCGGCCCCGTCTGGCCAGCGTCGGCTGCGCCGGCCGGATCACCAGCTATGCGGAGACCTCCGATGGCCGCTACCTGGTGACGCTCACCGGGGTGTGCCGCTTCGAGGCCGGCGAGGAGTTGGCCATCCGCACGCCCTATCGCCAGCTCCGCGCCCGTTACGACCGCTTCGAGGAGGACCTGGACCGCGACGAGGCGGCAGAGGCCGAGGAGGAGGCCCGCGGCCGCTTCGCCCGGGCGCTGAAGCGCTATCTGAACCGCCGCGAGCTGGACATTGACTGGGAGACCGCCAACACCGCCCCGCTGGAGGCCCTGGTCAACAGCCTCTCCATGGGCCTGCCTTTCGGGCCTGCGGAGAAGCAGGCTCTGCTGGAGGCCGAGGGCCTGACAGGCCGGTTCGACGCCCTCACCACCCTCCTGGAGATCGACTCCATGGATGACGGCGATGACGCGCCGCATGTGGTGCAGTAGAGGTGGCGCCCATGAGCGAGCCCTTGACCCCTGACGCCCCGGCCCTGGAGGTGGACGTTGACCCCCGCCTGCTGGAGATCCTGGTCTGTCCGGTGACCCATGGGCCGCTGGAGTTCGACCGCGCCAAGGCCGAGCTGGTCAGCCGCTCCGCGCGCCTGGCCTATCCAATCCGCGACGGCGTGCCGATCATGCTGCCCGAGGAAGCCCGCGAGCTGGGCGAGGGCGAGTAGCTAGAGCGCTTCGCCCCGCAGCAGCCGGGGCAGGTCGCCCACCGCGCCGCCGGCCTCCTGCATGAAGAACCTGCGCGCCGGGGCCACGCGGTTGACCGCCGCCATCCCCGCGCCCCGGGCGAGGCGCAGCAGCGGGTTGTCGTTGGAGAACAGCCGCACGAAGGCGTCCGTGCCGGCCGAGAGCGTCACCGTGTCGAACCGGCGCCAGGGGGCGTAGCGTTCCAGCACCGCCTCGGAGCCGATGTCCTCACCGAGCCGAAGCGCGTCCACCAGGGTCTGGGCCAGGGCCGCGGAGCCTTTCAGGCCCAGGTTCAGGCCCTGGCCGGCGATCGGGTGCACGGCGTGCGCCGCATCGCCCAGCAGCGCCACCCGGTGGGCGGACAGGCGCTCGGCCAGCTGCAGGCTCAGGGGGTAGGTGAACACCGGGCCCTCCACCACCGCCTCGCCCAGGAACTCGCCGAAGCGCCGGGCCAGGTGGGCGTGGAAAATCTCCGGGCGGGCGGTCCGCAGCGCCTCGCCGCGCCGGGTGGTCTCGGTCCAGACCAGGCTGGCGCGGTCGCCGGTGAGCGGCAGGATGGCGAACGGCCCGCCGGGCAGGAAATACTCGTGCGCCACGCCCTCGTGGGGCCGGGCCAGCCGCACCGTCGCCACCACCCCGGTCTGCGGATAGTCCCAGCCGACCACCCCGATGCCAGCGGCCTGGCGGACCTGGGAGCCACGACCCTCTGCGCCCACCACCAACGGCGCGCACCGGGTACTCCCGTCGATCAGGGTCACCGACGCCGAACGGGGCCCGAAGGTCGCGCCCGCCACCTGGGCGGGGGCCAAGACCTCGATGCCGGCGGCCCGGACGGCGGCGGCGAGCGCCGCGCGGATATGCCGGTTCTCCAGCAGGTACCCCAGCGGTTCGCCCTCGGAACGGTCGGCGATCTCGGCGGAATCGAAGCGCAGGTAGAAGGGGGTCTGGCCGCCAGCCGCGGCCCCGGGCGTACGCCCGTCGGTGACCAGGATCTGCTCGATCCGCTGGGCGTGGGGGCTGAGCGCCGCCTCCAGCCCCAGGGCGCGCCACTGGCGGTAGGCTGCATAGGCGATGGCCGAGGCCCGCCCGTCGAAGGTCGGCGCCGCCTGAGCGTCGAACACCACCGGGTCGATCAGCAGCGGCCTGACCCCGGCCTGGGCCAGCGACAGGGCCAGGGTGGCGCCGGCGATGCCGGCGCCGGCGATGATCACGTCGGCGTCGAAGGGCTCGGTCCCGCTCATGGCCTGGGATACGCCACGAAGCCGCGCCGGCGTCCAGCGTCCAGGCCTTCTTTGGACGGCAGCGTCCAGTTTTCCCTTGGCTGTCGCCACCGGCAGGCCTATCCGGGAAGGGCGGACCGCGGGGTCCGGGGTCTTGTGGGCAGGTCAGCGTCGATGGCGGGGATGCCGAACTCTCGTCTGGTCTCGATGGCAGTCGGCGGCGTGGCCGCCGTAGCGCTGGCCGTCGGCGGCTTCGCCTGGTGGACCGACAAGCAGACCTACGAGACCACCGACAACGCCTTCGTCCAGGCTGACAAGGTACCGGTGGCCGCACTGGTGGACGGCTACGTCGCCGAGGTGCTGGTGACCGACAACCAGGCGGTCCAGGCCGGCCAGGTGCTGGTGCGCATCGACCCGGCGACCCTGAGGGCCCGGCTGGCCCAGGCCGAGGCCGAGGCCCGGGCCCTCGAAGCCGCCGTGCGCGGCGTCGACGACAAGGCTGTCCTCGAGCAGGCGATGATCGCCCAGAAGGCGGCCGGGGTGCAGAGCGCGCGGGCGATGGCCCAGCTCGCCGACGCCGAACTCAACCGCTATGGGGCGCTCGCCCGCCAGGGCTGGGTGTCCTCGCAGCGGGCCCAGACCGCGCGGGCCATGCAGAGCCAGGCCGCCGCCGGCGTGGCCGAGGCGCAGGCGACGCTGGAGGCCGGGCGGCGCACCGCCCAGTCCCTGGGCTCCGCCCGCGAACAGGCCGCCGCCCAGGCCGCCGCGGCCCGCGCCGTGGTTGACCAGATGCGCATCGACGTGGCGCGCACCGAGCTGCGCGCCCCGGTGTCCGGCGTGGTCGGCGCGCGCGGCGTGCGGCCCGGACAGTACGTGCGTCCCGGCGGGACCCTGATGAGCATCGTGCCCCTGGGCGACGCCTTCGTTGTGGCCAACTTCAAGGAGACCCAGGTGGCGCGCCTGAGGATCGGCCAGCCGGTGGAGATCCGCACCGACGCCTTCGGCAAGCAGGTGATCAAGGGCCACATCGACAGCTTCGCCCCGGCCACAGGCTCGGAATTCGCCCTAATCCCAGTGGAGAACGCGGTGGGCAACTTCACCAAGATCGCCCAGCGCCTGCCGGTGAAGATCGCCGTGGACCGCAGCCAGCCCCTGGCGGCCGGCCTGCGCCCGGGGCTTTCGGTGGACGTGAAGGTGGACGTGACCCGCAACACCGGCGCCAGCTTCGCGGAATCCGGCGCCTCGCCCGCCCAGTACGCCCGCCGCGGCCTCGCGCGCTGACCCGGCCGTGGCCGACGCCGCCCTTCCGCAAACTCCCGGCCGCGGCTTCGACGGGCCGCTGACCGCGGATTCCGGGCCGCTGGGCAAGCACAGCGAGGTCAACTGGACGGCCGTCTACCTGGGCTTCGGCGGCATGGCGATCGGCCAGTTCATGGCCCTCCTGGACATCCAGATCGTCGCCGCGGCCCTGGCGGAGATTCAGGCTGGGGTGGGGGCCAGCGCCGATCAGATCGGCTGGATCCAGAGCATCTATCTCCTGGCCGAGGTCGTCGCGATTCCGCTCAGCGCCTACCTGTCGAAGATGTGGGGCACCCGGCCGTTCTATGTGGGCGCGACCGCGGCCTTCATCGTCACCTCGGTCCTGGCGGGCCTGTCGGGCAGTATCGAGATGCTGATCTTCATGCGGGCGCTGCAGGGGCTCGCGGCGGGCGCCATGATCCCGGCCACCTTCGCCGTCGCCATGACCGTCTTCCCCTTGGACAAGCGGATCACCGCCAACATCATCGTCGGCGTCATCGTCACCTTCGCGCCCACCATTGGTCCGACCCTGGGCGGGCACCTGGCGGAGTGGACCAGTTGGCGCTGGCTGTTCTTCGTCAACGTCATCCCAGGACTGCTGGTGATCTTCCTGGTGGGCCGCTGGGGGGATTTCGACCGCGGCGACCCCCGGCTGGCCCGCGGCATCGACTGGCTGGGCCTGGTGCTGATGAGCGTCTTCCTGCTGTCCATGCAGTACGTGCTGGAGGAGGGGGCCAGCGAGGGCTGGTTCCGCGAGGACCTGATCCTGTGGCTGGCCGTGACCGCCGCCGTAACCGGGGCGGTGTTCGTCTGGCGACAGCTGAGTTACCGCCAGCCGATCGTTTCCCTCAAGCCGTTCGGCGACCGCAACTTCACCCTGGGCGTGGTGATGAACTTCATCACCGGCATGAGCCTGTTCGGAGGCACCTTCATCCTGCCGCTGTTCCTGGCCCAGGTGCGCGGCTATTCCGCCGCCGAGATCGGCACCACCATGCTGGTCTCCGGTCTGGTCATGTTTCTGTCCGCTCCAGTCCTGGGTCGGGTGGTGCGTCTGTTCGACTTCCGCATCTCGCTGGTCCTGGGCCTCCTGCTCACCGGCTGGGGCATGGGCCTGGGGGTGCGGGTCACCGCCGAGTGGGGGTTCTGGGAGTTCGCCGGCCTGCAGGCGGCCCGCGGCCTGGGGGCGATGGTCGCCATGATCGCCGCCTCGCAGATGAGCGTCGCCACCATGCCCGCGCACATGATGAAGGACGCCTCCGGACTGCTGAACCTGATCCGCAACGTCGGCGGCGCGGTGGGCATGGCGATGATCTCCACGGTTCTGGGCCACCAGGGCGCGGTCCACTATGGCGCCATCACCGCGCGAGTGACCGAAAGCAACATCGCCAGCCAGGACTTCCTGGCCGGCCTTGTGGCGCGCATGGCCCAGCTAGGGGTCGCCGACCCGGAGGGCGCCGGGCGCAAGGCGGTAGCCTTCATGATGCGCCAGGAGGCCACGGTGCTGGCCTATGGCGACGCCTTCGGCCTGCTGGCGGTCGCCCTGATCGCCGCCGCCGTGCTGGCCTTCTTCGCTGCGCCGCCGGTAAACGCCAACACCGCGCCGCCCCCGGAAGAGGACCTCTGATGCCCCGCGTCGCCGGCCAGATCGACCTGTCGAAGAACGAGGCCATCCTGGACGCCGCCGTCGATGTGCTGGCCGAGCGCGGGGTGTCCGCGCCCATGGAGGAGATCGCCCGGCGGGCCTGCGTCTCCAAGCAGACGATCTACAACCACTATGGCTCCAAGGCCGAGCTGGTGCGCGCGGTGGCGGCTCGCCGGGTGCACGAGATCACCGCGCCGCTCGAGGCGCCCGAGGCCATGGAGCACCCCGCCGAGGCCCTGGCCGCCTTCGCCCGCGAGATGCTGGGCGCGCTCACCCGTCCCCGCGCGGCGGCCTTCATGCGCATGGCCATGCTCAGCGCCGCCGACATGCCCGAGGTGGCCCAGGCCTGGTACGAGGCGGGGCCCAGGGCCAGCCGCCGCAAGCTGGCCGACTTCCTGCGGATGGAGACCGACGCGGGGCGCCTGGACATCGCCGATCCCCTGGAGGCGGCGGAGTTTTTCGCCGGGATGGCGATCGGGTCCTACCAGACCGCCGCCCTGCTAGGCGTCGTGCGGCCGCTCTCCGAGGCCAGGATCGAGGCCATCGCCGCCGAGGCCGCCGCGCGCTTCATGCGGGCCTACGCTGTCTAGGAACCGGGACACTAGGCTTCTGCGGCCTCGTCCTCGCTGAAGCCCATGATGTGGAAGCCCGCGTCCACGTGAACCACCTCGCCGGTGGTGGAGCGGCCGAGGTCCGAAAGCAACCACAGGGCCGCTCCCGCGACGCCCTCCATGGAGGTGTCCTCCTTCATGGCCGAGAGCGAGCGGCCCTTGGCCAGCATACCCCGACCGCCGGTGATCCCGGCCAGCGACAGGGTGCGCATGGCGCCCGGCGACAAGGCGTTGACCCGGATGCCCTTGGGCCCCAGGTCCCGCGCCGCATACCGGGTGGCCGCTTCCAGGCCGGCCTTGGCCACCCCCATGGTGTTGTAGTTCGGGATCGCGCGCTCCGAGCCCATGTAGGTGAGCGTCAGGATCGAGCCGCCGTGCGGCATGATCTCCGCGGCGCGGCGGGCGCAGTCCACGAAGCTGAACGCCGAGATGTTCATGGCCCGCAGGAACCCCTCGCGGGTGGTGTTCTCCACGAACGAGCCCTTCAGCTCGTCCTTGTTGGCGAAGGCGATGGCGTGGACAAAGAAGTCGATGGTCCCGAAGGCGTCCTTCACCGTCGCGAACGCAGCCTCCATGGAATCATCGTCGGTGACGTCCACGGCCGCCAGGGTCTTGACCCCGATGCTATCGGCCAGGGGCTGCACCCGCCGCTCCATGCCGGGCAGGTGCAGGAAGGCCATCTCCGCGCCCTGGGCGGCCAGTTGGCTGGCGATCCCCCAGGCGATCGACTGGTGGTTGGCCACCCCGGTGACCACCCCCCGCTTGCCCTTCATCAACTCGCCCTGAAGCATCTGATAGTCGTCGGCCACTTGGCGTCTCCCTCGCGGTCTGATCTCAGATGCGGGTTTGTGGCCGATCACACCGCGGGTGTCATCCCGCAAAGCCGCGGCCTTAGAACCGTGCCATCACCAGGCTGCCGTTGGTGCCGCCGAAGCCGA
>NZ_JBKJTG010000006.1:0-2784 GCF_046590535.1 Phenylobacterium sp. | reverse complement strand
ACCGGGGCAGTTTCGCCCCGGTATTCTGAACGTGGTGGGACGACATGCTGGTGATCAAGGGCCTGACGCACGTCTATGCGAACGGCACGCGCGCGCTGGAGAATATCGACTTGGAGGTCGGCACCGGCATGTTCGGCCTCTTGGGGCCCAACGGGGCCGGCAAGTCGACCCTGATGCGCTCGGTGGCGACGCTGCAGACCCCCACCTCCGGCGCCATCCGGTTCGGCGGCATCGACGTCATCGCCGAGCCCGAGAAGCTGCGCCGCACCCTGGGCTACCTGCCCCAGGACTTCGGGGTCTATCCCCGGGTCTCCGCCTACGATCTGCTCGATCACATGGCCGTCCTGAAGGGCGTCGCCGGTCGGGCCGAGCGCCGCGAAACCGTTGAGGGCCTGCTCAACCAGGTGAACCTGTGGGACGTGCGCAAGAAGGCGGTGGCCGGATACTCCGGCGGCATGCGCCAGCGCTTCGGCATCGCCCAGGCGCTGATCGGCCGCCCGTCCCTGATCATCGTCGACGAGCCCACCGCCGGCCTCGATCCGGAGGAGCGCAACCGCTTCCTCAACCTCCTGGCCGAGATCGGCGAGAACGTGGTGGTGATCCTGTCCACCCACATCGTCGAGGACGTCTCCGACCTCTGCCCGCGCATGGCGGTGCTGGCCAGCGGCAAGATCCTGCTGGAAGGCGCCCCCGCCAAGCTGATGGCCGACCTGGGCGGCCGCATCTGGACCAAGACCATCGACCGGGCCGACCTCGCCGCCGAGCGGGAGCGCCACGAGGTGATCTCCACCCGCCTGTCGGCCGGCCGCACCGTCATCCACGTGCTCGCCGACAATCCTCCGGGGCCCGAGTTCGCCCCGGTCGAGGGCGGCCTGGAGGACGTCTACTTCTCCACCCTGACCGCCTCGCGGCGCGCGGCTTAAGGCGGGGCCAAGCCATGTTCGGCAAGATCGCGGCCTTCGAGCTGCGCTACCAGTTGCGCCAGCCGATCTTCTGGATCGCCAGCCTGATCTTCTTCCTGCTGGTGTTCGGGTCGGTGACCGTTGACCAGATCCGGATCGGCTCCGGCGGCAACGTCCACAAGAATTCTCCGGCGGCCATCGGCGAGACCACCCTGGTCATGACGCTGTTTTTCATGTTCGCGGCCACCGCCTTCGTGGCCAACGTGATCGTGCGCGACGACGAGACCGGCTACGGCCCGATCATCCGCTCCACCCGGATCCGCAAGTTCGACTACCTGTTCGGCCGCTTCGCCGGCGCCTTCGCCACCGTCGCCCTGGCCTTCCTGGCGGTGCCCCTGGCGTTCTTCCTGGGCTCTTTGATGCCCTGGGTGGACCCCGAGACGCTGGGCCCCAACAACCCCGCCTTCTACGCCTTCGCCTACTTCTGGTTGGCGCTGCCCAGCCTGTTCCTGGTCTCAGCGCTGTTCTTCTCGCTGGCCACCGCCACCCGTTCGATGATGGCCACCTATGTTGGCGTGGCCGGCTTCCTGATCGTCTACACGGTGTTCAGCGCCCTGATGCGCGAGCCGGAGCGGCGCGAGATCGCCGCGCTGCTGGAGCCCTTCGGCCTGGCCGCCTTCGGCCTGGCGACCCGCTATTTCACCGCCACTGAGAGCAACACCATCACGCCCGCCATTGAGGGCGCGCTGCTCTGGAACCGGCTGATCTGGGTCCCCGTGGCCGTCGCCTTCCTGGGCCTCGCCTATGCAGTTTTCCGCTTCGAGACCAAGGGCGCCAAGTCCGCGAAGAAGGACAAGGCCGTCGCCGACGCCGCACCCGCGCCGCCCGCCGGGCCGCTGCCGCGCCCCAGCTTCGGGCCGGCCACAGCCTGGACCCAGCTTCTCGCCCGCACCCGCTTCGAGATGGGCCAGGTGTTCAAGAGCCCGGCCTTCGCGGTGCTGCTGCTGCTGGGCCTGTTCAATTCCATGGGCGGGCTGATCCTGGGCGCCGAGGCTGGCGGCGCGGAGATCTTCCCGGTCACCCGCTGGGTGATCACCACGCTCAACGGGGCCTTCGTGTTCATCGTCATGATCGTGGCGATCTACTATTCCGGCGAGCTCGTCTGGCGCGAACGCGAGCGCAAGACCCACGAGATCGTCGACGCCACCGCCGTGCCCGACTGGGCCTTCGTGGCCCCCAAGACCCTGGCCATCGCCCTGGTGCTGATCGCCACCCTGCTGGTCAGCGTGATCGCCGGCCTGGCGGTGCAGGGCTTCAAGGGCTTCGCCGACGTGCAGCTCGGCAAGTATCTCTTCTGGTACGTCCTGCCCAACGCCGTGGACTGGACCCTGATCGCCGTCCTGGCGGTGTTCCTGCAGGCCATCTCGCCGCACAAGTTCGTCGGCTGGGGCCTGATGCTGCTCTACCTGATCGCGACCCTGGTCCTGGTACAGCTAGGTTTCGACCACAACCTCCTCAACTACGGCGGCACAACTCCTGTGCCGCTGTCGGACATGAATGGCCAGGGCGACTACGCGGGCTTCGCGGCCTGGCTGCGCGCCTACTGGTCGGCCTTCGCGGTGATCCTGCTGGTGCTGGCCTACGGCCTGTGGCGGAGGGGAACCGAGACCCGGCTCATGCCGCGCCTGCGCCGGCTGCCCCGCAGGCTGGCCGGACCCGCGGGGGTGATCGGCGGCCTGGCGCTGGCCGCCTTCGTCGGCCTGGGCGCCTACATCTACACCAACACCAACGTCTGGAATCCCTACCGCAACAACATCGAGGGCGAGCGCTGGCTGGCCGCCTACGAGAAGGCCTTCCTGCCCTACGAGAAGCTCCCCCAGCC
>NZ_JBKJTG010000193.1:0-2706 GCF_046590535.1 Phenylobacterium sp. | reverse complement strand
CTCCAAGTAGGTGATGATCGGCCCGCCGATGAGGAAGGCCGTCCCGGCGCCGATAAAGGTGCCGGTCATGAAAATGCTCACCGCGCGCGGCCGCTGCATGGCCGGGAAGAAATCGGCGATCAAGGAAAAGGCGCATGGCGCCAGCACCGCCTCGCCGATGCCCACGCCCATGCGCATCAAGAACAGGGTCGGGAAATCCTTGGCGAGGCAGGAGCCGGCGGTAAACAGGCACCACAGGGCAATGCCGGCGGCCAGAAGCCGCCGACGCTCCACCCGGTCGGCCAGCCAGCCGAACGGCACCCCAAAGGTGATGAACAGCAGGGCGAAGGCCGGCCCCAGCAACAGGCCGATCTGGAAATCATTGAGGCCGAGGTCCGCCTTGATCGGCTCGATCAGCAGGCTGAGGATCCAACGGTCGATGTAGCCCAGCACGTGGACAGCGGTCAGCAGGATCAGCACATACCAGCCGTAGCCGGACGCGCGGCGATCTGAACCCGAACCGTCAACCAAGCACTTGGGCCTTAAGGAACGCGATCACCGGTCCCGCCCAATAGTCGGGCCGCTCCAGTTGCATGGCCACGCCGCCGTCAAGCTCGGCGTACTCGAAGTCGGGACGGATGGCCCTGATCTTGGCGGCGGACGAATAGAGCATGTCCTTGGCGCCGGCCATGAGCAGTGTCGGACAGGCGATCTTGGGCAGGTCGGCGATCAGGTCGTAGCGGAACGCCGCCCAATAGGCGTGCTCGGCATGAACGCCGTTGTTGTAGAAGCTGAGCACCGCAGTCTGCACCGACTCGTCGCTCCAGTCTGGATCGCCCAGCTTGCGTACCCGCTCCCAGCGGTCGGTGAAATGGCTGCCGTCGCTCTTGATCGCCGTGTCGCTGCCGGTCAGCGCCTGCTTCTCGCCGCGCTCCTCAGCGCTCCATAGGGGAGCGTTGTCGATCACCAGGGCCGAGACGCGATCAGGGTGGCGGGCGGCAAAGCAGGGAGACAGCAGGGCCCCGGTGTGGTGGCCAGTGATGGCCACACGGTCCAGGCCCAGCCCGTCCAGCGCCCGGGCGATGTTGTCGGCGAATTCCTCCGCCGTCTTGTATCCGTCCGCGGCGTCGGACATGCCGCAGCCTGGACTGTCCAGGGCGATCACCCGCAGGCCGGCGGCGGCCAGGGGCGCCATGACCTTGTGGTATTGGACCGACGACCAGGGCACCTGATGGATCAGCACGAACGGGTCGCCCTGCCCAGCCTCGCGGTAGTGGACTTGGCCCCAGACGCCGTCGACGTAGCCGCGACGATGGCTGGAGATGTTCTGGGCTCTGGGCAGGCTCATCAGGTCTACTCCAGGGGAATGATCGTCTGGCCCAGCAGCCGTCCGAACGTCATGGCCGGGGTCACCATCATGCCGCCACAGGCCGATCGGCCCATGGTCTGCGACGAACCGAGGATCTCTCCGGCCGCGAACAAATTTGGGATCGCAGATCCATCCGCGCGAACCACCTGCAGCCCGTCGTTCACCGCCAGCCCCACCGCGCTGGTGACCGTCGCGCCTTGCTGGCGGATGGCGTAGAATGGAGTCCGGCTGATCGGCAAGGGCCGATGGGCGCGGCCGAAGAAGTCGTGGCCGGTTTGCACGCCGTAGTTGTAGCCTTCCACGCTGCGGGCGAGCCCATCGGCGTCGATGCCCGCGGCCGCCGCCAGGGCTGTCAGCGTGTCAGCCTTGATGAAGGATGTGCGCGAACCGTCGAACGCCGCGGCGACCTCGTCGCGCGACCAGTCGTCGACCATCGGCGGGGCCGCATCCAGAATCGCCTGGTCGAAGATCACCCAGTAGCGTTTGTCCGGCTGGACGAACAAGGCGTTCTCCCGGGCGTCGACGCTGGGGATATCCTCGCGCACGAAGCGCTCGCCGAGCACATTGACGTAGATTTCCCACGGCTGGCGGCGCTCCGGCGCGGTGATCAGGCGCGCCACCGTCGGTGCGGGATAGACGTGGCCCTCCAGCACCGAACCGAAGCCGATGAAATAATGCTCTGCGCCGCGCAGCACCCCGCCGACCGCCTCGCCGAGCCGGTGGCCGACGCCCTGTGAGCCGCGATAGGCGGCGGCGGAATATTGCGGCACCCCCGACAAGGCCTCGAACATCTGCGGATTGGCGCCGTAGCCGCCGCTGGTCAGGGCGACCTTGCGAGCCGAGAAGGCGTGACGGCCGCCGTCGGCATCCTGGGCCACCACCCCAGTCACGCCGCCGTCCTGGGTCAGAAGCTCGACCACCTTGTGCTGCACGCGCACGGCGATGCGGCCCTCGGCCACGCGCTTGTCCACCTGGGGCGTCAGCACCGCCTTGATGGAGAGCCCGCCCTCGGGGGCCCAGTAGTAGCGCCGCTTGCTGTAGTGCTCGTGGCCCCAACCGGTAATCGGGTGATGCGGTTCGACGACTAGGCCGAGGTCGCACAGCCAGTCGAAAGTGTCGGCGGCGTTGTCCACCGCCAGCCGAACGATGCCAGGATTGGCCGTGCCCCGGCTGATCCGCATAATGTCGTCGTAGTGCTCGTCGGGCGTATCCTCGATCCCCTTGTCCTTTTGTACACGCGATCCGGCTGCGCTCATCTGGCCGGTGCTGACCCAAAGCGATCCGCCAATCTCCGCCTCTGCCTCAAGGATCAGTACGCGCGCGCCCCGGTCCGCCGCGAAGATCGCCGCCGGCATCCC
>NZ_JBKJTG010000254.1:0-6626 GCF_046590535.1 Phenylobacterium sp. | reverse complement strand
GGCGCCGATCTTGATGAAGGGCCCGAAGGCGCCGAAGTCTTCCTTGGCGCCGACGCTGAGCAGGTCGCCGGGGGAGCAGCCCACCAGCAGGGCGCCGCCCACCAGGGTCGCGCCGACCACGAGGTCGCGCCGGGTGGCGCCTTGGGTTTCGCGGGGGGAGAGGATCTTGTTCATGTCCGCTCCTAGATCTTGGCCGGGGCGGCGGGGGCCGCGACGGGGGTGGCGGCCGGGGCCATGCCCGCGGCGTCCTTGATGGCCGCGCGGATCCGCTGATAGGTCCCGCAGCGGCAGATGTTTCCGTCCATGGCCGCGTCGATGTCGGCATCGGTGGGGTTGGGCTTTGCGGCCAGCAGAGCGGTGGCGCTCATGATCTGGCCCGACTGGCAGTAGCCGCACTGCGGCACGTCGTGCTTCACCCAGGCCTGCTGCAGTGGGCTATTTCCGCCCAGGCTCTCGATGGTGGTGATCTTCACGCCGGCCAGGCCCTCGATGGGCATGACGCAGGCCCGGATCGGCTGGCCGTCGGCCAGCACCGTGCAGGCGCCGCACTGGGCGATGCCGCAGCCGTACTTGGTCCCGGTCAGGCCCAGTTCATCTCTGAGCACCCAAAGTAGCGGGGTGTCCGGTTGGGCCTGCACCGTGTAGGCCCTGCCGTTCACATCCAGCGTCGACGCCATGAATCGCCTCCCGAGACTTGGTTTCGAAGCATCCTAACAGCGCTTAGACGCAGCCGTAAGTGTCCGCGGCCTTGGCGGCCCGGCCGTCTTGGCGCTAAGGCTGCCCCGCCACACGTATCCAGGAGTACCCATGGTCCGTCGTTCCGTTTTCACCGCCGCGGCTGTCTTGACTGTTGGGTTCGCCGCCCAGCCCGCCCTCGCCGCGGATGGCGCCCAGCTTTTCAACATGCAGTGCAAGATGTGCCATGGCGGCTCCGTGATGGGCCCGGCCCTGACCGGAGCGGCCGGCGGCAAGATCGCCGCGCGCGCCGACTTCGCCTATTCGCCGGCGCTCAAGGCCAAGGGCGGAACCTGGACCGACGCCAGCCTCGACGCCTACCTCAAGGCCCCGGCGGCCTTCGCGCCCGGCACCAAGATGTTCATGGCCGTTCCCTCGGAAGAGAACCGCGCCGCCCTGATCACCCACCTCAAGACCCTGAAGTAGGCGCCCGGCCGCCGCGCATGGACGCCTTCCCCGCCTTCTTCCCCCTGGCCGGCCGCACCGTGGTCATCGCCGGGTCGGGTGAGGCGGCCGACGCCAAGGCGCGGCTGTTCGAAGGCTCTCCCGCCACGATCCTGCGGCTCGAGGGCGACGCGGCGCTGGCGCCACAGGCCTATGCGGGCGCGGTCCTGGCTTTCGTGGCCAGCGAGGACGACGTCTTCGCCGCCGCCGCCGCCCAGGCCGCCCGCGCCGCCCACGTGCCGGTCAATGTGGTCGACCGCCCGGCGCTGTGTGACTTCACCACGCCGGCGGTGATCGACCGCGGCGAGGTGGTGGCCGCCATCGGCACCGGCGGCGCCTCGCCCATGCTGGCCACCCTCTTGCGTCACGACATCGAGGCCCGGGTGCCGGAGGGTGCGGGCCGGGTCGCGGCCCTGTTCCGCACCATGCAGGACGAGATCCGCCGCGTGCTGCCCGAGGCCCACCGTCGCCGCGCCTTCCTGCGCGCCGCGCTCAGCGGGCCGGTGGCCGAGGCGGCCATGGCCGGAGACATGGACGAGGCGGCTCTGCGCCTGCGCGAAAGCCTGACGGCGGACCGCGCCACGGTGGGCCGCGTGCAGTTCCTGACCGTCGAGGGGGCGGCCGAACTTCTCACCCTGAAGGCCAGCCGGGCGCTGGCCGCCGCCGACGTGCTGGCGGTGGATCCGGGCATCAACGCCGAGGTGCTGAACTTGGCCCGGCGCGACGCCGAGCGGATAATTCCGGCTGTCGACCGGCTGATCCAGATGGCCCAGCAGGGCCTGCAGATCGTGCGCCTGATCCGCGGACCCGCGCCGCCCCGCGAACTGCAGGCCCTGGCCCAGGCCGGGGTGGCGACCGAAGTGCTGCCGGTCGCGTCCTAGTCGTCTAGCGGCCTGCCCCGGGTCTCCGGGACGAACAGCAGGCAGGTGACCACCGAGATCGCCGTGAAGGCGAAGGGGTACCAGAGCCCGGAGTAGATGTTGCCCACCGCCGTCACGATGGCGAAGGCGGTGAACGGCACGAAGCCGCCGATCCATCCGGTGCCGATGTGATAGGGCAGCGACATGGCCGTGTAGCGGATCCGTGTCGGGAACAGCTCCACCAGGCAGGCGGCAAGCGGCCCGAACAGCGCCGTGGCTGCCACCACGAAGATCATCATCACCCCGAAGGCGCCCACCAGGTTCATCCGCGCCGGATCGGCCTTGGCCGGATAGCCGGACTGGGTCAGCGCCTGGCGCACGCGGGCCTCGACACTGGTCTTCACCGCCTTGGCGACGGCCGCCGGCGCGCCGCTGGCGTCGGCGGAGGGCACGGTCGCCTGGCCCACCCGCAGCATGGCCGGCGTCCCCGGCGCAGCCGCCTCGTTGCGGTAGGAGACCCCGGCGTTGGCCAGGGCGCTCTTCAGCATGTCGCAGGAGGTGACGAAGGTGGACTTGCCCACCGGATCGAACTGCAGCGTACAGTCGGCGGGATCGGCCACCACGGTCACCGGGGCGCGCGCTTCGGCCTCGGCCAGGGCCGGGTTGAGGGTCTGCGCCAGCATGTGGAATCCGGGGAAATAGGCCGCCAGCATCAGCGCCATGCCGAACAGCATCACCGGCTTGCGCCCGACCTTGTCCGACAGCCAGCCGAACAGCACATAGAGCACCGCGCTGGCCGCCACCGCGGCCATCATCAGAAGGTTGATGGTGGCGGGTTCGACCTTCAGGAACTTCTCCATGAAGGTCTGGGTGTAGAAGAAGCTGGTGTACCAGACGGCCCCCTGGGCGGCCATGATCGCGACCAGGGCGACGATCACCAGCCTCAGGTTCTTCCACTGGCCGAACGCTTCGGCGTAGGGCGCCGTGGAAGTCGTGCCCTCCGCCTTCAGCTTGGCGAAGGCCGGGCTCTCGGTGAGCTTCAGGCGCATGTAGATCGACACCAGCAGCAAGCCCGCGGAGAGCAGGAACGGGATCCGCCAGCCCCAGGCGTCGAAGGCCTCGGGGCCGAACAGGTTCCCCACCACCAGGCGGGTCACCAGGATCACGGCCAGGGCTGCGAACAGGCCGAAGGCGGCGGAGGTCTGCACCCAGCTGGTCGACCGACCGCGCGCATTCTGCGGCGCATGCTCGGCCACATAGATCGCCGCGCCGCCGTACTCGCCGCCCAGCGCGAAGCCCTGGATGATCCGCATCAGCACCAGAAGCGCCGGAGAAATCAGGCCCACCTGCTGGTAGGTGGGCAGGAGGCCGATGGCCACGGTGGCCGCGCCCATCAGCACCACGGTCACCAGGAAGGCGCCCTTGCGCCCGGTGCGGTCGCCGATGCGGCCGAACACCAGGGCGCCGATCGGCCGGAACACGAAGCCCGCCCCGAACAGCGCCAGGGCGGCGATATAGGCGGTGGTCTCGTTGAGGCCTGAGAAGAAGGTCTTGGAGATCACCTGGATCAGGCTGCCGAAGACGAAGAAGTCGTACCACTCGAAGGTGGTCCCCGCGGCCGAAGCCGCCACTACGGTGCGCAGACTGGTCTTCTGCGCCGGCGCATCCGTCGTCTCTGCAGCGATATCCGCCATGCGATCAGCCCTTCCCCGAGGAATCGAAGGCCCTGCTGTAACACCGCTCGGCGAGCCGGTGGAAGGGCGCCTCACGCCGCGGCGTGGGCTTCCGTGTCAGGGGCCGGGGCGCTCAGGCGGGCGATTTCGCCGATCAGCAGGGCCGGTGAGATGGGCTTGCCCACCACTCCGTCCATGCCGGCCTCCAGATAGGCCTGCCGCTGGTGGGACAGGACATTGGCGGTGAGCGCCACGATGGGCGTGGCCGCCGCCGGCCCGCCCAGGGCGCGGATGCGTCTGGCCGCCTCCAGGCCGTCAATGCCCGGCATCTGCACGTCCATCAGGATCAGGTCGAAGCCGCCGCGGGCCGCGGCCGCCACGCCCAGGTAGCCGTCGGCGGCGGTCTCCACCGAAGCGCCCATGTGCTCCAGGAGCTTGGTGGCGATCAGCCGGTTGGTGGGGTTGTCCTCGACGATAAGCACGCGCAGGCCCTCGAGGATCGGCTCCAGCACCTCGATCTTCGGGGCCTGCGCCTCCGCGGCCTGGGCGGCGACCTCCAGCCAGAAGGTGGAGCCCTGGCCCTCCACGGAGGTGAAGCCCACGTCGCCGCTCATCATTTCGGCCAGCCGCTTGGTGATGCTGAGGCCGAGGCCCGAGCCGCCGAACCTGCGGGTGGTGGAGGCGTCGCCCTGGTCGAAGCGCTGGAAGATGCGGCCCTGGGCGGCGGCGGGGATGCCCACGCCCGTGTCCTCCACCTCGAACCGCAGCACGCCAGCGTCAGCGCTGCGGCAGCGGACCACCACATGGCCGCGCTCGGTGAACTTCACCGCATTGCCCAGCAAGTTGAACAGCGCCTGACGCAGCCGCACCGGATCGCCTAGCACCCAGCCGACCTTCGGGTCGGCGTCGACGATCACCTGTAGCCCCTTGGCCTCGGCCTGGGGCCGCAGCAAGCGGGTGACGCCTTCCACCAGGGCGCGTGGATCAAGCGGTTCTGAGGTCAGCTCCAGGTGGCCGGCCTCGATCTTCGAGAAGTCGATCACGTCGTTGAGCAGCTCGGCGAGCATCTGGCCGCAGGACAGGGCTTCCTCCAGCATGGAGCGGCCGTCTTCCGAGAGGCTCTCGGACTTCAGCAGGTGCAGCACCCCCATCACGCCGTTCATCGGCGTGCGGATCTCGTGGCTCATGTTGGCCAGGAACGCGGCCTTGGCCTCGGCGGCCTGTTCGGCGGCGCGCTGGGCGTCCAGCAGGGCCAGTTCCTGGCGCTTGCGCGCGTCGAAGTCGTGCATCAGCCCCACGGCCTTCAGCCACCGCCCGTTGCGGCCCACTTTCAGGTGGTGAAACACCCGCACCCAGCGCTCCGCGCCGCCGGGCTGGATGATCCGCGCCTCAAAGGCCTCTCCGGATCGCTTCTCGCCGGAGTGCAGGGCGCGGAAGGACTCCCGCACATGCGGCAGGTCGTCGGGATGGAAGCCGGGATAGCGGAGCTGGGTGGCCTCGGCGTAGCTGGAATCGCACTGGCCGGTCAGCCGCTCGAACTCCGGTGACGCCCAGAAGGTCTTGGCCACATGGTCGATCTCGTAAACGCCGGCTTCGGCGGCCTGCAGAGCCATCTTCAGGCGCCGGGCGGCGGCCTGCGCCTCCCGGCGGGCCTTGCGCATCTGCTGCTCGCCCTTGCGGGCCGCGTCGCGGGCCTCCACCAGCTCGGTGATGTCTTCGGAAATGCCCTTCAGGGCGAACAGGCCGTGGGCGCGGAGCTCGGTGCGGAAGGTGACCCGCCAGCTCCGCCATCGGCCCCGCACCTTCATCCGGTGCTCCAGGCGGCCGCCTTCGCCGGAGCGTGCGCTCCGGGCCAGGGCCTTGCGCATCATCTCGTACTCGGAGGGATGCAGGACGCTGGCGAAGTCCTCCGCCGTCCGTATCTGGTCGGGGCTATAGCCGGTCAGGGTGAGCAGGTCGTCGGACCAGTGGATGCGGTTCTCCAGCGGCTCGAAGGTCCAGGTGCCGATGCCGGCCGCCTCGCCCAGCAGCTGGCGGGTACGCCGGCCCTCCGCCAGTTCCTGCGCCTGGGTGCGCTCTTCTGCGCAGTCGCGCAGCGTGACGATGCGCTCGCCGCCCGGCATCTTCTGACTGCGCCCGGAGAACCAGTGATAGGACCCGTCGCGGCGGCGCAGGCGGACCTCGCGCTCCGTCACCGCGCCGACCGGCATGGCGTCGACGGTCTCGCGCAGGCCGCCCAGGTCTTCCGGATGGATCAGGCTCAGCGCCAGCGTGCCGATAAGTTCGTGCTCGGCCCAGCCGGTCAGCCGTTCCCAGGCGGGATTGACCACCTTCAGGCGGTCGTCGGCGCCCACCACATGCATGATGTCGTGGCTATTCTCGAACAGCCACTGGATCATCTCGGACTTGTCGGCGGCGCCAGGTGCGCTCTTGTTCGCCATGGGCTTCCCCCGTGCGGGAGAAGGCTTACCCTGCGTGAGGTAAACGCAAGGTTCCGAACGCTGTTCTCAGAAAGCGCTCTCGCCGGTGATCGCGCGGCCCAGGATCAGGGCGTGCACGTCGTGGGCGCCCTCATAGGTGTTCACCGTCTCCAGGTTCGCCGCGTGGCGCATCACATGGTACTCGCCGGAGATGCCGTTACCCCCGTGGATGTCGCGGGCGACCCGGGCGATATCCAGCGCCTTGCCACAGTTGTTGCGCTTCATCAGGCTGATGGCCTCGGGGACGCAGGCGCCCTCGTCGATCAGCCGGCCGAGCGCCAGGGCGCCCTCGAAACCCAGGGCGATCTCGGTCTGCATGTCGGCCAGCTTCTTCTGCACCAGCTGGCGCGCGGCCAGGGGCTTGCCGAACAGCGAGCGGCTGGCGACGTAGTCCCGCGAGGCGTGCAGGCAGAACTCCGCCGCCCCCATCGCGC
>NZ_JBKJTG010000224.1:0-2670 GCF_046590535.1 Phenylobacterium sp. | reverse complement strand
GCGGCCTTTCAGGTCCATGGCCTGCAGGGCGCCCATCTTGCCGCTCGCCACGGCGTCTGGATGGTCGGTGGGGGTCAGGCCGACGCCGGAACTCAGGAGCTGGAAGCCGGACCCGGCGGGCGGCCCAAATGTCATGCACCACTGTGTCAGCGGCACATAGAGCTGTTCGGTGCGCGGATCGACGCTGGTCCACGGCCAGGACCGGGCCCCCGACGCGCTCGGGCAGATGAGCGTCGAGCGCGTCTTGTCGGGCCAGCGCTGCGGATCGGTGGTCTTGGCCCCGGTCTTCGGGTCGATGGCTAAGATGACGTTCTGCGTCCCCGCGTCGGTCGAGAACAGATAGGCGCCCGTCTTGGCGTCCAGGGCGTCGAGGATGCCCATCTTACCGATGTTCATCACCACCCGGTGCGGCCGGCCGCCGACCTTGATGGTCGCCAGCGACCGCTCGAACGCCCAGTCCAGGTCCCACTGGTCGTTGGCCAGGTGCTGGTAGTGCCAGGCCAGCTTCCCGGTGTCCGGGTCGAGCGCGATGGTCGAGTCGGTGTAGAGCGCCTCGCGCGTCGTCCCGGGGATGCCCGAGGGCTTCAGTAGCGGGCCGGTGTCATAGGTCTGCCCGACGCCGAAATAGACCAGGTTCAGGGCGCTGTCGTAGGTGCCCTGATGCCAGACCGACCCGCCGCTGCGCTTGGCCAGCGGCAGGCCGTTCCAGCTGTCGCCACCGGGCTCGCCCGGCCGCGCGATGGTGTGGAACCGCCACAGCTCCTTGCCCGTGGCGATGTCGAGCCCGACGATGAAGTTGCCGCCCGGCGCGGCGCTGCCGGTGACCGCCTGGATCACCTTCTCGCCGACGATCAGCGGCGCGCTGCGCAGGTTGAGCAGCATCTTGCCGGTGACCGGCGGGCTGGGCGTGATGTCGTGGTCCCAGACCGTCTCGCCGGTCCGCGCGTCCAGCGCGATCACGTGCAGGTCCGAGGTCGGCACGAAGAGGCGCCCGCCCGCGATCGACAGGCCCATCTTCTGGCTGGAGGAACTGCGCGGCTTGTAACTGCGCCGCCAGAGCACCTTCCCGCTCGCCGCGTCCAGCGCCAGCACCGTGTCGGGCGTGGTCTGCAGGAACATCACCCCGTCGTGGACCAGCGGCGAGGGCATGCTGGGCCCGCTCTGGATCGCCTGGCGCCAGGCCGGCTTCATCTGCGCCACGTTGCGCCGGTCGATGCCCGTCAACCGGCTGTAGTTCTGCCCGTCGTAGGCGCCGCCCCAATGCAGCCAGTCCCCCGGCGCCGGCGCCTTCAGCATGGCCGGCGACACGGGACGCAACCTTCCGAGCACGGCCGCCGCGGCCGCGTCCGGCTTCAGGTCCGGCGGCGGCGGCGCGGGCGGCGCCCGGCGCAGACCCTCCGTCGCCGGCGCGGCGCGGCCGGTGAGGAAGGCGGCGAGGCCGGCGATCTCGGCCTGGGTCAGCCCGGTGGCCATGGGCTTCATGATCCCATCGGTCAGGGACGCGACGATCTGCGGGTTGGTCAGGTTTCGCAGCTGTTCGCGGCCCGGCGCGCGGACCACCGGCGGCTCATGGCAACTCGCGCAGCGCGCCGCGAACAGCGCCGCGCTCGCGGCCGCCCCGCCTCCAGCCGCCGGCTGGGCCAGGGAAGCCGCGGAAACCCCGAGCGCCAGCAAAAGGCCCGCAGCTCCGGCGACGACCGCATTGCGCCGTTTCATGGTCAGTCGCCCCCGGCTACCCTCAGACCCGCCTGTATGGTGCGGCGTCGCTCTCAGCCTAGCCGAATTGAGTGCTGATCCTAGAGCCAGGGCGCGGACTGCTCGCGGGCCAGCATGTCCTCATAGGTGGGCCGGGGCCGCACCACCGCCCAGTCGGCGCCTCTGACCAGCACCTCCGGCGCCAGGGGCCGGCTGTTGTACTCGCTGGACATCACCGCGCCGTAGGCGCCGGCGGTCATGAAGGCCACCAGGTCGCCGGCGGCCAGCGGCGGCAGGGCGCGGTCGCGGGTGAAGGTGTCGCCGGTCTCGCACACCGGGCCGACCACGTCGTAGGCCTGGGCCTCGCCCTCTCGGGGCCGCACCGGGCGGATGTCATGATAGGCGTCATACATAGCCGGCCGGATCAGGTCGTTCATGGCCGCGTCCAGCACCAGGAACCGGCGGCCCTCCGGTCGTTCGTGGATGTGGATCACCCGGCTGAGCAGCACCCCGGCGTTGGCCGCGATCATCCGGCCGGGCTCGAAGGCCAGGGCCACGTCCAGGCCGCGGGTCACCCGGGCAACCATCGCCGCGTAGGCGTCCGGCGCCGGCGGGGTCGGCTGGTTGAAATAGGGCACGCCCAGGCCGCCGCCCAGGTCCAGGCGCCGCACGCTCAGGCCCTCGGCGCGTAGCCGCTCCACCAGGGCGCGCATCTTGGTGAAGGCCGCTTCCATCGGCGCCAGGTCGGTGATCTGGCTGCCGATGTGGCAGGCGACGCCCACCGGGATCACGCCGGCCATGTTGGAGGCGTTGGCATAGAGCCGCTCGGCCTCGGATAGCGAGACCCCGAACTTGTTCTCCGCCTTGCCGGTGGAGATCTTGGCGTGGCCGCCAGCCTCCACGTCGGGGTTCACCCGGATGGCCACCTGGGCCCGGGTCCCCAGCCGCTGGGCCACGGCGTCCACCAGCCGAAGC
>NZ_JBKJTG010000210.1:0-2765 GCF_046590535.1 Phenylobacterium sp. | reverse complement strand
CAGGCCGTCGGCCTGACTGTCGACATGTCCAGCCGAGCGCAGACACATTCGATGATACTTGGCGTTGTCGTTACCCTGGTCATGGTGCTGGGGATAGCGTGGCTTATCCAGCGGCTGGGCGTTACCGGTCTGCAGGGCGGCGTCATGACCGGGCTCACCGCCTGGTTCTTCTTCAGTCTCACCACCCAGGCGCTTGAGTATGTCTACATGGGCTTCACGCCCACGATGATGGCCATCAACGTGGGCTATCAGCTCGTCTCCTTCGTCCTCGCGGGCGCAGCGCTGACGATGGTGAAGTTCGGCCAGTCCGCGGACACGGCGGTCGCGGCCTAGACGACCGGGGGTCCCCTGCGCCGTGGGCGGAGGGGACCCTTCGCCGTCACATGGGCGGCTTGGCGCCGTTCTCTCCGATGGAGATGGAGTTGGTGGCGAGGCCCGTGGGCGTCTTCTGCACCACCATGAACACCGGCACGCCAGGCTTGATCTGCGCCCGCGCCCCGCCAGCGATCTGCACGATCGGCACGTTCTTCGGCACGGTGATATTGCGCTTGCCGTAGCTGTAGGAGACCTCGAGCTCGCGGCTGCCCTTCTTGCCGGCCACCACCTTGCCAACGGTGCCGTTGGTCATCATCGAGCCCTTCTTCAGGTCCCAGCCGTAGTGACCCTCGCCCATCTTCACGCCCGGCGGGAAGACGTGCACCTCAAGCGAGCGGCCTGAACCGTCCTTCTGCGGCATTTCCGCGGTGCCGATGAAGCTGCCCGGCTGAATGGCGTCCGGAGTGATCGGCTTCATCACCGCCACGGTCCAGGAGGGCGCCAGTTTCACGGTCTGCGACCCGCCGCGCTCGCCCTTGACCACCACCGTGTCGGCGCTGATCGAAGCGACCTTGCCGCGAACCACGCTGGGGGCGGCGGGCTGGGCCTGGGCGGCGCTGGCCATGAGCAGCGCCGCGAGCGCCAGTGAAGCCGGTTTGAGCATGTTCGTTTCCCTCGCCGACGTGATGCGGCCAGATCAAAGTGGGCGCCGCCGCGCCACGGGTCAACCGCGCGTCGCAGCCCGCGCGCCTAGAGCTCCGGGACCCGGTCGAACCAGGGCTGCGCCTGCTCCAGCTGGCCCGCCAGGCGAAAGAGGGTCGCCTCCTCCCCCGTCCTGGCTACGAACTGCAGGCCGATGGGCAGGCCGCCCTGGCTCCAGGCCAGGGGCACGGTCATGGCCGGTTGGCCAGTGTTGTTGAAGGCCTGGGTGTTGGGCATGAAGCCGAACAGCCGCTCGCCGATCAGCCGCGGGTCCTCGAGGATCCACCCGATGCGGACAGGCGGGCTGCCCAGGGTCGAGAGCAGCAGCACGTCATAGCGCTCGAACAGCGCCGCGACCGCGCGCCCGAAGGCGTGCAGGGTCTGCAATCCCCGCACATAGGCCGCGCCGCTTACGCCCTGCCCGCGGCGATAGGTGGAGAAGGTCAAGGCCTCGACCTCACCCTCGGCGATGGGCCGTCCGCGGCGCTCGGCCTCCGCGTCCAGGGTGGCGGCGATGCTGGCGGCGATCACCTGTCCCGCGGCGGCCTGCATGGCGGCAAAGTCGCCCGGGACCTGCACCTCCTCAACCTCATGGCCCAGCGATGTGCAGAGTCTGGCCGCCTCGCGCACCGCCTGGGCGCACTCCGGATCGAGGGCCGGGGCCTGCAGGGCCGCGGTGGTGAAGCCGATGCGCAGACGGCCCGGGTCGCGGCCCACCTCCTCGGCGAAGGGGCGCTCGGGCGGGGCCAGGAAATAGGGGTCTCCCGGTTGCGGGCGGCAGGCGATGTCGAGCAACGCTGCGCTGTCGCGGACGGACCGGGTCACCGCGTGCTGGACCGAGGCCCCCGCCCAGCCCTCCCCCGCTGGAGCAAACGACACCCGCCCGCGCGAGGGTTTCATCCCGAACAGGCCGCAGCAGGAGGCCGGCGTGCGGATCGAGCCGCCGCCGTCGCTGGCGTGGGCGGCGGGCGCGATGCCGGCGGCCACCGCCGCCGCCGCGCCGCCGGACGAGCCGCCGGGGGTCCGGTCCAGGTCCCAGGGATTGCGGCATATGCCCAGGAGTTCGGACTCGGTGAACGGCCACAGCCCGAATTCCGGGGTGTTGGTCTTGCCGAAGATGTGCAGTCCCGCCTGGCGGTAGAGGTCGGTCAGCGCGCTGTCCTGCGTCGCCACTTGGTCGGCGAACAGCCGGGACCCGCCGGTGGTGGGCGTCCCGGCCAGGGCGGCGCCCAGGTCCTTCAGCAGGAACGGAACCCCGGCCAGCGGCCCGGCGCCGTCCACATCGCGATGCGCCCGGCCGGTGAGGTCCAGGGTGACGGCGTTGATCCTCGGGTTCACCTCGGCCATCCGCTGGGCGGCGGCGTCGAGGAGCTCGTCCGGCGTCACCTCGCGCCGCGCCACCAGTTCGGCCAGCCCCACCGCGTCGTGGCGCCGATAGTCCTGGAAGTTCATCGGACATCCTCCCGGTTTTCTTGTTGCGGGCAAGCAAGCACAGGCAGGCGGCGCGGTCCAACCGCGCGCTTGCGAAACCCCGTCCGATCACCCAAGAAGCGCCCAGCCTCTCGCGGGCCGGATTAGCTCAGCTGGTAGAGCAGCGGTTTTGTAAACCGAAGGTCGGGGGTTCGAGTCCCTCATCCGGCACCATATCCCGACAAGCGTCCGGTGTGTCGCTGCGCTCAACCCCCGGATTCGAGACGCAAACGGCCCGACCCCGGCAGGGGTCGCAGCATGTGGGGTGCGAGGTTGCG
>NZ_JBKJTG010000154.1:0-24568 GCF_046590535.1 Phenylobacterium sp. | reverse complement strand
CGGGCGGCCTTTACCTCTTGCTCTTCGCCCCGCGCCCGCTGGGCGGCGGGACCCCGGCCGCCGAGGTCACCGACGCCCAGGCGGTGGAGGACGCCTCGAAGGCCGGCGGCGGGGTTGGCGACGTGCGCCTGTTCGCCACCCAGCGTCCCCTGGACCGCCGCAGGGCGCTGATCTCGCTGGTGGTGTTCATCGGCGTCATCGCCGTGGCCGCCACAGGAGCCGCCCCCATCGCGGCGGCGGCCTTCACCGGGGCGGTGCTCCTGATCCTCTTGCGGGTGATCAGTCCCGATGAGGCCTACCAGGGGCTGCGGCCGGAAATCCTGCTGCTCATCGCCGGCATGGTGGTGGTTGGCCTCTCCCTGGAGGTGACCGGCTTGGCCGCGGTGGCCACAAACGGCTTGGTCGCCGTGGTCCAGGGCCTGGGCCCCCAGCTTGCCCTAGTGCTGCTCTACGGCGTCACCCTGGTGCTTACCGAAATCCTGTCTAACGCCGCGGTGGCCGTCCTGCTGACCCCCGTCGCCGTGGCCCTCGCTGAGAGCCTCGGCGTCAGCCCGCAGCCGTTCCTGGTGGCGGTGATGATGGCCGCCAGCGCCGCCTTCGCCACGCCATTCGGCTACCAGACAAACGTCTTGGTCTTCGAGATGGGCCGCTACCGCTACATGGACTTCGTCCGGGTCGGCCTGCCGCTCAACCTGATCGGCTGGACGGTCGCCTCCCTCTCGATCCCAGTGTTCTTCCCGTTCTAGCCGGGCTGTAATCCTTGAAAATAGACCCTTTCATCTGGGGTCTAGGCTGCCCGCTGGCCCTGCGCCCGCGCTAGGTTCTCCGCTGCGAAGCTCCAGTTGGCCAGGTGTTCGAGGAAGGCGTCGACGAACTCCGGGCGCTTGTTCTGGTAGTCTAGGTAGTAGGCGTGCTCCCAGACGTCGCAGGTCAGCAACGGCGTCATCCCCGCCCTGCCCACCAGCGTCTCGCCATCGTGCAGGGAGGTGACCACCAGCTTGTCACCCTTCAGCACCAGCCACGCCCAGCCGGAGCCGAAGTGGGTTTCCGCCTCCTCCTTGAAGGCCGCCTGGAAGCCCTTCAGTCCGCCGAAGTCGCGGGTCAGCATCTGGCCCAGCTCTCCGTCCGGCGAACCGCCGCCGCCGGGGGTCAGGCAGGGCCAGAAGAAGTTGTGGTTCCACACTTGGCCGGCCTGGTTCAGCAGCGTCTCGTCGCCCTTGGTCTTGGCCACTTTGAGGATGGTCTCCAGGTCCGCGTCGGCCAGGTCGGCGCCCCGCGTGAGCGCGTTGACCTTGTCCACATAGGCCTGGTGATGCTTGCCGTGGTGCAGGTCCAGGGTGTCGCTGGACATGAACGGCTCAAGCTCGTCGGTCTCGTAGGGCAGCGGGGGCAGCACGATGGCCATGGGGTATCTCCGGGGCGTGGGTCTGCACCCATAACGGACGGGAGCCTCGGAGGTTCGGAAGGCCCCGCTTTACCTCAACCGCTTGATTGCCGGGGCCAGCGGCTGCTCGGCGTCGCAATAGTCCGCCCAGGCCTTGGTCTTCTTCAGCAGCCCCGGCGCGGTGCGGATCGTGTAGCGCTTTGGGTCTAGGCCCGGTTTCACCTGGCTCCAGGTCAGCGGAAAGGACACCGGGGCATGCGCCCGGGCCCGGGGCGACAGCGGCGCCACCGCGGTGGAGAGCCGGTCGTTCCTCAGGTAGTCCAGGAAGATCCGGCCCACCCGCTTGGCCTTGGACATGTTGACCACGTACCTGTCCGGCTGGTCGCGGGCGATGGCTAGGCAGAGCTCCTGGGCGAAGGTCTTGGCGGTGGGCCAGTCCATCGTCCCCTTGCCGCCCTTCAGCGGGGTGACCACGTGCAGCCCCTTGCCCCCGGTGGTCTTGCAAAAGGCGACCAGGCCCACGGCCTCCAGCCGGGCCTTCACCTCCAGCGCCGCCTCGATCACCCGCTCGAAGGCGATCGCCTCGTCAGGGTCGAGGTCGAACACCAGGCGCCCAGGGGTCTCCGGCTGGAACGGCTGACAGTTCCACGGGTGGAACTCCACCGCCCCGATCTGCGCCAGGGCCGCCAGAGCCTCGATGCGGTCCACTTGCAGGTAGGCCTTGTGGTCGCCGAACACCTTCACTTCGCTGATCAGGGACGAGGAACCCTTGCCCACGTGGCGCTGGAAGAACCGCTGGTCGCCGAGGATCCCGTCGGGTGTACGGATGATCGAACAGGGGCGGCCCTTGATGTGCTGCATCATCCACGGGCCGATGGTCTCCAGGTACTGCGCCAGGTCGAGCTTGGTGACCGGCGCCCCGTCGCCGCCGTCGGGCCACAGGGGTTTGTCGGGGCTGGAAAGCAGCACCCCCAGCACCCGGGGCTCGGCCTTGGCCGCGGGCTTTCGCGCCGCGGTCCTGGGCGTGGGCTGGGAAAGCTCCACTTCGCCGATATGGGCCGGGGTCTCGGCCTCGACCTCTGTGGCCGCCTTGTCCTCGCGCAGGCCCTTGAAGGCGCCCTGCCGCACCATGCCGCCGCCGGTGAAGCCCGCAAACTCGATCTCCGCCACCAGCTCCGGCCGAGCCCAGTGGACATTGGCCTCCTTGCGCGGCGCGCCGGGGCCGATGAACGGGTTGGCCTCCGCCGCCACGGATCGCAGCCTGGGCAGCACCCGGCGCACGGTCTCCTGGCCAAAGCCCGTGCCCACCCGGCCCACATAGATCAGCTTGCCGTCCCGGTGGACCCCCACCAGCAGCGAGCGCAACTGCCCCGCCTCGCCGGTCCAGCCGCCGATCACCACCTCGTGCCCCGCCCGGCACTTGGCCTTCAGCCAGCTGTCGCTGCGCCCGGAGCGATACGGCGCGTCCATCTGCTTGGAGACGATGCCTTCCAGGGACATGCGGCAGGCCGACTGCAGCACCGCGTCGCCGGCGGTCTCGAAGTGATCCACATAGCGGATGCGCGCCGTGGGCGGCTTGGGGCTGGCCTTCAGCACCGCCTGCAGCCGCGCCTTGCGGTCGCCCAGCCTCAGCGCCCGCAGGTCCTCGCCCTCCAGGAACAGCACGTCGAAGGCGAAGAAGATCAGGTCGCCGGTCTTGCCGTCCGACAGCGCCGCCTGCAGCGCCGGAAAATCCGGCGACCCGGCGTGGTCAAGGGCGCAGACCTCCCCGTCATAGAGCCCGTCGGGCAGGACCGTGGCGTCGCGGGCGATCTCCTTGAACTGGGCCGTCCAGTCCAGGCCGGAGCGCGTCTTCACAACCGCCTTGCCGCCCTCCACCCGCAACTGCAGCCGGTAGCCGTCGAACTTGATCTCGTGCGCCCAGCCGGCGCCCTGCGGCGGGCGATCCACCGAGCGGGCCAGTTGCGGGGCCACGAACCCGGGCAGGTCGGCGGGCTTGGTCGCCTTGGCGGCCTTCGAGGACCAGACCGCCTTGGGCTCGGCGCGGGCCTTGCCGCCGGTCATGAAAGGCTTGGGCCCCTTCCCCTTGCCGGCCGTGATCTCCTCCATGCCGCGGCCCGAGGCCACTGAAGTCATTTGCCTGGCCACCAGCGCCCCGGCCTGGCCCTCCACCGCCCATTCGTCGCGATGTTTGATCAGCAGCCAGTTGTCGTGCTTCTCCTTCTTCCGGCGCTTCATCCGAACCAGGACGAACGAGCCTTTCAGGCGCTCTCCCTCCAGCACGATCTTCAGGTCGCCCTTCTTCAGGGCCGCGTTCGGATCGCCGCCATCCTCGGTTTCCCAGTAGCCGCGGTCCCACAGCATCACCGTGCCGCCGCCGTACTGGCCCATGGGAATGGTCCCCTCGAAGTCGCCGTAGTCCAGCGGATGGTCTTCCGTCTCCACCGCCAGGCGCTTGTCGGCCGGGTCGAGGGAGGGCCCGCGGGTCACCGCCCAGGACTTGAACACCCCGTCCAGCTCCAGGCGGAAGTCGTAGTGCAGCCGGCTGGCGGCATGTTTCTGGATCACGAAGCGCCGGCGGTTCGAGGGCCTGGTCGCCTGCGCGCCCGCGGGTTCGGCGGTCTGCGCGAAGTCGCGCATGGACTGGTACTTGGCGAGCTTCTTGTCCGCGGGCGTGGGCATTGGCGCTCCCTAGCTGGCCAGCGCCGTCACGCGGTCTTCCGACCCCGAGAGCTCGGCCACGAAGGCGTCGCGCCAAGCGGTGACGTCCTCGCGTTGCACGGTGTCGAACAGCGCCTCCCAGCGGCGGATGCGCTCCGGCTGTTCCATGGTCAGCGCGCGCTTCAGGGCGT
This sequence comes from Phenylobacterium sp., assembly GCF_046590535.1. Classification (GTDB taxonomy): domain Bacteria; phylum Pseudomonadota; class Alphaproteobacteria; order Caulobacterales; family Caulobacteraceae; genus Phenylobacterium. Next base: position 20,332 of record NZ_JBKJTG010000154.1, on the reverse strand, counting down.
CAGCGATTTCCTCGGGGCTGTTGGGATTGACCAGCAAGGCCTCGGGCATCTGCCGCGCCGCGCCGGCGAACCGCGACAGGATCAGCACACCCGGGTCCTGTGGGTTCTGCGCGGCCACGAACTCCTTGGCCACCAGGTTCATGCCGTCGCGCAGCGGCGTCACCAGCCCCACCCGGGCCGCGCCATAGATGCCGCCCAGCTCGTCGCGCCGGTAGTTCTTGTTCACATAGCGGAACGGGTTCCAGTCCACGTCGGCGTACTCGCCGTTGATCCGTCCCGACAGGGCGTCCAGCCGCCCACGGATTTCCTGGTAGGCCTCGACGCTCTCGCGGCTCACCGGGGCGATCTGCAGCATCAGCACCTGGCGGCGCATGTCCGGATTGCCCGCCAGGAAAGCCTCGAAGCCCACGAACCGCTCCTCCAGGCCCTTGGAGTAGTCCAGCCGGTCGACGCCGACGATCAAGTGACGGAACACCGTGCAGGCGGTCATCAGGTTGCGCATCTGCCGCGCCTTGGCCGACTTGAGCATCCGCCCGAACTCGGCGGCGTCCAGGCCGATGGGGAAGGCCCCGGTGCGCAGGGTCCGGCCAAAGCCGCGCAGCCGCCCGGCTCCGGTCAACTCGCCGCCCGCCTCGGTGACCACATATTCCTCGAAGGCGTTCTGGTACTCCTGGGTCTGGAAGCCCACCAGGTCGTAGTCGAACATCGCCTCCACCAGCTTGCGGTGACCGGGCAGGGTGGTGAACACCTGATGCGCCGGCCAGGGCACGTGCAGGAAAAAGCCGATCCGGTTCTTCACGCCCAGCCGCCTGAGCTCCCGGGCCATGGGGATCAGGTGGTAGTCGTGCACCCAGATCAGGTCGTCGGGCTGGATCAGCGGGGCCAGAGTCTCGGCGAACCGCGCATTCACCCGCTGATAGCCCTCCCCATAGGCCCGGTCGTAGGCGGTCAGGTCGGCGCGATAGTGGAACAGCGGCCACAGCGTCTTGTTGGCGTAGCCGTTGTAATATTCCTCGTAGTCGGCGGCATCCAGGTCGACCACCGCGGAGGTGACCCCGTCAACGGTCCTGGTGGTCAGCTCCCCGGTGAAGGTCTTGGCGACCTTGCCGCTCCAGCCGAACCACAGGCCGGAATAGGCCCTTAGCGCCGCGGCCAGCGCCATGGCCAGGCCGCCGACGCTTTCCTCCCCCGCGCCGCTGGGCGGGTTCACCCGGTTGGAAACCACGATCAGCCGGCTCATGCGCAGGCCTCCAGCCAGGCCAGGGCCTCGTCCACCCCGGCCAGGCGGAACCGCGCGGCGGTGTCCCGCTGCGGGCCCACCAGGATGCCGGTCCCGCCCAGGTCCCGCATGGCCGCGAAACCGTCCTCATCGGTGGCGTCGTCGCCCAGGAACACCGGGTGGGCGCCGGCGAAGGGCGCCTCGTCCAGGAACCGGCGGATGCTGTCGCCCTTGTCAGGCCCCGGCGCGCGCAGCTCCTCGACCATGTCGCCGTGCTGCAGGGTCAGGCCGGTCTCGGTCGCGATCGCCTGGGCGCATTGCCGCGCGGCCTCTCCGTGGCTCCGGGCCAGCCGGTAGTGCAGGGCGACGCTGAGGCCCTTGGCTTCCATCAGCAACCCTGAGTCCCGGCTGACGAACTCTGCGAACCGCGCCGCAGCCAGCGGCAGGGCGGGATGGGGCTGGCCCTGGCGCACACTCCCGTCCGGCTCGCGGCGCACCAGCCCGTGCACAGCGGCCACGCAGGTCACCGCGCCTTCCAGGATGCGGTCTACGTCTTCCAGGGTGCGGCCGGAGATCACCGCCAGGCGGCCCTCCAGGCGCCGGCCCAGGCGTTCCACAAGCCGGGTGCGCCGGGGATCAGGGCGCACGTCCTGCGGCCGGGCGGCGATGGGCGCCAGCGTGCCGTCGAGATCGAGGAACAGCGCCGCGTCCGCAAGCCGCAACGGCTTCGGAACGGGCAGGCTGACAACGGTTCCCTCGATCGACATGCAGCATCCCGCCCAAGCTTGTTCGGAACGCTCCAGGGTGCGGTTCGATCCAGCCTGGCCTTGGCGGCGGGCGGTTCCGCCCACGCTTGACCTTCGCCCCCGAAATCCGCGCAATGCCCCCCAACCGGACATCCCCGCGGTGAGGTGACCTTCGATGGCTGAAACGCCTCAGGCCGATGCGATCGTGCTGTTCGGCGGCACGGGCGATCTGGCGCGCCGCATGCTGCTGCCCGCGCTCTACTTCCTGGACATCGACCGCTTCCTGCCCGAGGGGCTGCGGGTGGTCGCCAGCGCCCGGGCCGACCTTTCGCGTGATGCGTTCGTCGAACAGGTGAGGCGAACCCTGGCCGAGCGTCCGGAGGGCCTCGACGATGCCGTCTGGACGCGGTTTTCCGCTCGCCTCGACTATGTGCCCGCCGACGCCACGTCGGCTGGGGGCGCCGCGGCGGTCAAGGCCGCCCTGGGCGAGGCCCGGCGTCCGATCTTCTACCTGGCCATCTCCCCCAGCCTCTATGGGGCGGTGTGCGCGGCGATGGCGGCGGCGGGCCTGGCGGGCCCGGAGACCCGCATCGTGCTGGAAAAGCCCATCGGCCGCGACCTGGAGAGCTCCCTGGCGATCAACGCCGCGGTGGGCGCGGTGTTCGCCGAGGACCGGATCTTCCGCATCGACCACTACCTGGGCAAGGAGACGGTGCAGAACCTCATTGCGCTCCGCTTCGCCAACACCCTGTTCGAGCCGCTGTGGAACAACCTGACCATCGACCACGTGCAGATCACCGTGGCGGAGACCGAAGGCGTCGGCGACCGCTGGCCCTACTACGACGAGTACGGCGCGCTGCGCGACATGCTGCAGAACCACATGCTGCAGCTCCTCTGCCTGGTGGCCATGGAGCCGCCGGCCGACATGGATCCGCGCTCGGTGCGCAACGAGAAGGTCAAGGTGCTGCGCAGCCTGCGCCGCTTCACCCGGGCGGACGCGCAGGGATGCTCGATCCGCGGCCAGTACACGCCGGGCGTGGTGGGCGGCAAGGAGGCCGCCGGCTACGAGGCCGAGCGCGGCCAGCCCAGCGGGACCGAGACCTTCGTGGCGCTTCGGGTTGACATCGACAACTGGCGCTGGGCCGGGGTGCCGTTCTTCCTGCGCACCGGCAAGCGGCTGCCGGAGCGGCGCACCCAGATCGCCATCCAGTTCAAGGGCGTGCCCCACTCGATCTTCGGCCTGGCGGCCAAGGAGGACCTCACCGCCAACCGCCTGGTCATCGACCTGCAGCCGGACGAGGACATCGAGCTCCTCCTGATGAACAAGGCGCCCGGGATCAGCCAGGGCGGCATGCGGCTGCAGTCCCTGCCGCTCTCCCTGTCGTTGCTGAAGGCCTATTCCGGCCCCGGCGCGCGGCGGCGGATCGCCTACGAGCGGCTGCTGCTCGACGCCATCGTCGGCAACTCCACCCTGTTCGTGCGCCGCGACGAGGTGGAGGAGGCCTGGCGCTGGGTGGACGGCGTCGCCGACGCCTGGGCCGAGGCCGGCGTGGTCCCCAAGCCCTACGCCGCCGGCAGTTGGGGCCCCTCCGGCGCCTTCGCCCTCATCGAGCGCTCGGGTAGGGCTTGGTACGACTAGGCCTCTCCCCCGTGATCTTCGCGACAGGGGAGGCGCGGGTTCACCGCACGCTGCTCCAGGGCCGCGAGAGCAACGTCGCGCAGTTGATCAGGCCCACCAGGGAGTAGGTCTGCGGATAGTTGCCCCACAGCTCCTCGCCGCCGAAGGCGATGTCTTCCGACAGCAGCCCCGCGGCGGTTCGCCGGCCGAGCATTTCCTCGAACAGCCGCCGCGCCTCCTCGGTGCGGCCCGACAGGTGCAGGGCCTCGATCAGCCAGAAGGTGCAGAAGTTGAACGCGGTCTTGGGCTCTCCGAAGTCGTCGGGCAGGGCGTAGCGCAGCATGTAGGGCCCCCGCCGCAGGCCCGCTTCCACCGCCGTCATGGTGGCCGCCATCCTGGGATCGTCCGGCGCGCAGAAGCGCACGTCCACCAGCTGCAGCAGGCTCGCGTCCAGCTCGTCGCCGCCGAACGTCGCCGCGTAGCGGCCGAGGTCTTCGTTCCAGGCCCGGGCCTCGATGGTGGCCCGGATCTGGGCGGCTCTGCCGTTCCAGTAGTCCGCCCGCGCGGCCAGCCCGAGCTTGGCCGCGGCGTTGCCCAGCCGGTCGCAGGCCGCCCAGCACATCACCGAGGAATAGGTGTGCACCGCCTCGCGGCCGCGGAACTCCCAGAGGCTGGCGTCCGGCTGGTCGTGAAGCTCGAAGGCCCGTTCGCCCAGCGGCTCCAGCGCCGCGAAATCCTCGGCGGTGGCCGGCCGGAACAGCCGCTCGTCAAAGAAGGCCTGCACGGTGGAGAGCACGATCTGCCCATAGACGTCGTGCTGGTGGTGCTGGTGCGCCTGGTTGCCCACCCGCACCGGCCCCATGCCGCGATAGCCCGGCAGATGCGGGGCGATCCGCTCCGTCAGCACAGGCTCCAGCCCCACTCCATAGACCGGCTGCACGTGGACCGAGCCCGTGGGCGCCGCGATGTTCCCCTGGGTCGCCTGGTCCACCAGGTTGCGCAGATAGACCAGGTAATTCTCCAGCATGTCCGCCGCGCCCAGCCGGTTCAGCGCCTGCACCACATAGTAGGCGTCGCGCAGCCAGCAGTAGCGGTAGTCCCAGTTGCGCCCGGATCCGGCGGCGGCCTCGTGCTCGGGGATCGAGGTGGTCAGGGCCGCCACGATCGCGCCGGTCTCCTCGTAGGCGCAGAGCTTCAGGGTGATGGCCGCGCGGATCACCGCTCCCTGCCACTCCAGGGGCACCGAGAGCGTGCGCACCCAGCTTCGCCAGTAGTCGCCGGTTTCCCGAAGCATCCGCGCGGCCGCGGTGGCCACGTCGGACTCGAACCCCTCGTCCGGACCCAGGAACATCGCCACCGGCTCTTCCAGCCGAAAGGTGCGCTCCTCCTGAATGTGGCTCACCGGCGCATCGGTGGTCAGCCTCAGCGTCACCTCCGCGCCCATGTAGCGGATATGGTTGGAGCCCACCGTCTGCGGGGTCAGGCGCTCGCCGTAGTTGCTGGTCGGGCGCAGCCGGATGCGGATCCGGGGTGCGCCAGCCACCGGCCTCACGATCCGCACGAAGGCCAGCGGCCGGTAGACCCGGCCATACTGCCGGTAGCGCGGGCAGAAGTCGGTGATCTCCAGGGCCGCCCCCGCGCTGTCGACGATCCGGGTCACCAGGATCGGGGTGTTGCGCAGGTAGCTCTGGGTGATCTCCGCCGCGTCCTCGACCTCCACGTCCCACAGACCCTGGGCGGTGGGTTCCGCCGGGTCCAGGCCGCCCAGCAGGGCGGAGAAGAACGGGTCGCCGTCCACCCTGGGCGCACAGGCCCAGACGTAGCGGCCCCTGCGGTCGATCAGGGCGCTGGCGGTGCAGTTGCCGATCGGGAACAGGTCTAGGGTCTGGCTCAAACTGTGGGGCTTCCTGGGCGGTCGGATCGATCTCGCGGCCGGACGCCCGGTTTCCGCTCGACGCGGGCGTAACGTCTCTTGATAAGCTTTGCTCCTGACGCAGGGCGAGTCGCTTCTCGCCCGCCGCCCGAGGCCGCCGCGAACCCAGATGATCCGAGCCCGCCGCGCCCGCATCGTCGCCACCCTTGGTCCCGCCAGCCGCAAGCCCTCCCAGGTGCGCGAACTGGCCCAGGCCGGGGTCGATGTCTTCCGGGTCAACTTCAGCCACGGCGCCCACGCCGACCACGCCCGCACCATCGCCGCGGTGCGCCAGGCCGAGGCCGCCATCGGCCGCCCCCTGGCGGTTCTGGCTGACCTGCAGGGACCGAAACTGCGCCTCGGCGAATTCGCCGACGGGATGATCCGGCTCAAGGCGGGCCACAGCCTGCGCCTCGACCTGGACCGCACCGCGGGCGACGCCGCCCGCATCGGTGTGCCCCACCCCGAGGTGTTCGCCGCGCTGGGCATAGGCGCCATGGTCCTGCTGGACGACGGCAAGGTTCGCCTGCGGGTCACCCGCTGTGGCCCCGACTTCGCCGAGACGGTGGTGGAGGCGGGCGAGCAGCTCTCCGACCACAAGGGGCTCAATCTGCCCGGCCTGGCGATCCCCATTCCGGCGCTCACCGGCAAGGACCGCAAGGACCTGGCCTTCGCGCTGAACGAAGGCGTCGACTGGGTGGCGCTCTCCTTCGTTCAGCGCGCCTCCGACATGGCCGAGCTGCGCGCCCTGGTGCAGGGCCGCGCCGGGGTGCTGGCCAAGATCGAAAAGCCCGCCGCCCTGGACTGCCTGGACGAGATCCTCGACCTTTCCGAGGCGATCATGGTGGCCCGCGGCGACCTGGGGGTGGAGCTGGCGCCGGAGGACGTGCCGGTGGTCCAGAAACAGCTGGTCCGGGCCGCCCGCCAGCGGGGCCTGCCGGTGATCGTCGCCACCCAGATGCTGGAGAGCATGACCCACTCGCCCACCCCGACCCGGGCGGAGGCCTCCGACGTGGCCGGCGCGGTCTATGAGGGCGCCGACGCCCTGATGCTGTCGGCGGAAAGCGCGGTGGGCGATTATCCGCTCGAGACGGTGACCATGATGGACCGCATCATCACCCGGGTGGAGCAGGACCCCCGCTGGCCGGAGCTGATGCGCGCGGAATATCCGGTGGACGACGCCGACGCCGACGCGCTGGTAGCCGCCGCCCGCCGCGCGGCGGAGGCCGCCTCCACCGCCTGTCTGGTGGCCTTCACCACCACCGGCCAGACGGCGCTCAGGCTCTGCCGCGAACGGCCCTTGCAGCCGACCCTGGCGCTCACACCCAATCTCGCAACCGCCCGCCGGCTGGCGCTGGCCTGGGGGGTGGAGCCCCGCGTGGTGCCGGATTTGTCCGATCCCGAGGACCTCGCCCGCGTGGCCCTCGAACAGGCGGTGGAGACCGGCCTCGCCGGTCCCGCCCAGCGGGTGCTGATCCTGGCCGGCCTGCCCATGGGCTCCCCCGGCGCCGCCAATATCCTGCGGCTGGCGCACACGCCCAGGCGGTGAGCTACGGCGCCGGCGGCGCTCTGAACCCGCCGAACTCGCGCTCCAGTAGGCCCGCAAAGGCGATGGTGGTCCGGTCTTCCAGGTAGGGGCCGATGATCTGCACCCCGATCGGCAGGCCGCCGCGGCTCAGGCCGATGGGCGCCACGGTGGCCGGCAGGTTGGCCAGGGTGGCCATCCCCGCCCAGGCGGACTGGGCGAAATAGGGCGTCGCCTCTCCGTCCAGGTCCAGCACCCGCTTGTCGCCGTCCGGCTCCGTCTCGTGCGCGAAGGCCACCGATCCGTGGGCCGGAGCCAGCACCACGTCGAACGACTGAAAGAGCGCCGCCCAACGCCGGCGGACCATCAGCTGGGCGTCCAGCAGGTTCATCCAGTGGTGGGCGTTGGTCTGCGTCGGCGCCGGACCGCCGCGGCTCATGGCCGGCATCAACAGCTCGCCATAGATGCCTTGGGCCACGGCCAGGTCGGGCAGCAGCTCACTCTTGCGCGACACCTTGGCCCCCAAGCCCGAGAGGCGGTTCCCCAGGTCGTCCAGGGCCTCGCGGATTTGCGCCTGCGCGCCCGCCAGGGGGTGATGATCGACGATCAGCACGCGGTAGTCCGCCAGCCGCGCGTGCCGCGGCGCCGGCAGGGCCAGCCGATAGCCCACCGCGTCCTCGTCCGGCCCGGCCAGCACGTCCAGCGCCAGCTGCAGGTCGCCGGCGGTCCGCGCCAGGGGCCCCACGACCCCCAGCACGATGGGGGCGCCGTCCGTCCGCGGCGGGGCGTGCCCGCGCTGCGGAATCAGCTGGTAGCTGGGCTTGTGTCCGAACACGCCGCAGAAGGCCGCCGGGATGCGGATCGAGCCGCCGATGTCGGAGCCGAACTCCAGGGGGACCATGCCCGCCGCCAGGGCCGCCGCCCCGCCGCCGGACGATCCGCCAGGCGAGCGGGTCAGGTCCCAGGGGTTGTTGGTGCGTCCGTAGACGGGATTGTCGGCCTGCCAGTCGGCCAGGGCCACGGGGATGTTGGTCTTGCCCAGGATCACCGCGCCCGCCGCCTTCAGCCGGGCCACGCCCACGGAGTCCTCCGGCGCCGTCCAGCCCACCGCGTCGGGAAAGCCCCAGGTGGTGGGCAGCCCCGCCACATTGTGGGATTCCTTCACGGTCATGGGCACGCCCAGCAGGGGGCCGCGCTCGCCGCGGGCCAGGGCGGTGTCGGCCGCCTTGGCCGCCGTCCGCGCCCGGTCGAAGTCGCGCACCACCACCGCGTTGATCGGCCCGTCGCGCGCCTCGATGCGGGCGATGGCTGCGTCGGTCAGCTCCAGGGCGCCGACACTGCGCCCGGCCAGCGCCTGGGCCATCTCGGCCGCCGACTGATCAAGGATGTCGCGCGAAAGCGTCTCGGACATGGTGGTCTCCCTGCCCGGGAAATCACCACCCGAAGGCGCGCCTGTCCAGCCGCTAGACCGCCTGCGTCCGGTGCGCGGAGTCCACGGCCCAGATCTTCTCGATGTTGTAGAACTGGCGCACTTCAGGCCGGAACAGGTGGATGATCACGTCGCCGGTGTCGATCAGCACCCAGTCGCAGTGCGGCATGCCCTCCACCCGGACGCGGCCATAGCCCTCGTCCTTCAGGGCGCGCAGCAGATGGTCGGCCATGGCGCCCACGTGACGGTGCGACCGCCCGGAGGCCACGACCAGGCCGTCGGCGACGGCGCTCTTGCCTTTGAGGTCGATGAAAACGACATCCTGGGCCTTGTCGTCGTCGAGTCTGGCCAGGATCAGGTCTTCCAGGGCCGCGATACGTACGCTCGCATGCTGGTCGGCTCTGGCGGCTTCGGCGGCTCGCGCCGAGGCCTCTTGCGCCCGGGGCGCGGATTCGGTGTTCAGCGGGTTGCTCCTTTGAAATCCGCGCTTTGGCGACCGTAGCACGCCTGACAGCCCGGGTCAGCCGCTGTCATGCGCAGATCAAGTCGGCGACCGGCGCATCCGTTCCCGAAGGGTCGTGGAGGACTGGAAGTTCAGCGGTCCGCGCAGGAACACCCAGGCCGGCGCCTTGGCGCCCGGCAGGCCCGCCGCCTGGCCGCTGGAGCGCTGGGAGTGGGCGAACCGCCGGGCGGCCGGGGAGAACCGGCTCTTCAGGGAGATCCACGGGCGCGACACCACCGCCACCGGGACCTCGCGCATGATCTGCGTCCAGCCGCGCCAGCGGTGGAAGCTGGCTAGGCTGTCGGCGCCCATGATCCAGACGAACTTCACCCCCGGGAACCGGGCCTTCAGGATCCGCAGGCTGTCGATGGTGTACTGCGAGCCGAAGCGGGTCTCGGCGTCGGAGACGATCATGTCCGGCCCCCGCGCGAAGGCCTGGGCGCCCGCCAGGCGCTCGGCCAGGTCGGCGGTCTCGTGGGTGGGCTTCAAGGGGTTCTGCGGCGACACCAGCCAGATCACCCGGTCCAGGTTCAGCCGCTGACGGGCGGTCTCGGCCACATGGGCGTGGCCCTCGTGCGCCGGATTGAACGATCCGCCGAACAGCCCCACCCGCATGCCGGGGCTCAGGCTGAAGCCCAGGCGCAGCGCCGCCGGACGACCCGCCCCGGACACCCGCCGGGCGGGTCCCGCGAACCACATGCGGCTGGTGCTCAAGCGGACCTGGCCGGGGTTGGCGCGTCGCCGCGGTCGAGGTGCGGGTCTGTCTGGCGCACCCGGGCGCGGATGGTGAACACCCCGTCGCCGGCCAGCACCCCGCCGCGGGCGAACAGGCGGCCATGCTCCCAGTTGGAAAGCCCCAGCTCCGGGCGATCCAGGGCGTACTGACCGTCCACCCAGCGGGTGAAGCCGTCACCGGTGAACGGCGCGTCGATGGTCTCGTAGAACCGCGCCTGGGCGGTCGGGTCCTCAGAGATCAGGCTGGCGGCGAAGCGGGGGCTGTAACGGTTGAAGAGGACGACGGCTTCGTCGACGCTCCCGACGATCTTCAGGGACACTTCCGGCGTCTCCTCCCATTCCCATTCGCGGCCCAGGTCCGCGTCGGCCAGGGGCTCCACCAGGGGCTCCTCGCGGGGTCCCTCGGCGCGGATCACCGTGGCGCTGGCCTCGCGCCAGGCGGCGGGCAGGCGGGTAAGGTCGTCCTGCGCCACATGCAGCTTGCAGCCCAGGCGGCGCTGGCCGGCCTTCTCCAGGGCCTCCAGGAACACCGGGATCAGGTCGTCGGCCCGCTCGGCCACGATGCAGCAGACGTTCAGTGTGTTGCAGACCTTGCGGTCGAGGGAGTGGTAGCAGGCCGCGAAGAACCGGTCGGCGTCGGCCGTGGCGTCGGCCACCAGCCAGGCGCCCCCGGTCCCGTGCAGGCTCACCGGCGTGCCCGCCGCCCGGGCGATGGCCCCCAGCTGCGCCACCGCCGGGCCGGAGCCGCGGGCCACCGCCAGCGACAGGCCAGGGTCGGAGAACATCGCCCAGCCCGCCGCATGGGCGGCGCTTTCCACCAGCACCGCCGCACCCTGCGGCAGGCCCGCCTGCGCCAAGGCCGGATCCAGCGCCTGGCGCACGATGGCCTGGGCGGTGCCCAGCGCGTCGGAGCCGATCCGGAACACCACCGTGTTGCCAGCCCGCAGCACCCCGGTGGCGTCGGCGAACACATTGGGCCGCCCCTCGAACACGAACCCCACCACCCCCAGGGGGGCGATCACCTGTTCGACGCTCCAGCCGCGATGCTGCACGGTTTCCAGCACCCGGCCCCGCGATGGGGGCGCGTCGCGCCAGGCGCGCAGGCCGGCGATCATCTCGGCGCGCATCGCCTCGCTGACCGCCAGCCGGGTGGTGGAGCGGCCCCTGGCTTGCGCGGCGGCCACGTCACGGGCGTTGGCGGCGCTGATCTCTCCCCACGCGCCCGCATCCGAAAGGCGTGCGGCGAAGGCCTCGAAAAAAGCGGTGATGGCGGCGTCGGAAACCTCGCCCATCTGCGAGAAGGCGCCCGCCGCCCGCGCCACCGCGGCGCCGGCCAGGGCCTGTTCGGCGCCCGGCACATGCAGCAGGTCGCCGGTGTCCTGCACGACGATCAGCCGGTCGCCGGGCTGGAAGGCGCGGGCCAGCTCCGGGCTCACATGGGTGACGCGGTCGCCTGCGAACGGCACCGCCATACCCGGGACAAGCGCCTCCAGCCGCCCCTCAGGGGACGCGCCTTGCCTCCGCCCTGCGCCGTCGCCATCCACCGGATCGCCCCATATGCTCAGCTTGAGCCTTACCTATCCGCATTTTCGCCGCGCGCGAAACCCGCCTAGGCCAGGGCCAGGTCGTCCGCATGCACCATCGGACCGCAGGTGTAGCCCAGCACGGACTCGATAGCCCCCGACTTCAGGCCGCAGATCTTCTGCGCGTCGGGCGCTTCGTAGCGGACGATGCCGCGGGCGATCTCGGTCCCGGCCTGGTCGCGGATCACCACCGCGTCGCCCTTGTCGAAGCCGCCATGCACGTGCCGGACGCCGGCCGCCAGCAGGCTCTTGCCCCGCCGCACGGCTTCGGCGGCCCCGTCGTCCACGGTGAGCGCCCCGGCTGGCGCCAGGCTGCCGGCGATCCAGGACTTGTAGGCCTGGGCCGGGGTGGTGGAGGGCTCCACCACCGTGGCCCGTTCGCCCTGCTCCACCGCCCACAGGGGCGAGGGGCGGTTACCCAGGGTGATCACCGTGGCGCAGCCGGCGGCGCTGGCGATACGGGCGGCGGCCAGCTTGGTGGCCATGCCGCCGGTGCCGACGCCCGCGCCCGCGTTGGCGCCTCCGGCCATGGCCTCGATCTCCGGCGTCAGGCGGGTGATCCGCGGCACATGCGCCGCGCCCCGATCGCGCCTGGGGTCGGCGGTGTAGAGTCCGTCAATGTCGGACAGCAGCACCAGCACGTCGGCGCCGATCATCTGCGCCACCCGGGCCGCCAGCCGGTCGTTGTCGCCGTAGCGGATCTCTTCGGTGACCACGGTGTCGTTCTCGTTGACCACCGGGATCACCCCCAGCGCCAGCAGGGTCTCCACCGTCGCCCGGGCGTTCAGCCAGCGCCGGCGCACCTCGGTGTCGTCGCGGGTGAGCAGGATCTGCGCGCAGCCCAGGCCGTGGGGCTCCAGGGCTTCCTCCCAGGCGCGCATCAGGGCCGACTGTCCCGCCGCCGCCGCCGCCTGTTTCTCCGGCAGGGTGAGCGCGCGCCTGACCAGGTTCAGGCGCCGGCGGCCCAGGGCCACGGCCCCGGACGACACCACCAGCACCTGTTGGCCCCGTGCCCGCAACCGGGCCACGTCCCTCGCGAAAGCGCTCAGCCAGTGGCCGTCCGCGGCGCCGCTCTCGCCCACCAGCAGCGCCGAGCCCACCTTCACGACGATCCGTCTGGCCCCCGCCAGGTTCATCGGTCGAGACCGTTCACGGCGTCCAGCTTTCTTCCTCGGGCAGGTTCAGGGCGACGGCGGCTTCGGCCTTCTTGGCGCGGACCAGGGTGTAGGACTCGCGCAACAGCTCGGTGACCCCGGTCCCGGCCACCCCGGACACCAGCCGCACGGGCACGCCCGCGGCGGCCTCCAGTTCGGCGCGCCGCGCGTCGCGGGTCTCATCGTCCAGGGCGTCGATCTTGTTCAGGGCCAGGATCTCGGTCTTGTCGGCCAGTTCCTCGCCATAGGCCTCCAGCTCGTGGCGCACGGTCCGCCAGGCGGCGGCCACGTCCTCGGCCGTGCCGTCCACCAGGTGCAGCAGCACCGCGGTGCGCTCCACGTGGCCCAGGAAGCGCATGCCCAGGCCCGCGCCCTCACTCGCGCCCTCGATCAGCCCGGGGATATCGGCCAGCACGAAGCGCTCGCCCACCGACAGGTCGACCATGCCCAGGTTGGGGGTCAGGGTGGTGAAGGGATAGTTGGCGATCTTCGGCTTGGCCGCGCTGGCCGCCGCCAGGAAGGTCGACTTGCCGGCGTTGGGCAGGCCCACCAGCCCCACGTCGGCGATCAGCTTCAGCCGCAGCCAGATCCACTGTTCCTGGCCGTCCTGGCCGGGGTTGGCGAACTTCGGCGCCTGGTTAACCGGGCCCTTGAAATGGGTGTTGCCGAACCCGCCGTTGCCGCCCTTCAGCAGGCGCAGCTTCATGCCGGCGGCCGACAGGTCGGCGATCAGCGTCTCCTTGTCCTCCTCCAGCACCTCGGTGCCCACCGGCACCTTCAGGGTCACGTCGTCGCCGTTGTGGCCGTGGCGGTTGCGGCCCATGCCGTGCACGCCGGTGTCGGCCTTGAAGTGCTGCTGGTAGCGGTAGTCGATCAGGGTGTTCAGCCCGTCCACCGCCTCGATCCACACGTCACCGCCACGGCCGCCGTCGCCCCCGTCCGGGCCGCCGTACTCGATGAACTTCTCCCGCCGGAACGACACGGCCCCACCCCCGCCGTTGCCGGAGCGAATGTAGATTTTGCACTGGTCGAGGAATTTCATCGGAGATCGGCAGCCTTGTTGCGCGGGCGAATAACATGAAAACAAGGTGTCATCCCGGAAAGCGCGCAGCGCTTGTCCGGGACCCATGCACACCGATCCCTCCAGGGTCGCCACCGATGATCGGGTGTTCATGGGTCCCGACCTTCCCCTTCGGGAAAGCCGGGATGACACTCTGAATTACGCCAGCCAGACCATCATGCGGGTGGGCACGGCGGCGCCTCTGGCCAGGCTGGCGCGCAGCTCCACGTCGCCGGTGTAGAGGAAGTCCGCCTTGCACAGCACCTGGCCGGACGCCCGGTTGTCGGCGAAGTGCCCGGCCACCACCAGCTTCCTGCGCCAGTCCGTCTTCGCCCAGCCCACGGCCGCGGTCACCGCCTCGGTGGCGTAGCCGCGTCCCCAGAACGGCTGGCCCAGCCAGTAGCCCAGCTCGGCGCGGACGCCGTCCTTAACGTGAAAGCCCAGCCCGCCGATCACCCCGAACTGGCGGTGCTCGATGGCGAACGGCGCGTCGGTGCGCCAGTCGTTTCGCTCGACCTTGGTCAGCCAGGCCTCAGCGTCCGCCGGCCGGTAGGGATAGGGCATGTTGGTGGTCATTCCAGCCACGGAGAGGTCGTTGGCGAGCTCGGCGATGCGGGCCGCATCATCGCGCACGGGCTTGCGCAGCATCAGCCGCTCGGTCGCCAGGACAGGGCTGGTTTCAATAGCGCACATGTCTTCCTCCTCCGGCCCGTCTCGCGCGGGCCCAAAACGACAGCAGGGAGCCCGGCTGACCGGACTCCCCGCGAAGTCTTGTCCGGTCCGCCACTTGGGTGGGGCGGAACCGGTATGGAGGGTTCCGCTTATTCGGCGTTCGCGCCCTGGGCCGGCACGACCGTCACGAAGGTTCGGTCGTTGCGCTTGGTGATGAACTTCACCGCGCCGGTGATGGTGGCGAACAGGGTATGGTCACGGCCCATGCCGACGTTGTCGCCGGGATAGAAGGTGGTGCCGCGCTGGCGCACGAGGATGTTGCCGGCGAGCACCGCTTCGCCGCCGAACTTCTTCACGCCGAGGCGCCGGCCGGCCGAGTCGCGCCCGTTGCGCGAGGAGCCGCCTGATTTCTTGTGAGCCATTGTGCTCTCCTAAATCCTTGAGCCCGCCCTACTTGGCGGACTTGTCCTTCTTCGGGGCGGCGGCGGCGGCCTTCTTCGGCGCAGCAGCCTTCGTGGCGTCGGCCTTGGGGGCCGCAGTCTTTTTCGGTTCAGCCTTCGCCTTGGCCGCCGGCTTCGCAGCGGCCTTCGGCGCAGCAGCCTTGGCCGCGGGCTTCGCGGCGGCGGCCTTCTTGGGCGCGGGGGTCTCGCTCACCGGGGCGTTGGTCTGGGCCGTGTCCATGGCGGCTTCGACGTCCACCTTGGCGGCGACAACCTTCGGGGCCTTGGCCTTGGCGGCTTTGGCCTTGCTCGCCTTGGGCGCGGCGCGGGCCGCCTTGGCGGCCGCGGCGGCTTCCAACTGGGCGGTGGCCGACACGAACTTCAGGTTTCGGGCGCGGGCGTTCAGCTCGGCCTTGGTGGTCATGTCCACCGTGCCGTCCCACTTAGTTTCCTTGCCGTCGGCGCCGGCGATGCCGGTCACCCGCAGGACGCTCTCGAACTGGCGATGGCCGCGGGTGCGGCGATAGCCCTGGCGGCGGATCTTCTTGAAGATCTTCACCTTCACACCCTTGCGGGTCTCCACCAGGGTGGCGTTCACCAACGCGCCCGCCACGGTAGGCAGGCCCAGGGTCACGGCGTCGCCGTCGCCCAGCATCAGGACCTCGCCAAACGCGACATTCGCGCCCGGCTCGCCGTCCAGCTTTTCGACCACCAGCAGATCGCCCGGTTGGACCCGGTACTGCTTGCCGCCGGTTTTGATCACCGCGTACATCGTTCGCGCCTTCGGAAACTTGGATTATTCAAAACGAAATGCGCCCGCGAGGTGGCCCGCGGGCGAGAGGGCGGGACTTATACGCCTCGGAAGCCCGAAGTCAACGCGAGGGTAGCCGGTTTCGCCGCCATCCGGCGAGGTCGTGCATGGCCCTGCGCCAGGCGAGCCAGACGCCCAGTCCCACCCCCAGGGTGACGCCTGCCAGCAGGATCACCATCGCGGCCGCCCACCCCGCGCCCTGGCGCAGGCCTGGGATGATGTCCAGGCGGTGCAGGCCCAGGTGCAGCCAGCGGTAGCCGCGGGCGGGGGCGTCCAGCACCTGCAGCACTTCCCCGGAGCCGGGATCGAGGTAGTACCGCGTCCCGTCCGTCAACACGACGCGCCGAACGGGCAGGGTCACCGGCGCATGGTGGGCGAAGTAATAGGCGTCTTCCTCGGCGATCGTGTCTTGGGCGGCCACAGGCCCCAGCCGCTCCAGCGCCAGCGCCAGCTCGGCCGCGCTGAGCGCCGCCCGGCGCCCGCGGGCGTCCAACCGCTCGCCGTCGGCCATCAGGTAGAGGCTGCCAGCGAACGGCGCGGTGCGGATCTGCCGAGCGTCAGGCCGCGCCGTCACCGCGGCGGTGAGCGCCTCGCGCACCTCCGCGAAGGCGTGGGCGCCTCCGGCCAGCCGCGCGGCGCCTTTGTCGGGCCCGCTGCCCAGCAGGCCCCAGGGGTTCATGGAGAGCAGGCCGCTCACCACCCAGGTGAGCGTCAGGATCCCCGTCGCCAGCCCGGTCAGGTGGTGCCAGGTCATCAGCCCGCGGTAGGGGCTTGCCCTGCCGTCCCCGGCCGGGCGCCAGGCGACCAGGCCCAGGTACAGCCCGGCCAGGGTCAGGAAGGTCCCCAGCACCGACGTCCAGATCACCACCTGCGCCCAGAGCTTGGTGTGGGCCCGCAGCACCGCGGGATAGAGCCAGTGCGGGATCGCGCCCGCCCAGTTCAGCAACCGCCCGGCCGCGGTGGTCCGCTGCGAAACCTCCCCGGTCTTGGCCGAGACATAGAGCTCGGTCCTCGCCGGATCGCCCAGCCGGACCCGCCAGAACGGCCGCCGCGCGTTGAAATAGCCGGTGACCGTCCACTGGTCGCTGTCCACCGCCGTCACCGCAGCGATCGCCGCGCCCGGGGCGAAGGCCTGGGAGATGGCCCGCGCGTCCGCCGCGCTGAACGCCTCCACCGGCGCCCCGGTGGTCAGGTCGATGACGACCTGACCGTCCAGCCGCAGCACGGGCCGCCCGGCGGCGCTCTCCACCCGCGCCGCCTCCACGGTCTGCGCGTCGCCGATCGTGGCGCCGAACCGGCAGCAGGCCGCCCCGCCGATCGCCGCCAGGCCCGCCACACGCTGGTCCTCCCGCACTTCCGGCCAGTGGACGAACAGCATGACCACGCCGCTCAGGCACCAGAGCAGCATCAGCGCGCCGACCCCAACGCCCAGATAGCGATGGGTCAGCACCAGCCAGCGCGGCGCCCAGCGCCGGCTCCCCAAGGAGGCGTCAGAAGGAATAGGTGTAGGCCAGGTGGGCGGTGCGCGGCACGCCGCGGAACCCGAACAGGAACCGCCCGGTGGTCGAGCCGTCGATCAGGCCCGAGTTCACCCGCGTGGCGTAGTCCTGGTCGAAGGCGTTCTCGATGCGCGCCGTCACCCGGTGATGGCGCGCATCGCCGTCCAGGTAGAGGTGCGCCGCCAGGTCGGCGACCACATAGTCCCCATAGTTGCGTCGCCCGAAGCCGGTGACCTGCTGGTGGACGTCGCCGGTCCACAGGACGCTGGCAGAGGCGCCGAAGGGCCGGTCGGCGGGCGCATAGACCAGGCTTGCCTTGCCGATGCTTTCTGGCGTGCGACCCAGCTGCTGGCCGGCGCCGGCCGCCCGCGCGCGTGTCCAGGTGTAGGAGCCCTGGGCGGTGAGCGCGTCGGAGACCTTCACGCTGGCCTGCACCTCCACCCCGCGCACCTTCACCTCGCCGGCCGTGTTCAGGTAGATGCCGTCGGGCAGGCCCGGCTGGTCGTAGTCGTCGACGATCAGGTTATCGATCCGCCGGGTGAAGCCGGTGGCCTGCCACCTCAGCAATCCCAGGGTCCCGCCCGCTGCGGCGTTCAGGTTCAGGCTCTCCTCCGGCTCCAGGTCCGGATTGCCCACCGCGCAGCACGGATCGATGCCGAACAGCTGCTCGGCGCTGGGCAGGATGAACGAAGTGCCGGCGACGCCTTCCAGATAGAAGCCCGGCGTCACGTCCCAATGGCCGCTCACGTTCCACACTGTGGCCTCGGAGCCGCCGGTCCTGTTGTAGCGGACCCCGGCCGCCAGGCGGGCGGTGGCGAACAGGTCCTCGGTGGTGCGCACCTGGGCCACCGCCGCGTGCACCTTCTCCGTCTGCTCGGCGATCAGCAGCACCTCGTCGCGGCCGCTGAAGTTCTGGAAGTCGTAGCCAAGCTGGTACTCGAACCCGCGGTGCAGGTTCAGCTTGGCCAGCACGCTGACCCCGAAATCCTCGTAGCCCCAATAGGTCAGGTCATCCACGATGACCCTGGCGCCGGGCTGGCCGGGCACATTGTTCACCGTCGAATAGACGCTGTCCCAGTCATGGTAGTAGCCCTTCACCGACACCTGCGCGCGGTCGCTGGCGCGCCAGTCCAGGCTGGCGCTGGCGATCTCCTCGTCGCGGTCGTTGAACGACAGCCGGGTCAGCCGTGCGCCCGGATAGTCCAGGTGGGCGTCGGTGTGCTGGTAGTAGAGGTTCAGGGCCAGGCCGTCGGTCAGGTCGACCCCGTACTTGCCGCCCAGACTGACCACGTCGTAGCCGCGCTTGCGGGCGGTGGCGCTGGGCTGGAAGACGTCGAAGGTGGTGTAGCCGTTGGCCTCGTCCTTCGACACCCAGGCCACGAACCGGTGCGGGCCCAGGGTGTCGCGCACATAGGCGTCGGCATGGACTCCGCCGTTCGTATGGCCGCCAACCGTCAGGGCGCCGGACAGATCGTCCGAATAGCCGCGGGTGACGATGTTGATCACGCCTGCCGCCGCCTGCGTCCCGTAGAACAGGCTCTGGCCGCCTTTCAGCACCTCGACGCGCTCGATCATGCTGGCCGGCAGGGTGTCCGCCGGGCTGGTGGAGGTGTAGAGCCGGTTGTTGATCCTCACCCCGTCCACCAGCCACAGGACGTCGCCGGTGCGCGAGCCCTGCAGCGACAGGTCCACATAGCTGAACGGTCCGTTGCGCGGCGAGATGAACAGACCTGGAACCTGCATCTGCAAGGCTTGTGAAACGTCTACATAGAGGTTGTCCCGGACGGTCTCGACAGTGACCACCTCGAGGTCGCTGCCATACCGCGCCAGCTCCTGCGGCAAGGTGTCCTCCAGCCGCGCGGTGATCACCAGCGTGGAGACTTCCACCGCCTCGTCCGCCGCTGCGCCGCCGGCCAGCGCCGCAAGGCTCAGGCCCAGCGCCGTCCCCGCCGCCAGCGCGCGGAGGCTCCAATGTGCCATGTGGTTCCCCTGCGGACCTGATCTTGCGCGGGGTTTTCCCGCTTCGTGGTTGAGGCGGGGGTAGGTCTTGCGCGCGCGCCCCGCCCGTACTTTACGGTTTCCGCCGCCGTTACAGGGGGTTACAGGAGGGGCCGGAGGGGCGATGCGGGACCAGGCCTTGGCGGCGTTCGAGCGGCAGGTGGCGCAGGTTCGCGCCGGCGGCGTGCTGGGCCGGTCAGCGGCCCTGCTGCGGCTGTTCGACTACCTGGCCGACCAGGCCGGCGCCGGCCGGCCGCTGCGCGAGGCCGACGTGGCCGCCGACGTGTTCGGCCGCGCGGACGCGCTTGCCGGGGACGCCTCGGTGCGGGTCTATGTCCACCGCCTGCGCCGCAAGCTTGACGCCTTCTACTCAGGCCAGCCGGCGGGACCGCGCCTGGTCATCCCTCTGGGCGAGTACCGCCTGGACCTGCAACAGCGCGAGGCCGTCAGGCCGCCACAGCCGCGCCGCCTCGGCCGCCGGGCGGCCCTGGTCGCCGCCGCGCTGGTGCTGCTGGCCGCCAACCTCGCCGCCTGGGCGCTCATCGCCCGCCAGCCTGCGCCAGCCCGCGAACTCTCCCGGGTGGCCGCCGCCCCGCTCTGGTCCGGGATCGCCGCCAGTTCGCGGCCGCTGTTGGTGGTGGTGGGCGACTACTACATCTTCGGCGACACCGGCGGCGGCGATGAGCCCCAGCGCATGCTCCGCGAGTTCACCATCAACTCCCCCGCCGACCTCGACGCCTGGCTGATGGACAACCCGCAAATGATGGGCCGCTACATCGACCTGGACACCTGGTACACGCCGGTGGGCGCGACCCTGGCGCTCCGCGACCTGATGCCCCTGCTGCGCCAGGTGGCGGGGGACAAGCCCGGGCGCTTGCGGGTGATCACCGCCTCGGAACTGCGGCCCGAAATGCTCAAGAGCGCCGACATCGTCTATGTGGGCTACCTTTCTGCGCTGGGTTTGCTGCAGGCTCCGGCCCTGGCCGGTTCGCGCTTCGAGATCGGCGAGACCTTCGACGAACTCATCGACCGCACCAATGGCCAGGCCTACGTCTCCGGCGCCGGCCGGGTCCGCGGTGACGCCCCCAACCGCGACTACGGCTACTTCGCCCATATCCTGGGGCCCACGGGCGCCCATCTGGTGATCATCGCCGGCGCCCGCGACATCGGCGTCATGCAGACCGCCGAACTGGCCACCGGCCGGACCACCGCTCGCACCCTCGGCCCCGCCGACCCCGGCGGCCGCTTCGAGGCGCTCTATGAAGTGCAGGGCGTCGGCCGCACCAACCTCAGCGCCCGGCGGGTGGCGCCCTAGTCCCGCAGGCTCCGCGCCAGGATCTCCAGAGTCAGCCGCGCGGCCTGTCGGGTCTCGTCCTGCTCGCCCTGCTCAAAGGTCGCCAGGCCCGCCTCGAACAGCTGGTCGATCTCC